>NZ_JAPDDS010000015.1 GCF_025950085.1 Luteolibacter flavescens
AAGCCCTCATCCACCTGTCGATGTCGAGGCGCATGCTGGCGAGAATTACAGCATGAGTTATTTTTCAGACGGCTTCTGAGGAAGGTGGAGCGCGAGCTGGATGCGATGCGCGGGATGAAGCAGCGGCAGATCCGCATCGGCGCGCCGTATTCGCTCTTCGAGTGCCTGCTGCCCGCGGTGGTGCGGGAGTTCCAGGACTACTTCCCGGACTGCGAGCCGGTGGTGGTGGCCGGGGACAGCCGCGAGCTGCTGCCACGGCTCGCCGCGGGGGATCTCGATCTCGCCTTTGGCCTGCGGCAGGCCAGTCCGGACGGGAAGTTCTTCCTGCCCGTCTTCCGCGACTGCATGGCATTCCTCGTCGGTCCCGCGCACCCGTGGAGCGATGGCGAGGAACCCTCCGCCGAGGCCATGGCAGGCATGCAGTACCTGCTCCACGCGCGAACCGCGGAGACCGGACCGATGGTGGCGGACTACTTCTGGAAACTCCGCGTGAAGCCTCGCGATCCCGTGGTGGTGGGAGACATGGGCTCGCTCTCCGCCCTGCTGCGGACCGGCCATGGCGTGGGCATCGCCGCACCTTGGGTGGCGCGGCGGGAGCTCGACGCGGGCAGGCTGGTGCAGGTGAAAGTGCCGGGCGCACCCATCGAGCGGCGCTGGGGAATCTACACCACCGACTACCGCGAGCCGAGCGCGGTGGAGCAGGTCTTCATCGAGCTCGCCACCTTTGCGGCAAAGCTGCTCGGGTAGATGTGCGGGCAGCGTGCTTTGGCAATTTCTCAGCCTCTCCACACCCGGAAGACCGCCCGTCACCCTTTAGAGCATTTCACTCTGAATTGTAGCCACCGCGCGTGGAAGAGAGAGAGGAAGATCGAACCGCGAAAAACGCGAAATCCCGCGAAATTTTCTTAATTGGGATTTTCTTCCTGCCTTTAGATTTCGCGCTTTTTCGCGTCCTTTCGCGGTGAACTGAAGGCCTCAATCCCTTGAGAGAGCCGACCCCAATCATCCCGCACAAGCGGCTACGACTTTGTGTGAAATGCTTTACCCGCGGATCGCATACGTCTCCGCAGGCGCCACGTCCCAGACGAGGTGCTTCAGCGAAAATCTCAACAGCCCGCGTCCATAACGGCTGCGCGTGGCCACGCCGGAGAGCAGGCGGGTGATCTGCTTCGTCAGGTGGCGCTCCATCAGGCGCGGCAGCGCGGCCTCGCCATACTTCTCGGAGAGCTGCGCGCCCGCGGAGTGCAGCGCATACATGCGGCCGTCGTAGAAGTACTCGATGAGCTCCGCCCACGCCTCATGCCAATCGAGCATTTCCTCGAAGACCTTGTCGAATGCCCGCGAGAGCTTCGCCGGCTGGTCGAGGATGCCAGCTCCCTGCGAAAACGCATGCTGGTCGATGAGGTCCGCCGAATGCATCGCCATGAAGAGCCCGGGCGAGAGCATGGGATCGACGAAGCCGAAGGCATCCCCCGTGGCCACCCAGCCGGGGCCGTGGCCGCGGTCCGAGATGAGCTGGTAATTCGTGTACGTCATCACCGGCGTCACGCGGCGGCGTCCCTGGCCTGCCTTGGCAAGCAGCGGCTCGGCATCGATGATGGATTCCAGGCGCTCCTCGGGATTGTCCCCGTGGCCCTTCAGGCAGGACTTGTCCACCACCACGCCGACGGACAGGCGGCCGGGCAGCGGGATGCGCCAGCTCCAGCCGTGCTCCAGCGTGGTGATGACCACCTGGCCCTCCTGCATCGCCTCGACGTCGAAATTCTCGAAGTGCGCGAAGTAGGCCACGTCGTTGCGCTTCCCGCGCTTCGCTCCGATGCCGATGACCTTCGCGAAAGCACGCGCCCGGCCGGTGGAGTCCACCAGCAGCTTTGGATGTACGCCGCCCAGCTCCGGCACGGAGGCGAGGCACTCGGCGGTGAGCTGGATTTCCCGGCCATCCGTGCCCTGCTCCAGCGCGGCGCGGCCCTTTACAAAAGTCACGCCCAGCTCCTGCGCGCGGGTGCGGAGGAGATTGTCATACTCGGGCCGCGGGATGTTGTACGCGTAGTTCGGCATCCCCTTGATCGCCTTTTGCGGGAAGAAGAAATCGAGGCGGCTGCTGTCGCGGGAAATGAAGCCGACGCCGGGCTTGAACTGGGAGAATTCCTTCACCCGGTCCTCGATGCCGAGGCGTCGCATCAGCTTCACCACGCGCGGCAGCAGGGACTCGCCGACGAGCAGCTCCGGGCGCTTGTCATCGTCGAATACGAGGGTGCGGATGCCCCGCTGGGCAAGCAGGGCCGCCAGGGTGCAGCCGGCCGGTCCGCCGCCGACGATCGCCACTTCGATCTTTCCGTTCACGCCCCCTGATTATCCTTCCCGGGGCCGACGTGCAACGCCCTCTTTCCGCTTCCCGCGCGGGGGATTCCCGGCTTTCCTCCCGGCCATGCGTAATGCCCCGTTAGGCGTCTTCGATTCCGGTGTCGGCGGGCTGACCGTCGTGCGCGCCTTGCAGCAACTCCTGCCCGCCGAGGACATCGTGTATCTCGGCGATACGGCGCGCCTGCCCTATGGATCGAAGAGCCCGGAGACGATCCGGCAATTCTCGCATGAGGACGTCCGCTTCCTGCTCGACCGCGGGGTGAAGACCGTGGTGGTCGCCTGCAATACGGCCACCGCCCACGCGCTGCCCTCGCTGCAGGAGCGGTATCAGGTGCCCGTCATCGGCGTCATCGAGCCCGGGGTGGAAGCGGTCCTCGCAGACGAGGGCGCGCAACGCATCGGCATCATCGCCACGCGCGGCACCGTGCGCTCGCACGCGTATCAGCACGCGCTCGCGCTGCGCCGCACCGGGCTGATCATCCACGCCACGCCCGCGCCGCTGCTGGTGCCGCTGGTGGAAGAGGATTGGCTGGACCACCCCGCGACCCACGCCGCGCTGCACACGTATCTCGACCCGATGCTCGACCGCGGCATCGACACGCTGATGCTGGCCTGCACGCACTACCCGCTGCTCATTCCCGTGCTAAAGAAATTCCTGCCGGACAGCGTGCGCCTCGTGGACTCCGCCACGACGTGCGCGGAGCTGGTGAAGTCCCGCCTGACCGAGCTCGACCTCCTCACGGAAAAGCCGGACACCGAAACCGGCAGCCTGCAGATCCACCTCACGGACCTCTCGGATCAATTCGAGGATCTCTCGCGGCGCTTCCTTTCCCGGTCGCCGGGGAAGATCCAGCGGGTGAGTTTGTGATTGGGGTTATCGTCGATAGGTCATCGGTCATCGATTCTTCGGCACAACGCGGAGCGCGAGAAGCTCGGCGCAGCCGGGAGCGCTGGCTTCAGCCGGCTTGGACGGTCGTGCGAAGTAAGGGTAAAAGCTGCTTTCACCTGAAGCCCCTGGGAGCGCGTGCCACCGGCTCGCTTGGACGGTCATGCGAACCCAAGGAAAAAGCTGCTCCCATCTAAAGCCCTCCAAGAAGCCACGCTCCACAGGTTACTTCGCCGAACTTTCCAAGCGGGCCAGTGGCCACGCGCTCCCAGCGGGGCACCCGGTGAAAGGCGGCTTTGAGGGTTGCTTCGCCAGTCATCAGACCGGCCCGAGGCACTTCTCCATGCCGACGAAAACCCTGCGCCATCGTGGTCCGCATCGCTCCAAGTGCGGCCGCCGGTCCGGGGAAGCTATCGGTGATGCCCGCTTTCACCCGCGTCCCTCCACAGGGCCAACGGCCCGGCCATCCCTCAGCCCCGGCCATCGGCCGGGGTTGGGCAATGCCCCGGATCGGCGGCCTGAAGGGCTGCGATATCGGGGGATGAACGCCGCCACGAACGAGCGCTGTTTCCGCCCTCGCAGTCCGCAGGAAGATCCGCAGGAAAGCGCAACCTTTCACGCCTGCCCGCCTCATCGCATCCCGGTGAGAGAAACCTTCCACGTATCGCTGCCCTTCAGGCCGCCGGAATCTCCTGCACGACATACCCCGGCCGATGGCCGGGGCTGAGGAATGGCCGGGCCCTTGGCCCTGTGGAAGAGGATCGGAGCTTGCGGGCGATTTCTCCCCGCCACACGCGGCCATCCGCCGGGGACCGCTCGGGCCGGTCTAATGACCGGCGCTCCCAGGGTTGGCACCCGGTGCCGGCGTGGCTTTGAAGGTGCGTTCGCCGGACTTTCCAAGCGGACCAGTGGCCACGCGCTCTCAGGGCGGCCCTTGGTGTGAAGTGGCTTTGAAGGCGCGTTCGCCCGCCCATCCAAGCCGGCTGAAGCCAGCGCTCCGCCTGCGGCACCTCGGGCGATGAGAGCAAGTTGCGCGGCAGCGGAATGCGTGCTCATGTGACACGCCATGACCATGAAAACCGCGTTGCCCTATCTCGCCATGATCTGTCTTGCCGCGCCTGCGATGGCGGAGCCGGGGGAGCGGGTAACGGAGATCCGGAAATGGTATGAGACGGTCCAGAAGGCGAAGCACACCGCCGAGCGGAAGATCGCCTTCGAGGCATCCAGCGAGCCGATGAGCGGCGACGTCGTCCTGCGCGACTACGACGACGGCTGGAAAACCGTCACCGCCTCCTACGGCGCAGGCGACCACGCCGTCATCGACGAGCACTACTACTACAAGAACGGGAAGCTCTTCTTTGCCTACGTCATCACGACCTACTGGCAATTCCACCCCGACTCCACGGACGAGAAGCCGAAGACCATCGATACCCGCACCGAGGACCGCTACTACTACGATGACAAGGGCGAGACCTGCGTCCGCCGCCTCACGCGCAGCGCCACCACCGAAGCGGGCGGGAAGCTCACCGAGGCCGTGGGGAAGAAAGAGCAGAAGGAAATCGACCCCGGCGACGAGGCAAAGGACCACCGGAAGGAGGCCCTCAAGCTCCTGGAGGCAAAGAAATCCGCCGACGTGCTGGCGGCCTACGGGGTGGAGTAAGGCGCTCTGGATCAAGGTCTGCACCGAATTCCGAAGACAACCCCGGGCAACCGCGGCGCGAAATTTTCCCTCGACGGGTGAAAATATACGATTAGGTAGGAAATAGGCACGGGCTTTCGGCCGGGCCTTTTCCTTAAAATCCGAACCCTACCGAATCATGCACATCACGACCTTGCATCCCGACCTGCGCAAGAACCTGAGGAATCTCCTCCAAGGTTACGTCGAGCATTGCGAATTCTCCGAGCACCTCACGGGCAGGATCGATTTTCCCCTCTACTACCTCGGCTTCAAATACGGCGCGCCCGTCTTCACCCACGTGGGCCCCGGGCACGACCGGGAGGACCGCCCGGTGGTCGGCTTCGTCGGGTGGAATACCCCGACCTCGCAGCTCGCCTCGCAGGTGCTGCTCCAGTTCATCGAGATCCTGACGCAGCACCCCCGCGTGGCGGGAAATGCGATCCTGCGCCTGCTCCCGGTGGCAAATCCCGTGGCGCTGGAGCTGGATGAAGACGCGCCGGACCTGCAGGACTGGGACTTGCTGGGCCACCTCGCCGAGCAATTCAAGAACCAGGCGTCCCACGGGCTCATCGAGGTCCATGCCGCGGACGTGCAGAGCTTCACCGTCGCCGGGGAGATCCCGCCGACACTCCATCAGGCGATCAAGTCCGTGGGCGTGACCATCCCCGCGCTGCGCGGCCGCATCGCCGTGCCAACCGCACTGCAGGTGAAGCCGGTGCACCCGGAGGAGCGCTGGCAGCTCCGCCTGCTGGTGCCCTCCGGCTGGGATGACCCGCGGTCGATCCACGCGGTGGCGCGCTTCCTCGTCCGCGTGCTCCACGCGCAGACACGTCTCAGCCGCCAGCTCGGCAGCAAGGTGGCCGCCTGTCAGAAGATTTCTTGAGCTGTGGAACGGATGGCTGCCGGTCGTCTCCCACCAGGAGGCGGCCGGCAGTTTTTTCACGAAATACTCTACCATTCTAACTGCTTTACCCAACCCCTTTCCACCCACGTCCCATCATGAGCGCGAGCCAGACCCAGACCCCCGTGGCCGTCATCGGCGGCGGCTTCAGCGGCACCTTCACCGCCATCCACCTCGCGCTGCGCCTGCCGGACCGGCCGGTGATCCTCTTCGAGGAAAGCCCCGAGGCTGGGCCCGGTCTCGCGTATCGCCGGGACGACGCGCACGCCGTGCTGAATATCCCCGCGCGCCGCATGAGCGCGTATCAGGACGAGCCGGACCATTTCTTCAAGTTCGCCCGCCGCGTGCTCGGCGAGCAGATCACACCGGACGACTTCCTTCCGCGCCGCATCTACGGCGACTACATCAAGCACTGCCTGGAAGAAGCGCGGAAGAACTGTAGCAACCTGCGCGTCGATCACCGCGCAGTCATCGACGTGCAGACAAATCCCGGCAGCAGCGTCGCCGTGCTGACGCTGAAGGACCAGACCGCGCTGATGTGCTCCCGCGTGGTGCTCGCCACCGGGAACCAGGGCTCGGCCTTCTCCAGCTCGCTCTGGGCGCAGCACACGCTGCCCGCGCGGAAGACCTCCACCTTTGACCAGGTGAAGCCCGGCGAGACCGTCCTCGTCATCGGCACCGGTCTCACGATGATCGATGCCGTGCTGGAGCTGGAACGCCGCGGCACCCCCGCCGCCATCCACGCGATCTCTCGCAATGGCCTGCTGCCGCGCCCCTACCAGGCCGCGTCCCGCGTGGCACCGCCGGAACTGGACGAGCTGCCGGATTCCGACCTGCCGCGCAGCCTCCGTCTCTTCCGCCAGGCCGTCACCCGCCACACCTCCGAGGGCGGGGATTGGCGCGATGTCTTCGCCGCGCTGCGCCCGGCCACGCCGTCGCTGTGGCAGGAGATGTCCTCGCGCGACCGGCGGAAGTTCCTCCGCTTCATCAGCCCCTTCTGGGAAGTGCACCGCCACCAGTGCGCGCCCGAGACCTTCCACAAATTCCAGACCCTCATCGACGAGGGGAAGCTGGACCTGAAGCGCGGCACCATCGTCTCCGTGGAAAACCGCGACGGCCGCCTGCGCCTCGGCCTCGCCCCGCGGAATCGCGCCGCCGTCACCCGCTGGCTGGATGCCGACCACATCATCGACGCCACCGGCCCCGCGCGCGACATCACGACCATCCAGCACCCGCTCATCACGAATCTCCTCCGCCGCGGCTTCCTCGTGCCGGATGAATTCCGCCTCGGTGCGGAGATCCACCACGACTACCGCGCCGTCAGCCGCGATGGCTTCCCGCTGGAGTGGCTGTATGTCACCGGCCCCATGCTGCGGGCGCGCTACTTCGAAGCCACCGCCGTCCCCGAGCTCCGCCTCCACACCGCGGCGCTGGCGACCCGGCTGGCAAGCGAGCTGGAAAAGACCGCCCGAGTCCCCGCCGGAGTGTAAACAGCCCCTGGGAGCGCCGGTCATCAGACCGGCCCGAAGCAGTTCTCCATGCCGATGGAAACCCCGTGCCTCTGATCGGCGCAGCCGGGAGCGCTGGCTTCAGCCGGCTTGGACAGATCGGTGAAGCCACCAGTCCAGCACGACTCCCCGAGACGCTCACAAGAAAGCAGCTCTTACCCTTGCGTTCACACGACCATCCAAGCGCGCCCCCATCGTGGTCCGCATCGTGGTCCGCATCGTGGTCCGCATCGCTCCGCGTGCGGCGAAGCAGTGATCGCTGCGGGCTGCATCTGCCGCTCTTGGCGACGTCTCTGATGAAGGCAGGCTTTCTTCGCAGCTTCGTCGGACCGGCGGGCCGCACACACAGCGATGCGGACTACGATGGCGGCCCCCTGGGAGCGCGTGCCACTGGCTCGCTTGGACGGTCGTGGGAACGTAGGGTGAAAGCGGCTTTGATGGGAGGCCTTTGGGAAGGCGGGCTCTATGAGTGGCTTCGCCGAACTTTCCAAGCGAGCCGGTGGCACGCGCTCCCAGCGGGGCCTGCTTACGAAAAGCAGCTCCTACCCATACTTCGCCCACCCTCCAAGCCGGCCAAAGCCAGCACTCCCGGCTCCGCCGACCCATCCAACTCCCGCCCAACCAATCCGCAGTCCACAATCCCAAATCACTCCCTCCCCACCGCCGCGCGTCTCAGGCGGTCCATGATCGCCACGCCCAGGCCCGTCTCGCTCACCGGCTCCGCCACGATCGCGTCCAGCCCTTGCTCGTCCAGGTGCCGCATCACGTAGAAGAGCCGCACCGCCGCCTCGATCAGCTTGCCGCTGCCCGGGCTCAGCTCCTCCACCACTTCCCACTCGTGCAGATCGATGTAGCCCGCCTTCGGATCGCCGCGGTAGCTCAGCAGGCCGTACTTCTTCCCCGGCTCCGGCTTGAAGTCCTCCGGCTTCTCAAACATCAGCAGCGGCGTCAGCGGCGCATAGTGGCTCGCGAGCTGGCCCGGTGCCTCCGGATGCTCGGAGACCAAGCGCTTCTGGATCACCACCTTGCCAAATTTCTGCAGGTCCTCCTTCGTCACCGGGCCCGCCCGCAGCACATGGATCAGCGGGCGCTGCTCGCCCCGCGACTCGATCTTCACGATCGTGCTCTCCACGCCCTCGCTGCACGCACCGCCGTCGATGATCAGCGGGATGCGGCCGTCCAGTTCCTTCATCACCGCGCTCGCCGATGTCGGCGAAATGCGGCCAAACCGGTTCGCACTCGGCGCCGCGATCGGCCGGCCCAGCGCCTTGCCGATCTGGCGGAAAATCACGCTCCCGCTCTGCCGCACCGCCACCGTCGGCAGCCCGCTCGTCACGATGTCCGGCACCTTCGCCGACTTCGGCAGCACGATCGTCAGCGGCCCCGGCCAAAACGCCCCCGCCAGGCTCTTCACCACCGGCGCGATGTCCTCCGGCAGCTCCGCCACCTCCGGCAGCTCCTTCAGCGACGAGATGTGCACGATCAGCGGGTCAAATGCCGGCCGCTCCTTCGCGGCGAAGACCTTCGCCACCGCATCCGCATTGAAGGCATCCGCCGCCAGGCCATACACCGTCTCCGTGGGCACGGCCACGATTTCCCCGGCGGCGAGCAAGGCGGTGGCCTGGCTCACGGCGGTCTTCATGTCTTCTTCCTCGGCGGACAGGATGCGGGTCTCAATCTCGGGCACGGCGCGAGCTTGGCCACCCGTGGCGCGGCGGGCCAGCCCGGATTTAGCGCCCGTATTTACATTCGCAGGATTGGATCTTTCCGCGCCCCCGGGCCGCCGTTACGATCCCGCCATGCAACCCGCCGACGGACTTCCCAAGAACATCGTGCTCGTCGGCTTGATGGGCTGCGGGAAGACCACCGTGGGGCGAAAGCTCCAGACCATGCTCGGCTACCCCCTCGTGGATACCGACCACCTCATCGAGGAAAAGGCCCGCCTGACCATCACCGACATCTTTGCCCGCCGCGGCGAGCAGGCCTTCCGCGAGCTGGAGAGCGCCGTGCTGAATGAGCTCTCCGCCCCCGGCACCCCGCGCCGCATCATCGCCACCGGCGGCGGCATCGTCGGCCGCCGCGCGAACCGGCGGCTCCTCTCCCAGCTCGGCTACGTCGTCTGGCTGCAGGCCCCCGTGGACGTCATCCTCCAGCGCACCGCCCGCAATCGCGACCGCCCGCTCCTCCAGACCGCGAATCCGCGCGAAAGGATCGAAAAGCTCATCATAGAGCGCAGCCCGCTCTACCATGAGATCGCCGATCTCGAGCTGGAGACCGCCGGCCTCGAGACCGAGGAAATCGCCTGCGGCATCCTCGAGAGCGCCCGCTATCACTTCACCCGCTCCTGAGCGCGCTGCGCTCCTCGCCGCTCGCCCTTCATCATCCCCTCCCCGGCCATGAAAAAACCCCGCGCCCTCTCCCTCGCCGCCCTCCTCATCCTCCCCTGCCTTTCCACCGCTCCCGCCGCCGATGCCAAAGACCAGGACAAGGACCGGGACAAAGCCAAGGATGAGGTGAAAGGCGACGGCATCGTCACCGGGCTCCTCAAGGCCCGCACGGAAAAGCTGAAGCTCCAGCGTGTCGAGGCGGATGGCCGCACGATCTCCGCCGCACTCCTCATGTACCGGCTTCAGAGCGGAGACTTCCCCACCGAGAAGCAAGGCCTCAAGGCCCTCGTCGAAAAGCCCGACCTCGCCCCCTTCCCCCGACGCTGGGTCCGCATCATGGACAAGGTCCCCCAGGATGCCTGGGGCCGCGAGTATCGCCTCATCATCCGAGTAAAGGACGACAAGCCCATCCACCTCATCGTCAGCGACGGCCCGGACCTCGATGACCTCGCCGACGACATTGAAATGCCCGTCAAGGACCCCACGCTGAACCCTCCCCCCGAGGCCGACGCCAAAGCGGACGCCAAGCCAGACGCCAAGCCCGAAGCGGAAGCCAAGGAAAAGCCACAGGCAGAGGTAGAGCCAGAGGCAACACCCGCGCCCAAGTAGCCCCGCCCACCCTCGTAGCTGGGGCATCCTGCCCCAGTCCGTTGAAGGCGCGTCCCGCCCCTTCTCCCCGCCACATCTGTAGCGTAGCAGATCGACTTCGTCGTTCTGGCTTGGGGGCAGCCCGTATCTTGATATCCGAGTGGCGATTTTCCTTCACGCCTCGCACAGCCGAAACGACGCAGTCGTTTCGCTACGAATTCGTTTCGCCACCACTTGGACGTTTCGCCACGTGCCCGATCTCAATCCGGAAACACGATTGCCCTGTGGCCGTCGATGATGGTGCGGTCGTGGACGTGGTAGCGGATGCCCTTTGCCAGGGCGATGCGCTCGCAATTCCGGCCGAGGCGGACGAGGTCATTCGGCGCGTGGAAGTGCTGCACGCGCTCCACCTCCTGCTCGATGATGGGCCCGGCATCGAGGTCCGCGGTGACGTAGTGGCACGTCGCGCCGATGAGCTTCACGCCGCGCGCGTAGGCCTGCTGGTACGGATTCGCACCGATGAAGGCGGGCAGGAAGCTGTGGTGGATATTGATGAGCCGCCCCTGGAACTCGCGGCAAAAGTCATCCGGCAGGATCTGCATGAAGCGCGCGAGCACGGTGAGCTCCACCTTCTCCTCCTGCAGGATCTCGCGGATGCGGGTGAAGCCTGCGGCCTTTTCCCCGCCATCCATCCCGATGAGGTGGAAGGGGATGCCCGCGCGCTCGGCGATGCCGCGGCAGGCATCGCGATTCCCGATGATGCTGGTGATTTCCACCGGCAGCTCGCCGATCTCCGCGCGCCAGAGGATCTCATTCAGGCAGTGGTCGGTCTTCGTCACCAGCACGGCCGTGCGCATCTTGTACGGCAGGCGGCGGAAGTGCCACTGCGCGCGCATCGAGCGGCCGAGCGTGCCGAAGCCCTCGATGAAATCCTCCGGGTCCACGTCCAGCTCGCCGGTCTCGATCTCGAGCCGGGCGAAGAACTTCAGCGAGAGCTTGTCGGTGAACTGGGCGAACTCGATCAGGTTTCCCCGGTGGCCCGCGACGTAGCTGGCGATCTTTGCCACGATGCCGGGTTGGTCGGGGCAACTGAGCTTGAGGATCAATCCGGGGCGGGCCATGCGCCGCGGATTCAGACGCGCCGGGCGGGGAGAGGCAAGACGCGAGGGTGACTTGATGCCGCCATCGATTTGCGATGGCGCATCGCCCGGGATGCCTCACTTTCCCCCCGCACATGCCGACCGCCGACGACCTCACCCAGCTCGCGAGAATCGCCTGGCGGAACAATGCCCGCTGCATCGGCAGGCTCTTTTGGAACACCCTCGAGCTGCTCAACGCGCGCACTGCGACTGGCGCAGACGAGATCTTCGAGGCCTGCGTGGCCCACCTGCGCCACTCGACGAATGGCGGAAAAATCCGCTCCGCCGTGACTCTCTTCGCCCCGGCGGCGGAGGGTGAGCGCGGCATCCGCATCTGGAATCGCCAGCTCGTCCGCTACGCCGGGTATCGCGCGGCGGATGGCAGCGTGCTGGGAGATCCGGATCAGGCGGACTTCACCGCGCGGGTCATGGAGATGGGCTGGCAGCCGCCGCGGGAGCGCACCGCCTTCGACATCCTGCCGCTGGTGATCGATGTCCCCGGCGACCGGCCGCGCCTCTACACCCTCCCCGCGGACGCGGTGCTGGAGGTGGCGATCCATCACCCGGACCTGCCATGGTTCGCGGAGCTGGGGCTGAAGTGGCATGCGGTGCCCGTCATCTCGGACATGGCACTGGTCGGGGACGGGCTGCGCTTTCCCGCCGCGCCCTTCAGCGGCTACTACATGGGCACGGAGATCGGTTCGCGGAACTTCGGCGATGAATCGCGCTACAACCTGCTGCCAGTGATCGCGGAGAAGATGGGGATCGACCGCACCGCCCGCCGGATGCTCTGGAAGGACCGCGCGCTGGTGGAGCTGAATACCGCGGTGCTGCACTCCTACCGCGAGGCCGGGGTCGCGATCGTGGACCACCACACCGCCTCCACGCAGTTCATGCAGCACGTGCGGAATGAGGAAGGCTGCGGCCGTGAGGTGCCGGGAGACTGGTCCTGGCTGGTGCCGCCGCTGTCCGGCTCGGCCTGCCCCGTCTTCCACCGCTACTACGGCAGCGAGAGGCCGGAGCCCGCGTTCGTCGAGCAGCCGCCCGCGTGGTGAGCCGCATGCGGGAAAACAAGAAGGCCGGCGGGAGACATCTGCTCCGGCCGGCCCTCGGGGAAAATCGAAATCAAGTCGCGGCTCAGGCCAGTGCCAGCAGCTTCTGCTTGAGCATGTCCTTGGTCACGTTCGCGCCGACGATCTGGTCCTTCACCTCGCCGTCCTTGAAGAAGAGAAGCAGCGGGATGCTCTTCACGCCGTACTTCACGGACAGCTCGCGGGCTTCGTCGACGTTGACCTTGCCCACCTTGGCCTGGCCTTCCAGTTCACCGGAAAGCTGGTCGATGACGGGGCCGATCATCTTGCAAGGTCCGCACCATTCCGCCCAGAAGTCCACGAGGACCGGCTGGGTGGAGTCGATGACTTCGGATTGGAAATTGCTTTCGTTGAATTGCTGAGCCATGCGCGGAAGGTGGATAGGGTCCTGAAAAAGTCAAGGACCGCACCACCCCGGGGGCAGTGCGGTCCTTGCGTAAACGGTCTCTGGAAAAACCTCAGAGCGGCAGGTTGCCGGCGGTCATGGCGATGGCCAGGACGGCTGCTCCGAGGAGGAAGGTGATGATGGGATAGATCATGATCGGAAGTTCGGTGATCGGAAGTTCGGAAGAGGATTATTCGAACAACTGGCCGATGCCTTCGGTGCTCCAGATGTTGAAGGTCATGAACTGGATGACGAGCACGGCAGCGGCGGCGAGGAAGCCGACGATGGACAGGATGCCTGCGACGGCTTCACCCTTCTCGGACTCGTCTTCCTCGGTCCGGATGGTCGGCGAGGTGGAGAAGGTCGGGGTGGCGGTGCCGAGCGGCTGGGTCGGCGGCTGGAGCTGCACGGTGGCCTTTGGCAGGGACACGGTGGCACCTGCGGCGGCCGGACCGGCGCCGAGCGGGACGGTGCGTGCCGGTGCGCCGGGAGCCGTGGGGGCACCCGGGGTATTCAGGCGGATCGTAGGGGCCGGAGCCGGGGCGGTAGGAGCACCGGCGGGGCGGAGAGCGATGGTCGGGGCCGGGGCCGGAGCCTTCGGCGCGCCCACGGTAGGTGCCGGGGCGGTAGGAGCGAGGGACGGGGCCGGAGGAGCACCCACGCCGGTCGGCATCGGGGGCTTCGTGGCGGCCAGCACCGGGGCTCCCGGGGCGGCTGGCGGCGCGTCGGACGCCTTCAGGGTCACCCGCACGGTTTCCTTTTTCAGCGGGATGGAGGAAGTCTGCTTCGAGGCCGGGATCGAGGACGTCCCGCGTGGTGCTGGGATCGAAGAAGTGGCCTTCGGCGGTGGGATTTCGTTTTCGCTCATGCGGGGCGTTTTTTTGAATTAATTGCTAGGTTGCAGGAAACAACCAGCCGCCCGCGGACGTGTCAAACCTCCATCTCGCGGAAGGAAGGGTAATTTCCGGCGATTTCCAGCGACTTTATTGCCATCACGGGAATGCAGGGCCGCGTGCGCCCGCAGGAAATCCATTCTCCCGCCGCGAAAGCCCTCCCGCGCGGTGCCAGATCGTGTCTCTCTTGGCACTTGGCACTTCGCCCTTGCCACTTCTTCCTAGCGGCATGTCCTCGCGCGTCACCGACCTCCACGTCGCCCGCAATGTCCCGCTGCCGTCCCCTGCCCGCCTGCAGGCGGAGATCCCGCGCGGCGACTCCCGGGCGAACTTCGTGGCGCAATCCCGCGTCACCCTGCGCACCCTGCTTTCCGGGAATGACCCGCGCTTCCTGGTGATCGTCGGCCCGTGCTCGATCCACGACACGGAGGCCGGGCTGGAATACGCCCACCGCCTGGCCGCCCTGGCCGAGCGCCTGCGGGAAAAGCTCTACGTGGTGATGCGCGTCTATTTTGAAAAACCACGCACCACCGTGGGCTGGAAGGGCCTGATCATGGACCCGCACCTGGACGGCACGGACGATATCCCCGAGGGCCTCCGCCGCGCCCGGCACTTCCTCCGCAGCGTGATCGACCTCGGCCTGCCGACCGCCACGGAGCTGCTCGACCCCATCACGCCGCAATACATCGCGGACCTCGTCTCGTGGTCGGCCATCGGCGCGCGCACCGCGGAGAGCCAGACGCACCGGCAGATGGCGTCCGGGCTCTCGATGCCGGTCGGCTTCAAGAACACGACTTCCGGCGACCTGGTCGCGGCGATCAATGCGGTGAAGGCCGCCTCCCGCCCGCAGACCTTCCTCGGCGTCTCCGAGGAAGGCATCGCCTCCTCCGTCACCACCACGGGGAATCCCGACTGCCACGTCATCCTGCGCGGTGGCGACCATGGGCCGAACTACGATGCCGCCAGTATCGCCGCCGCCCGCACCGCGCTGGAGTCCGCCAAGCTGCCGCCCGGCCTGGTGATCGATGCCTCGCACGCCAACTGCGGGAAGGACTGCGAGAAGATGCCGGATGTCTTCCGCGAAATCGTCCGCCAGCGCGCCGGCGGCGACCGCGCGATCATCGGCGCGATGCTCGAGAGCAATCTCGTGGCCGGCAGCCAAACCTTTCCCAAGCCGCTCGACCAGCTCATCCGCGGCCAGTCCATCACCGACTCCTGCATCGACTGGGAGACCACGGAAGCGCTGCTGCACGAGGCGGCGGGGATGCTGTAGCCGATGACCGGGCTAGAGCGTTTCACGAAAAAAGACGCAGCCGCTGGTTCAAGGCCGCAAGAATCTGCCTCCGAAGAGGTCGGGGCTTTGTTGCCACCGCGAAAGGACGGTAAAAGACGCGAAATCTAAAGGCAGGAAGAAAATCCCACTCTAACAAATTTCGCGGGATTTCGCGTTTTTCGCGGTTCGATCTTCTTTTCTCTGAAGCCTAGAGGACGGCTACAGCATCAAGGTAAAATGCTCTACTCGCGTTTTCCCAAGTCCTTTTCCCGATCACGGATCCGGACCGGATTTTGTCGGGAATCCAGAACCGCAGCAACATAAGCGGTATCGCCGCTTACCCCATAATAAATCCAATAGGGAAAGCGTTTGGATGAGAATCGGAAGTAGTCACCGCGCTTGCGGTGAATCCCGGCAAAAATCCGCAACGAGCCGATATCGGAAGAAATCGAATCAATGAAATAATCCCCGGCACCCAACTCCTGCCGCTCGTAGAATTCATAGCCGATATCCAGGTCACGTAGGGCTGACGGCAGGACACGGACCCTCATTTCCCGCGTGATCCGAGTTTTGCCCTGGCTGTGTCCCAGTCTTCGCTCACTTCATCCCGACGCTCCCATTCCTCCGCCCGAGACGCTAATACGTCCGCGTGCCAAGCAGGGGGGCCGTCTTCCGAAAGCTCGTCCCATAGCTTCTCCATAAGCGCGATCTTGTCGGCCTTTGTGAATTCCTCGAATGGGATGTCGGCAATACTCACGACATATTGATCACCCCGATGACGACGGGAGTCAATTCCCCATCCAGGAAGCAGTTCGATGCCTCAATCCCCCGCGAAGTAGATCCCTTCGATCTCCGCGTTGTCCGCCATCACGTTCGTGTTCGCCTTCCACCAGCCGAGCAGGCCGAAGTTCGTCTTGATCAGCAGGTGCTCGCCGTCGCGCAGCACGACTTCGAGGGATTCGCCCGCGGGGACATTCGCGATGGTTTCGCCGCCGTCCTTCTTCGCTAGGAGCTTCAGCGCCACCTTGGCCTTCGTCTTCATGCCAACGTAGGAAAAGGGCTGCTCGATCTCCACGAGCTTGCCGCCGCGGATGGCATACTTCGCCTGCTCCTGGTGCAGGCGGTTCGCCCGGCCGCTGACGTAGAGGAAGCCATTGCCCGGGACGATGAGGCTCTCGCCGCCGATGCTGCCGAGCACCTTGCCCGACTTCTCGTCCGTGATGACGAAGGCGGGATCGGCGCTCGGGCCGGAGTCGAAGTCGATGAAGTACGTCGTCCCTTCCTCGCGGTTGATCTTCGTCGAGACGAGCCGCCGGGCATCCGGCTCGCCTTCTTCCACGGCCAGCTCCTTGTCGAGCACCTGCGTCACCGCAGGGTCGTAGGAAAGCTTGCCGGGAAAGGGCGACAGATCCTCCGGCACGGCCACGGACTTCAGCCCCGGGAAGGAGGCGGCCGATTCCTCCGCGCGGGCGGAAACGAGGGCGAGCAGGGAAAGCGAAACGGCAAGGATGGCGTGGCGACGCAGGTGCATGGATCGGATCAGGGTAATGCCTCCACCTCTAACGAGAATCCCCGCGCGGGCTAATGGAAATTTGGACCGAGCGGGCAACACGATGCCGCCGGGTCCGCCGCCGGCACTCAAAATTGGCGTGCAAATCGGCCGCGTCCGGGACCAAATCCGCGGGCCGCGCGACCCGGCGGACAGTGATTCGTCCCGGTCGGCGGCTCGCGTTTCTCCATCCCAAGCCAATGTCCGACAAGACCGCCATCACCCCGACCCGTGCCCAGGATTTCCCCGAGTGGTACCAGCAGGTCATCAAAGCCGCCGACATGGCGGAGAATTCGGAAACCCGCGGCTGCATGGTGATCAAGCCGTGGGGCTACGGCATCTGGGAACTCATCCAGCAGCAGCTCGACCGGAAGTTCAAGGCGACCGGACACCAGAACGCCTACTTCCCCCTGCTCATCCCCATCTCCTACCTGGAGAAGGAAGCCGAGCACGCCGAGGGCTTCGCCACCGAGTGCGCCGTGGTCACTCACCACCGCCTGGAGCCGCAGAAGGACCCGGTGACGGGCAAGACGAAGATGATCCCGACCGGCGAGCTCGCCGAGCCCTACATCATCCGCCCGACCTCCGAGACCATCATCGGCGCGGCATTCTCGCGCTGGGTGCAGAGCTACCGCGACCTGCCCCTGCTGATCAACCAGTGGGCGAATGTGATGCGCTGGGAGATGCGCCCGCGTCTCTTCCTCCGCACCGCGGAATTCCTCTGGCAGGAAGGCCATACCGCGCACGAGACGCAGGAGGAGGCGATCGACGAGACCCGCCAGATGCATCGCGTCTATGAGGACTTCCTGCGGAATCACCTCGCGATCCCCGTGATCCCCGGCGAGAAGACCGAGAACGAGCGCTTCCCCGGTGCCGACATGACCCTGACCGTCGAGGCCATGGTCCAGGACCGCAAGGCCATCCAGGCCGGCACGTCGCACTATCTCGGCCAAAATTTCTCGAAGGCGCAGGAGATCGCCTTCACCGGCCGCGATGGCGTGAAGCAATACGTCCACACCACCTCGTGGGGCGTCTCCACGCGCATGATCGGCACGCTGATCATGGCGCACGCGGATGACGATGGACTGGTGCTGCCGCCGCGCGTAGCCACCCAGCAGATCGTCATCATCCCCGTCACGCCGAAGGAAGACTCGAAGCAAGCCGTGCTCGACGCCTGCAAGGCGCTCGCCGAGACGCTGCGCCTGGAGAAGAACTTCCACGGCGATCCCCTGCGCGTGCACGTCGATGCCCGCGACATCCAGGGCGGCATCAAGAAGTGGGAGTGGGTGAAGAAGGGCGTGCCGATCCGCATCGAGATAGGCCCGCGCGACATCGAGACCCGCAAGGTCTGCGTCCAGCGCCGCGACCGTGCTTCGAACGAAAAGGAATTCATGGACAAGGAGGACTTCCTCCGCTCCGCCACGGACATCCTGCAGGACATCCACGTCACGCTGCTGACCCGCGCCACGGAATTCCGCGACGCGAACATCGCGCCCTGCGACACCATCGCCGACTTCCACGCGCACTGGTCGAAGGATAATCCCGGCTGGCTGCTCACCCCGTGGGCCGGAACGCCGGACGAGGAAGACGAGCTTTCCAAGCTGCACAAGATCACCATCCGCTGCCTGCCGCTCGACAAGCAGGACGAGCCCGAAGCCAACTGCATCCTCACCGGCAAGCCGACCAAGTCGCGCGCCATCTGGGGGCGTAGCTACTGATCCCAAGATCGATCTCCAAGGAAAGAAGCGGCGGCCTCCACGGGCCGCCGCTTTTTGCTTTCTGCGTGGGAGTTCGGATCTCTCCGCATCGGTCGCATTATCTTGTCTCCCGGCCGTGCCGCAGGGATGATACATGGCAATGGAGGTCCGACTCCCGCCCCAGCCATCCCCCGATGTCCCCGCCCCACCGCCGGGGCCGGAGGCGATGCGGTCACGCTCCAACCTGTATATGATGTGGGGTGTCGGCGGGCTCCTGGCACTTCTCGGAACCGGCCTCCTCCCGCCTCTTTTCCTGAAGTCGAAGAAGGCCCCTCACCGGACGGAAGCCGTCTCGAATATGAGGCAAGTCCATATCGCCTTGCTCGGCTTCGAGGCAGATTACGGACGCTTTCCCGACGCCTCGACCATCGCCGATGTGAGGTCCAGAACGCATACCACCCTCTCGCTCGGCACCACGAGTTCCAATGACTACTTCCGCCAGCTGCTCGCCACCGGTGACGCCAAGACCGAGCGAATCTTTTGGGCGGATGTGCCAGCCACCCCGCGCAAGCCGAATGAAACTCTCGGAGCGGACGCCCTGAAAAAAGGCGAGTGCTCCTTTTCTTACATCGCGGGACTTTCCTCGTCTTCCGATTCAGCGACACCTCTCGCAGCGACACCGATGATTCCGGGCACCGATCATTTCGATCCCGACCCCTTCTTCGACAAGGCGATCATCCTTCGCATCGATGGATCGGTGAAGCTGGAGACCATCAGGACCGACAACCACAAAGTCGCCGTCGCTGGAAGGAAGACCCTCTTCGAACCAAGCTACGCCATCTGGAACGGCAAGGCCCCGGACATCAAGTGGCCGGAATAGTCCACCCTTCACAAATCTCCGCACCCCTTCGCGATCTATGGCCCCCTCCCGAGAAACATCCTCTCCCATCGCGTCCGGCAGGAAGCGGAGGCGCAAGCTGGTGGCGATCATCATCCTCGGCCTCATCGCATGGCGGGCATGGCCTGTTGCTTCCGCTTTGACCGGTTGGAACACCCGGGGCGCGGTGGTTTACACTCCATTGTCCGAATACTTCCTGCCCCCCGCGCAGAAGCCGGATGAGATCCGCTCGGGAATGGCGCACCCCGGATTCG
Source organism: Luteolibacter flavescens (assembly GCF_025950085.1). NCBI lineage: Bacteria > Pseudomonadati > Verrucomicrobiota > Verrucomicrobiia > Verrucomicrobiales > Verrucomicrobiaceae > Neoluteolibacter > Neoluteolibacter flavescens. The sequence goes on from NZ_JAPDDS010000015.1 coordinate 19,492, forward strand.
CCCCCCTGATGTTCTCGGCGCAGGTCATCTTTTGCCCTCGGGCCGTCCGACACGGACATGCCTTTTGGTGCAATGACCCCGCGCTTTCCGATGCTCAGGCCGGTCAGCTTGCGGAGATCCTTGCCTCGGCCGACACCTACGAGCCATGGCTGGGCCACAAGGGCTGCGGAGGATTTCACGCAGACTGGTACGTCCGCTGGGGAGAGGGAGCCGAGCGGCACGAGGTCATCATCTGCGAAGGCTGCCACGAGGCACTGGCGTATCACGGCGGCGGCTTCATCCGCTGTGATATCTGCACGAGCGAATCCAAGCCGTGGTCCATTCGGAGGAGGGAAAGAGCAAGTGATCCCGCCCTCCCGACTTCTGCCATGCCCGGCCATCCCTCAGCCCGGGCCATCGGCCCGGGTTATGGACGCGGGGATAAAGGCGGCCTGAAGGGTCGCGATAGGAGTTGGGTTATTCATCGGTGAAGAAGGCCGATGATGTCGGTGGATCATCGGGCAAAGGGGCGCATTGGCGGAGGCGGTCGTTCCCCCTATCGCTGCCCTTCAGGCCGCCGATCTACCAGTAACGGGACCCGGGCCGATGGCCCGGGCTGAGGGATGGCCGGGCCTTTGGCCCTGAAGAACCCGATTACCAAGCCCCACCGCCCCATCTGACCGTGCGCGTGCGCGTGCGCGTGCCCGACCTCCGACCTCCGACCTCCGACCTCCGACCTCCGACCTCCGACCTCCGACCTCACACCACCATCTCCTCCGGCGTGGAAAACTCCACTGCCACGGTCATGCTGAGGAAGGCGCCGCTGGCGCCGAAGTATCGCCCGCTGACGGGCATGACGCCGCGCGGATGATGGCTCGTGCCCGTCACGATGTGCCGGTGATCGCAACGCCGACCGGTGGTGGAGTCAAAGCCGCACCAGCCGAGATCCGGGAAATACGCTTCCGTCCACGCGTGCGTGGAGCCCCGCGCGGCACGCGTCGCCTGGCAATCCAGGTAGCCGCTGGCAAAGCGCGCGGCGATGCCCAGGTGCCGCAGCGTCTCCATCATCAGCGTGGCCACGTCCCGGCAGGAGCCGGTGCCGAGCGAGAGCGTGGTAGCGGGCGTCTGCACGCCCTTCTGCTCCCGGCGCTCGTAGCGGATCTTTTCATGGATGATCCCCGCGAGCCTCACGACGAATGCCTCGGCGCTGGGGAAGTCCCCGGGATTTGGCAGCGTGCCGATGAATTCCTTCACCGCCGCCGTCTCCTCTGCATACACCGGCGTGAGGTAGCCGACCACGATGCCGTGCTCCATCGTATCATACTCCAGCGGATACGGGCTCGGGCTATGCGCGATGAGCGGGGGCACCTCGGGATCGAAGAAACGCCGCACCGATACCTCGACGTCGAATCTCAGTTCGCTCCCCGGCTTATGGAAATGCGCGTGCGCCACGGAATTCCCGAAGATATCCCGCGTCCACACCACGTCCGCCTGCGGGGATATCTCCAGCAGCAGGCTCTCCACCCGCAGGTCGTGCCCCTCGCGCGGGCGGATGACCAGCCGGTGCGGCTGAAACGTCACCGGCTCCGCATAGCGGTAGTGCGTGCGGTGGACGATCTTCAGCAGGTGGCTGTCGCTCATGAGTCGATGACGATGGCCTGGCCCGCGAGGTCATCGGGGCCGAGCGGTTTGAAATCCGGCGACGTACACGATACCACCATTCCGTTGAATTGCAGCGAGCCGAAGATCGTCGCCACCGAGGCATCCGCCGCATCGCGGCCCGTGGCGATGCGCACCAGTCCATTCAGCGAGGCCAGGCGCGTGGGGTCGAAGATGATCCAGCGGTTCCCGATGCACGCCTCGAAGCACGCGTGGAAGTCCGGCGGCTGCATGTCGCACGCATAGCCGGTGAAGTAGCGCGCGGGGATGGACAGTGCGCGGCACAGCGCGATGCCCAGGTGCGCGAAGTCCCGGCACACGCCCGCACGCTGCGTCACGGTGTCAAATGCCGAGGTGGCCGTATCCGTGCTGCCGGAGAGGTAGTCGATGTTTTCGAAGATCCAGTCCGCGATCGCCACCACCTGATCGTAGGGATGGGCGATGCCGCCGAATTCCTTCCACGCGAGCTTCCCCAGCAGGTCCGCCTGGCAGTAGCGGCTGGGAAAGAGGAAGGGCAGCGCGGAGCGGTGGATGCGGGACACCGGCACGTCCCGCAGGGACTGGTGGCTCACCATCTGCGGGCGGATATCCGCGGTGACGGAGTAGGCGATGTCGAGCTGCGTCGCATCCCCGGTATCGAGCCGGATGTAGCGGTTGTCCCCGGATGTCTCGATCGGCAGCTCCTCCCACTTCACCCCCGGCGTGATCTCGAAGACCTCATTCGAAAGCGTCTGGTTCGGCGTCTTCAGCGCGTGGAGATTCAGCAGCACGGTGCTGCGCTGGAGGACCTGATAGTGGAGCTCGGCGTGGATCTGGAAGGGCATGATCCGGCCATTCTGGCGCGAATGCGGAATTACGCAAACGACGGAGCGCGAGCTTGAGTGGAAGGCCGGAAGCGTGGAAATTCAGGAAAGCCATGGAACCGACCCTGCCGCCCCAACCCCCACCCGATGTCCCGGCCCCACCGCCGGGCCCGGAGGCGGAGAAGTCCTGGAACCGGATGACGTCGATCCTCCTGCTCGGTGGTATCTGCCTGTTGATTCTGACGCCGTTCGTTCTGAGTCGCCCCCCTTTCAAGGCACGCAAGAATGCGGACCCAGTCGAGGCGTCGCAGAACATCCGGCAAGTTCACATCGCCCTTTTGAATTTCGAATCTGAATACGGAGCATTCCCGGACGCATCGACCATCCCCGTGGTGCAATCGCGCACGGGGACCACGCTATCGCTTGGCAACAGCAGCTCGAATGAACTCTTCAGGCAGATGTTCGCCTCTGTTGCGAGAACGGAGTCGATCTTCTGGGCAAAAACCGCCGGCTCTCCGCGCAAGCCGGACCATCAGCTGGGAAGCCATACCCTCACGAAAGGCGAGTGCGGCTTCACCTACATCGCCGGGCTTTCTTCCAGCTCGGATCCCTTCGCCCCGGTCGCGATGGCCCCGGTCATCCCCGGCACGTGGGAATTCGACCCCAAGCCATTCGATGGAATGGCCATCATCCTCCATGTTAACGGCACCTCAAAATTTGAGCCTATCGACAAAAACGGCCACGTGATGACCGGCGGCATGAGCATCTTCGATCCGCGGCAGCCTTACTGGCGAGGCAAGGGCCCGGACATCAAGTGGCCGGAATGATCCACCCATGAACGCGACCCTGCCACCCCAGCCACCGCCCGACCTCCCGGCCCCACCGCCGGGCCCGGAGGCGAAGAAGTCGCGAGACCGGATGACGTTGGTGATCTTGATCGGCGGCATCTGCGCGCTCCTCGCTATGTTTGCGGTTTCGGATCGGTTGGTGGTTGTCCGCTCTCCTGTGAGGGCGGATTTCGTCGAGGCCTCAAACAATATCCGTCAGGTTCACCTCATGCTGGCGGATTTTGACGCCGAGTTTGGAAGCTTTCCCGATGCATCCACGGTCAGCGCAGTGCAGTCGGACACCGGCACCACCCTCGTTCTCGGCACGAGCAGCTCGAATGATCTTTTCCGGCAACTGATCGCCTACAATGTGAACGTGGAATCGATCTTCTGGTCAAAGACCGATGGATCTCCGCGCAAGCCGGACAACGTGCTCGGAAGCGGGGCTCTCAAGAAAGGCGAGTGCGGCTTCACCTACATCTCCGGACTTTCGTCGTCTTCCGATCCCTCCGCACCCTTGGCAATGGCCCCGGTCATCCCGGGTACCTGGCGATTTGACCCGACACGGTATGAAGGCGATGCCGTGGTGATCCAAGTCGATGGCTCAGTGAAGCACTACCCCATCGACAAAAACGGCGACGTGATGATCGACGGCATGAGCATCTTCGACCCGCGTCAACCCTACTGGCGCGGCAAGGGCCCGGACATCAAGTGGCCGGAATGAACCATCCATGAATGCCACCCTGCCACCCCAGCCACCACCCGACGCCCCGCCCCCACCGCCGGGCACGGAGGCGGAGAAGTCGCGCCGGAAGATGAAGTGGATTCTCCGGATCGGCGGAGGCTGCTTGCTCCTCTCCGTCCTCGCAGGCTTGGCTAATCCAAAGATCGTGCGCTCATCCACGAAGTCGGACCAGGTGGAGGCATCACAAAATATCCGGCAGGTTTACGTCGCCCTGTTAGACTTTGAGTCCGAGTTCGGAACTTTCCCGGACGGGTCCACCATTTCCGCTGTTCAGTCGCGCACAAGCACCCCCCTCTCGCTCGGCAAAGGCAGCTCGAATGAAATGTTCCGGCAGTTGATCGCCTACCGCACCACCACAAGCGAATCAATCTTTTGGGCCAAGACCTCCGATACCCGACACAAGCCCGACAACGTGCTGGGAAACGGTGCCCTCAAGAAAGGGGAATGCTCGTTCACCTACATCGCCGGACTCTCCACCTCATCCGATCCCACCGCACCGCTCATGATGGCCCCGGTCATCCGAGGCACCTGGCAGTTCGACCCCAAGTCGTTTGTCGGGATAGCCGTGGTGATCCACGTCGATGGCTCGGTGAAGCCCTACCCCATCGACCAGCACGGCGACGTGATGATCGGCGGCATGAGCATCTTCGACCCACGTCAGCCCTACTGGCGCGGCAAAGGCCCGGACATCAAGTGGCCGGAATGAACCATCCATGAACGCCACCCTGCCACCCCAGCCACCGCCCGACGTCCCGGCCCCACCGCCGGGCCCGGAGGCGGTGAAGTCGCGCCGGAAGATGAAGGGGATTCTCTGGATCGGCATCGCTTGCATGCTGACCATCTTTTTCGCGGGGTTCATCATAATGCCTAGCGAGCGCAACCGCAGGATAGCGGACCGCACTGAGGCGTCGCAAAATATCCGGCAGGTTCACATCGCCCTGTTAGACTTCGAGTCGGAGTTCGGATCTTTTCCTGACACCTCCACCAGCCGTGTCGTGAAGACGGACACCGGCACCAAGCTCAATCTTGGCAGCGGTAGTAGTTCCAACGAGCTTTTCCGGCAACTGATCGCGTACGGTGTGAACGTCGAATCAATCTTCTGGGCAAAAACCGCCGTATCTCCGCGCAAGCCAAACAACGTTTTGGGAAGCAATACTCTCGCGAAAGGCGAGTGCGGCTTCACCTACATCGCCGGACTCTCATCCTCCTCGGATCCGTCCGCCCCACTAATGATGACTCCCGTCATCCCCGGCACATGGGAATTCGATCCAAAGCCATTCCAAGGCAAGGCCGTCGTCCTCCACGTCGACGGCTCGGTGAAGCACTACCCCATCGACAAGGACGGCCACGTGATAATCGGCGGCCTGAGCATCTTCGACCCGCGGCAGCCCTACTGGCGAGGCAAGGGCCCGGATATCAAGTGGCCGGAGTAGCGCGGGCTTCCCACCGGAGATCGCTGCGAGCCCACGAAAAAACCCGGCACTGCGGGAGTGCCGGGTTTTCGTGAAGGTCGCGATGGCTTGGCCGGTGGCGGGAGGTCAGCGCTGGGTGACCGGGAGGCCGCCGGTGAGGGCGGCGACCACGGACTTGTGCGCGGCATCGACTTCCTCGGCCTTCAGCGTGCGGTCCGCGGCGCGGTACTGCATGCGGTAGGCGATGGACTTGCGGTCGGCGGCGAGCTTCTGGCCCGTGGCATCGCTGAAGACATCGAAGCACTCGAAGCCGGTCAGCAGCGGCTCCTTCACCTTGGCCAGCACCCGCTCGATCTCGACATTCGCGAGAGCGGCGGGGGCCTCCAGCGCGAGGTCGCGCGAGGAGCCGGGATACTGCGGCAGCTCGGCGATCTCGCGGCTGCCCGCGACGAACTTGCGGAGCTTTGGCAGATCGAGCTCGGCGATGAAGACGGGCGTGGAGGCATCCAGCGCACGCTGGCGGGACGGCAGCAGCATCGCGAAGGTGCCCAGATTCTGCCCGTCCGCCTGGATGTCCGCGGCGAGCGCGAAGCCATCGCGCGGGCGCGGCACGAGCTGCAGCACCGCGGTGGGGACCAGCGCGGAGACGATCGCCTTCAGGTCGTAGAGATCGGCAGCGGACTCCGTGGTGGCCCAGCCCGCGGGCAGGGAGTGGCCGGAGAGCAGCAGGCCGAGCGAATCGCTCTCGAGGTCCTTTGCCTTGCCACCGCCGGCATTGCGGAAGACGCGGCCGATCTCGAAGAACCGCAGCGCCTTCGCATTCTGGCGGATATTCCGCGCGGCGGAGGCCACGAGGCCCGGGATGAGGCTGGGGCGCATCACGGCGTGGTCCTCGCTGAGCGGCAGGCTCACGCGGATGGTATCGCCGGGCAGCAGCGGCTTCAGCGGCAGGGCATCCGTCACCTGTGCGTCGGAGATCAGCTTGATGGTCTGGCACTCGTGGAAGCCGAGGGCGGCGAGGCGCTCGCGGATGCGCATGTCCGCATCGTAGGCGGCATCGACCGCGCTGGACGGGACGAAGGTGCCACGCAGGCGCGACGGCACGGCATCGAGGCCCTTCACGCGGACGATCTCCTCGACGAGGTCGATGTGGCGCTGCAGGTCCGCGCGGAATGACGGCACGGCCCAGGTGCCGTCGGCACTCTTGGAGAGACCGAGGCGGGTGAGGATGGTCGCGGCCTCATCATGCGGGATGCTCGCGCCGGTGAGCTGGTCTAGCTTCGCGAGATCGAGCGCCACCGGCTGCGTCAGCACGGGGGCTTCACCGGCCTTCATGGTCACCGACTCGGCGGTGCCGCCGGCGATCTCCGTGATGAGCTTCACCGCCAGCGCGGAGCCCGCGAGCACGCCATCCGGATTCACGCCGCGCTCGAAGCGGTACGACGAGTCCGAGGAAAGCGCGGTGCGACGCGAGGTGCGGCGGATGCGCGAGGGCGTGAAGTACGCCGACTCTAGTAGGATGTCCGTGGTGCCGTCGGAGACGCCGCTGTCCGCGCCACCCATCACGCCGCCGAGGGCGAGGGCGCTGCCCGCTTCATCCGAGATCACGCAGTCCTCGGCGAGCAGCGGGTAGGTCTGGCCGTCGAGCGCGAGGAATTCCTCGCCCTCCCGCGCCGCGCGGATGACCAGCGCGCCGCTGACCTTGGCCGCATCGAAGGCGTGCAGCGGCTGGCCGATCTCGTGGAGCACGAAGTTCGTGATATCGACCACGTTGTTGATCGGCTTCAGGCCGATGGCCTCCAGCCGCTCCTGCAGCCACGCCGGGCTCGGCGCGATCTTCACGCCGGAGATGCGCACCGCGGTGTAGAAGGGGCAGGCCTCCGGGGACTCGATCCGCACGCCATCCGCGGTGAAGCCCTCGCGCGCCGGGATCTCCAGCGGGGCGAGCGGCACCTCCAGCAGTGTCGCCATCTCGCGCGCCATGCCGTGGTGGCTGAGCAGGTCCGGGCGATTCGGCGTGACCTCGACCTCGAGGAGCACGTCGCTTTCGAAGAGCTCCTTCACCGGCCTGCCGATCGGGGAATCCTCCGGCAGGATGAGCAGGCCATCCACCGCATCCACCAGGCCGATCTCGGAAGCGGAGGCGAGCATGCCCTTCGACTCCACGCCGCGCATCTTTGCCTCGCCGATGGTGAAGCCACCGGGCAGCACCGCGCCGGGCAGGCAGCATGGCACCTTGTCGCCCACCTTGTAATTCTTCGCACCGCAGACGATCTGGCGGAGCTGGCCCTCGCCCGCATCCACCTGCGTCACCTTCAGCTTCTCCGCATCCGGGTGCTGCACGGCCTCCATGATCTGCGCGACCACGATCTTGTCCGAAGCGACGCCCTTTACCTCGATGCCTTCGACTTCCACACCGGCGAAAGTCAGAAGACGGTCCAACTCCTCGGGAGTCTTGCCCTTGAGATCGACGTGCGTCGCTAACCAGTTGAGTGAAACGTTCATGGCGTAGGTGCTTTCTAAATGGATTCTGCCGTCTTCTTGGGACGGCCAATGGGAAGAAACAAATTCGGCTTAGGGGAGGAGCTGCGGGAAGGACTTCTGGAACGGGTTGAGATCCACCAGATCGACCACCGTGATCCGGTCGCAGTCGAAACCGACCTCGTGGCCGAGCCCACCCCAGCGGACGAGAAAGAGATCGGCGTTCAGCTTATCGTCACGGCGACGTGTGATTGAGAGGCCTTGGATGGGATTCTGATGCTGCCACTCTGTCACCGACAGCCGTCCCACACTGGAAAAAAGGATCTCGGTGTGAGCCTGTTTTCTCATCGGGGAGTCCGGAGCCTGGTGGATGTCGAAGGTGAGAAAAACCGCCCGGAGAGAATGGGCCGCGGCATGGCCGGTCGGTGCCCGCTCCAGGGTCATGCGGATCACCTCCGCATCGATGAAGGCAGGCCACCCGCCATAGTGCCCGATCAAAAGGTCACGACCGCGGATCAGGTCAATCGCTGCCTGCTCCACCGGATACTCGGGCTGCCCCAGTTGATCTGACATGGCATGAGTTGCGCGCGGCTCCCTCGCACGTCCTCAGGCGAATTGCTTGAGGAAACGCGCGTCGTTCTCGATCAGGAGACGGATGTCCTTGATGCCCCAGCGGATCATCGCGAGGCGGTCGAGACCCATACCGAAGGCGAAGCCGGTGACCTTTTCAGGCGCGTAGGTACCGTCCTTCCGCGAGGCATTGATCTGCTCGAAGACGGCGGGGTCCACCATGCCGCAGCCGGCGACCTCGATCCACCGCGGGGCCTGGCCCTTCACGTGGAGCTTCACGTCGATCTCGAAGCTGGGCTCCGTGAAGGGGAAGAAGTGCGGGCGGAAACGGACTTCCGTGCCGGAGCCGAACATCTCCTGGAAGAAATACTCCAGCGTGCCCTTCAGGTCGCCGAGGGAGACATCCGTATCCACATACAGGCCCTCGAGTTGGTTGAAGACCGACAGGTGGGTCGCGTCGATCTCGTCGCGGCGGTAGGCCGAGCCGGGGGCAATGATGCGCACCGGCGGCTGCGCCGACTCCATCGTGCGGACCTGCACGGACGAGGTGTGCGTGCGCAGCAGCTTGCCGGAGTCGAAGTAGAAGGTGTCCTTTTCGTTGCGAGCCGGGTGGTCGGCGGGCGTGTTCAGCGCGTCGAAGCAGTGAAACTCGTCCTCGATCTCCGGCCCCTCGGCGAGGGCGAAGCCCATGCGGCGCAGGATGGAGATGGCCTGGTGGCGCAGGATGGTCAGCGGGTGCAGCGAGCCGTGGTTCAGCGCGCGCGCCGGGAGGGTGAGGTCGATCCCCTCCAGCGCCTTCTTGTCCGTGGCATCCTGCAGGGCGGCTTGCTTTTCCTCCAGCGCCGCGGTGATCGCGGCGCGGGCGGTATTCAGCAGGGCGCCGATCGCGGCCTTTTCTTCCTTCGGCACGTCGCGCATGCCGGCCGAGACCTCGGTGAGGGTGCCTTTTTTCCCGAGCACGGAGACACGGGCGTCTTCCACCGCACGGGTGTCGGTGGCAGCGGCGATCCGGGCGAGTGCCTCGGCCTGAATGGCTTCGATCTGGTCCTTCATGGCAGGGAAAAGCGGGGCGCAGGGCTTACTCGCTGCCGGGGGCGGAGTCAAAGGCAGTTCTAGGTCGCCCGCGGAAACAGCTCGCGGCGGATCCGCTCGCTCTCCCGCTCGATCTGCTCGGGCGTGGCGCCGAAGTTGTCCAGGATGGCCTCGGTCATGGACAGCGCGACCTCGCCCTCGCCGGAGAAGACGGCATTCGCCCCGGCTTCCAGCAGCTCGTTCGCCTCCTTCAGGTAGGACGTGCGGGCCACCACGCGGATCTTCGGATTCAGCGAGCGGGCTTCCTTGATGACCTCGCAGCCCATGCTGACGCTGGAGGCGCTCAGCACCAGGATGTCCGCCTTGTCCGTGCCCGCGGCCTGGAGCGTGGCGGGGTGGCTGGCATTGCCATACTGGGCCTTTTCGCCCGCGGCATTGAGCTGGCGCACGGTATCCACGTTCATTTCCACGATCATCGGCGTGAAGCCGTTGTCCTTCAGCAGGCGGACGACGGTCTGGCCGACCGGGCCGTAGCCGATGACCACGGCGCGGCGGTGGATGCCGTCATCCAGGTCCGCGGCATCGCCGCCGATGGCATTGCGGTTGAACAGCTTCCACAGCGCGGGGCGCTTCGCCACCCAGCGCTCGATGGGATCCACGGAGCGGTAAAGGAGCGGCGCGAGGGTGATGGAGACGATCGCCGTGGCGACCAGGGCATTGAAGGCCTCCTCATTCACCAGCCCGTACGTCTTCGCGATGGTGGCGACGATGAAGGAGAACTCACCGATCTGCGAGAGCACGGCACTCACGGAGAGCGCGGTTTTCAGCGGGTAGCCCAGCGCCACGGTGATGATCAGCGCCGCCAGCGGCTTGCCGATGATGACGATGCCCATGGTGGCCAGCGCGAGCCAAGGGCTGGCGATCAGCGCCTGATAGTCGAAGAGCATGCCGACGGAGACGAAGAAAAGCACCGCGAAGGCATCCTTCATCGGGAGCGCGTCGGTCGCGGCGCGGTTGCTGAATTCCGAGCGGCCGACGACCATGCCGGCGAGGAAGGCACCCAGCTCCATGGAGACGCCGAAGAACTTCGACGCGCCGAGCGCGATGCCCAGCGCCAGCACCAGGATGGTAAGCGTGAAAAGCTCGCCGGACCCCGTGCGCGCGATGCTCGTGAGCAGCCGCGGGATCGCCCAGCCGCCGACGATGAAGGTGAAAGCGACCAGAGCGCCGATCTTCAGCGTGGTCCACAACAGCGCCAGCGTCACTGCCCCGGCTCCCGTAGCCTCGCCGCCGAAGATGGCGGGGATCAGGACCAGCACAAAGACGGTGAAAATATCCTCCACCACCAGCCAGCCGATCGCGATGTGACCGGTCGGCGTGTGCAGATGCTTGTTATCCACCAGGATGCGGGTGAGCACCACAGTACTGGCTACGGCGATGGCCATGCCGAAGACCGCGCCCGATGCCCACGACCACCCGAAGCTCCGCATGATGACCATGCTCAAGATCGTGGCCGCCGCACTCTGGACGATGGCACCGGGCACCGCGATCCGCTTCACGGCCAGCAGCTCCTTGAAGTGGAAATGCAGGCCCACGCCGAACATCAGCAGGATGACCCCGATGTGCGCCATCTGATCCGCCATCCCCTGGTCCGCCGCGAAGCCGGGCGTATGCGGGCTGACGACGATACCGGCTAACAGATAACCGACGATCGGGGAGAGACCGAGACGGTGGGAGAGATAGCCGAAGATGAGAGCGATACCAAGGCCACCGGCGAATGTGAGGATGAGGTCATGCATGTTGGGGATGAGGGCAAAAAATCCGCCCCACCCTTACGGACCGATTACAACTTGTCCCCGTTTTTTTGTCCTGTTGGAGAATTTTCCCGAATTAGGAATCCAGCAGCTTCATCACGGCCTCGCGATGACGGTCCGAGGCCTCGTGACGGGCCCGGATTTCGGGCGTCTTGGCATCGCGCAAGTATTTGGCGCTATTACTCTTCTGGATATGGAGCAGCTCCAGTGCGGTGACCTTGTCACTGGTGGCCCTGTGGTTCCTGTCGGCACCGTGCTTCAGCAGCAATCGGATGACCTCGAGGTTATCTTTGTAGTGGTAGTCCTCTACATACTTTGTAGTGGCATGAAAAAGGACCGTATCGCTCGACCAATAGACAAGGTTCGGGTCGGCCCCGCGCTCCAATAAAAAGCGGACGGTTTCCGGGTCGTCATCGTCCACCGCTTCCTTCAGCGCGGGGGAGCCTGCCACCAGATTCACGTTCGCGCCGTGGCGGAGCAGCCAGTCGATGTTCTTCCGGTTGCCTGCGGCGGCGGCGGCCCGGAGCGGCGTACCGTGCCACATGTGGGGACACGCTTCATTCCAGTCCACGCCGCGCCGGTCCAGCTCCTCCAGCAGCGCGCGGTCGTCCTTCCCCGCGGCGGCTACGGCGGCACCTGCCTCCACCTTCGCCCCGCGACTCATGAGCAGGCGGGCGATGTCCAGGTGGCCGTTGCTGATCGCCTCTCGCAGCGCGGTGGTGGGCGGGGTGCCCGCCACCGTCTCGAAGCGCGAGGGCACCGCGCCCGAGACGAGATTCGGATCCGCCCCGGCATCGAGCAGCGCCACCACGTGCTCGCGGTGACCCTTCCATGAGGCAAACATCAGCGCGGTCCACCCGTAGCTGCTGCGCGCATTCACGTCCTCGCCCTCGGCGATGCCCCGCTTCAGCGAAGCGAGGCTGCCCCCATGGGCGGCCAGCATCAGCGGCGTCATCCCCTCGCCCCGGAAGCAACCGGAGATCGCGGCAATGGCGATGGCCCCGGCGACGACCGCCGCGAGACCGATGACTCCTCTCCGACTCATATTTGTGAAATCATCGCCGCCGCGCCGACTTCGGCAAGCTCCCGAATCCGGCATCGCCATCCCGCGCGAAACCTGCGGATATCCCACACGATGACCCCGGACGAAAATCCGACCTCCCCCGTGAAGCTCCGTCGCTGGCAAGCCGACGACTCCATCCCGGAAATCACCGCCCTGCTCCATCTGGCCTACGCACCGCTCGCGGCGATGGGCCTGCGCTACACCGCGACGCACCAGGGCGACGAGGTCACGCTCAGCCGGCTCCAGCGCGGCACCGCCTTCATCGGGGAGCTGCACGGCGGCATCGTCGCCACCGTCACGATCTACCCGACCGCCGGGCCGGACTCCTCCTGCGCGTGGTACCGCGAGCCGGGCGTGCATTACTTCGGCCAATTCGCCGTCCACCCGGACCTGCAACGCCACGGGCTCGGCGCGAGGATGATCGGGCTGTTAGAAAAGGAGGCACTCGCCCGCGGTGCACGCGAACTCGCGCTCGATACCGCCGAGCCCGCCCATCATCTGAGGCAGTGGTACGAGAAGCTCGGCTATCGCTTCATCGAACACGCCGACTGGTCATCGACGAACTACCGTAGCGTGATTCTCTCAAAGTCGCTCGTCCCATGAATTTCCGTAATGTCACCACCGCGGATCTGACCGACTGCGCCCGGTTCTTTTCCGACGTCTTCAATGCGGAACCTTGGAACGAGAACTGGAGCGTCGGGAGTTCGCACCAACGACTGTCCGACTGCGCCCTCACGCCGAACTTCCTCGGCATGGTGGGTGAAGACGACACTGGCATCGCCGCTCTCGCCCTCGGCTATTGGCAACGCTACCAGGAGGAGAAGCACTACTACCTGCTGGAATTCTGCGTCGCGAATGAACGGCAGGGCGAAGGCATCGGAACCCTGCTGATGGAGGCCCTTCACGCCCGCCTACAGGAAGAAGGCGTGAATCGCATCTACACGCTTACCGCTCGCGACACACCCGCGCAGGACTTCTATGGAAAGGCCGGCTTCTACGTCAGCCCGAAGATGATCCTGATGGCGCGGCGCTATTGAACGAAGCCTCGCCTGACAACCCGATCATCTGACTCAGTGGAGCGAGAAGCGGCTCGCTTCATGAGCACATCTCATCGGATGCGCGGCGTCTCATGCGTCGCTCTTCACCGAGGCCTTGCCCAGCACGCCGGGACCCCACACGGCGAGCAGCAGCGCGAAGACGACCACCACGCCGAAGGCACCCGGCAGGCCGATCCAGTGGCTGAGTCCGCCGATCGCCGGAGGTCCGGCGAGGAAGCCGAAGTAGCCGATCATCGAAACGGCAGCCACGCCCTGGCCCACGCTTTCCTCATGCGCGCGGCCACCGGCCCCGAAGAGGACGGGCACCAGGTTCGCGAGGCCGAGACCGGCGAAGCCGAGGCCGAGGAAGGTGACGGGCCACTGGTGCACCGAGATGATGAGCAGCAGGCCGATGAAGGTGAGCATGCCGCTCACGCGCAGCACGGTGAGACCGCCGAAGCGGGCCGTGACGCGGTCGCCCACCAGACGGCCCGCAGCCATGGAGCCGGAGAACATCCCGTAGGCCAGCGGTGCCAGCCATGCCTCCGCGCCGGAGACGGTGCGGGTATAGACCGCACTCCAGTCCATCATCACGCCCTCGGCGAAGAGCGCGAGGAAGGCCAGCGCACCGATGCGCATGATGCGGCCATTCGGCAGGGAGAAGCCGCGCTTCTTCGCTTTCACCGGCGCGGCATCGCCACCGGCCAGCGCGCCGGAGCTCGCGAAAGACGCGACCAGCAGCGCCGCGGCGATCGCGAGCGTGATCACCATCGGGGCAATCCCCTGCTTCAGCGCGAGGCCTACCAGCAGCGCCGCGACCAGGCCGCCGATGCTCCAGAGCGCCTGGAAGGTGGCCATGATCGGCTTGTCGCCCGCATTCTCCACCGTGATCGCCTGCGCATTCACCGAGACATCGAGCGAGCCCTTGAACGCTCCGAAGACCGCCGCCGCCGCGAGCAGCCAGCCGAAGCTGGGCGCTACCGCGAGCAGCGCGAGCGACACCGCGTAGCCGGGTGCCATCCACGTGAGCATCGTGCGGCTGCCATGGCGGGAGAGCGCGCGGCCGATGAGCGACATCGAGAAGAGCGCGCCGACGACGATCGCCAGGAGCACGATGCTGATGCCGGATTCATTCAGCACGAACTTCTGCTTCACCGACGGGATCATCGCCGCCCATGTGCCGAATCCGATGCCATCGACGAGGAATAATACCGAGGCCGCCCAGCGGGCGCGTGGTTGATCAATCGGCGTATCCGCCAGACCCGTGCATGCCGCTCCGTGATTCATGCGGCGCAAGGTGCCTGAAATCCGGCGATTCTTCCAATGGCATGATTTCATGACCGTGATAACGTCCGGTTATGGAGATGCGCGAGCTGAAATCCTTCGTCCTTCTGGCTGAACAACTTCACTTCGGAAGGGCCTCGCGGCTGCTCAACCTGAGCCAGCCCGCGCTCACGAAACAAATTCGTCGCATGGAGGACGAGCTGGGCGCGCCGCTCTTCGAGCGAGGCCGCCACGGCACCATGCTCAGCTCGCTGGGAAAGCAATTCCTGAAGGAAGCGCGCGGCGTGGTCTCCGGCTTCGACCGGCTGCTCGATGGCGCGCACACCTCGGCGCGCGGCGAGTCGGGGAATCTCTCTCTCGGCTTCGGCTTCCACACCCTGGAGCTGGTGCCGCGCGTCATCGTGAAGCTCCGCGAAACCTCACCCGGCATCCAGATCACGCTGCGCGACATGTCCACCGCCGAGCAGACCGACGCGCTGCGCAAGGGCGAGCTGGACCTTGGTTTCGTGAGACTTCCGGGCGCCGATGACTTCAAGCTGCTGCCCGTGATCAAGGACCGGCTGACGCTCGTGTCCTCCGCGGCCTACCCGCTGCCGGCGAATGCAACGCTCGGCAGTTGCCGTGATCTTCCTTTCGTCAGCATCTCGGAAGCGCGCTCGCCGGGCTTCTTCGGACACTTCCTGCAGCTCTGTGGAAAGCATTCCTTCCACCCGCGCGTGGTGCAGCAGGTGCCGGAATTCACCACCGCGCTCGCGCTCGTGCAGGCCGGACTCGGCGTCACCGTCATCCCGCAATCCGCCGGCACCAGCCGCTTCCCCGGACTGCGCCAGCACCCGCTGCGCGATCGCGATGCGGCATGGACCGTGGCCGCCGCTTGGAGGAAAGGGGACTCGAATCCCGCACTCGCGAAGTTCCTCGCGATCCTCAAGGTCGAGGCGAAGCGGGGATGATCCACGTATACTATATAGCGTCACTCTCGCTCGGCATGACGATGCATTAGCATGCTTCATTGATGAGCGATCATCGGATGAAGCGCACGCGGGCATCACGCTTCACGCGCCCGTCACTCGCCGAAGAAGTGCCGCCCGATGCGCGATGCTTCCGTCCCGTGATCGCTCTCCCAATACACGTCGCGCACGATGTCCTCCACCGTTGGCGGACTTCCCGACTTCGCGAATTTCACGGACTCGATCGCTTCCTGCTTCGCCTGCGCATCGATCTCGTCCGCCTCGGATTCATTGAGAAGGCACGCCTCCACCAGATGCCGTCTCCATAGACCGAGCGGGTCCTTGGCCTTGTGCTCCTCGATTTCCTCGCTGCTGCGGTATATCTTATGCCTCGAGTCCGCGATGTGGAATCCGTGGTACCGGTAAGTCTCGATCTCGAGCACGGTCGGCCGGCATTCGACCCGCGCACGCTGGAGCGCATCCGACACACGGGCCCGGATCTCATAAGGGTCGCTGTCCCCGAAACGATCCCACTCGATATCGTATCCCTCGGCACGCTTGGCGAGACACTCCTTGAAGCGGGACGAGCGCGGCACCGACATTGACATCGCATAGCCATTGTTCTCGATGATGTACACCACCGGCAGGCCGAAGAGCCCGGCGAGATTCAGCGACTCGTGATACACGCCCTGATTGACAGCGCCATCTCCCAGAAAGCAAACAGCCGCCCCCGGTATCCCGCGTTGCTTCAGCGCGAATGCGAAGCCAGCCGCGAGAGGAGTTTGCGCGGAGGCCAGAGCATACGCTCCCCAGTGATTCTGATCCGGCGCGAAGCAGGATACGGCCCCGGCCTTGCCCTTCGAGATGCCGTTCGATCTCCCGAACAGCTCGGCCATGATTCCATTCATGCCGATGCCTGCCGCCAAGCCATGCCCCAATCCCCGGAAGCCGCTGACCGTATGGTCATCCTTTCCCAACAGCGACCGCACGGACACGGCGATCGATTCCTGGCCGATATCGAGCGGAAGCCAGCCGCCGATCTCTCCGAAGATGTAGCATTTCATCGCCTGCTGCTCGAAGCGGCGGATGCGCATCATCTGCCGCAGCAGGTCGATCTTCCCCTCCGCGGACCAGTCCCGGTTGACGGCATGTTCGCGATATTCCATGGCCGCCGATTCTCTTGCAGGATCGCGGGGCGATTGGCCAGCATGGAGACATGCCCGATGACCGCCCGATCCGCCTGCTGCTTTCCGGCGAGCTTTCCTTCGGCCCGGGGAAGGCGGAGCTGCTGGAAAAGATCGCCGCACATGGCAGCCTGCAGGCCGCCGCGGCGGACATGGAGATGTCTTACATGAAGGCGTGGAAGATGGTGAAGGGCCTCAACGAGCGCTTCCGCGAACCGCTCGTCACCCTGCAGCGCGGGGGAAAGGAGCAGGGCGGCGCGGCGCTCACCACCACCGGCCGCGAGGTGCTCGCACTCTATCAGGAAGCCGTGGCGGCGGCGGAAAAGGCCAGCCGCCCGGTGCTGGGGAAGATGCGCAGGCTGCTCGCTCCCGATGAGACGAATTCATCGCAGTGACGCCGCGATGCCCTCCGTTATACTTTTCAAAGTATAACGACGGTGCTTTCGTCGCATCCGATGAAAGCACTCCCCTTGCTGTGCCTCGCGCCGATGGCGGCGTCCGCGGTCGATACGGAACTCGGTGAACTCGTCGTGGAGTCGATGAAGCCGGACATCACCCACCGGCTCACCGCGGAGGAGGTGCAGGACTTCGAGCGGCGGAATCTGGCGGAGGCGCTGGACCTGCTGCCCGGCGTGAGCCTCACCCGCATGGGCGCGCGCTCGGAGAGCATGGTCACGGTGCGCGGCTTCGACCTGCGGCAGGTGCCGCTGCACATCGATGGCATCCCCGTTTACGTCCCCTATGACGGCTATGCGGACCTCGGCCGCTTCGCCATGCCGGGCGCTGGCGAGATCGAGGTGGCGAAGGGCATCAGCCCGGTGCTCGCGGGGCCGAATGCGCTGGGCGGCCTCATCAATGTCTTCACGCGCCGCCCGACGGAAAAGCTGGAGGGCGAGGTCCACGCCGGTGCCTTCTCCGGCGGCGGCTGGCAGGCGGGCCTGAGTGCCGGGGGACGCGAGGAAAAGTTCTACTGGCAATTCGACCTCTCGTGGCAGCAGCGCAGCGGCGTGCCGCTCTCGGATGACTTCGTCCCGCGCCCGACCGAGAACGGCGGCCGCAGGAACAACTCGTGGAGCGAGGACTGGCACGCCTCCGGCCGCATCGCCTGGACGCCCGCCGTGGATGATGAATACGTGCTCGGCTTCCGCAGCCAGCGCGGCGAGAAGGGCACGCCGCCCTACGCCGGCTACGATCCCACCGTGGCACCGCGCTACTGGCAGTGGCCGTATTGGGACAAGGACACCATCTACGTGCTCACTCGTACTTCGCTCGGCACGGACACCACGCTGGAGACGAAGTGGCACTACGATACCTTCCAGAACCTGCTGCGCTCCTACGACGACGCGACCTACTCGGACCAGACGCGCGGCTATGCCTTCAATTCCTACTACGACGACTGGATCGCCGGTGCCTCCGCGACGATCGAGAACCGCTCGCTGAAAAACGTCCGCCTCGCCGCGGCGATCCACTACCAGCGCGACCACCACGAGGAAACGGAGCCGGGCGAGCCGGTCTTCACCTTCGAGGATGAGACCGCATCGGTCGGCTTCGAGGCGGAGTACGACTTCGGCCAGGGCGGCTCGCTCACCGCGGGCATCAGCCACGACTGGCGCAGGATCCGCGAGGCAGTGGACACGAATACCGGCCTCGGCCTCACCGGCGAGAAGAACTCCTCGTGGAATCCACAGCTCGTCTATCGCCAGGAATTCACCGACTCCCTCGAGGGCCACGTCGGCTTCGCGCAGAAGAGCCGCTTCCCCACCATCAAGGACCGCTACTCCTACCGCCTCGGCCAGGCGATCCCGAATCCAAATCTCGATCCCGAGACGGTGAACCACTTCGACCTCGGGCTGGGCGGCACCGCGAATGAAGGTCGCTTCCAGTGGGAGGCCGGACTCTTCTACTCGCGCATCGACGATGCCATCCAGCGCGTGGACAATGTCGCCTTCACCCCGGGAGGTGCCGGGCTCTTCCAGCTCCGGAATGTCGGCGAGGTGGAGCACCGCGGCTTCGAATTCGCCGCCGCGTCGAAATTCACCGACACGATGCAGGCGGGCTTCAACTACGCGTGGATCTCCGCGGAGAACCGCACGAACCCCGCGATCCGCATCATCAATGTCCCCGAGCACGAGCTGCTGCTCTTCGCGAAGCTGGACCTGCACGAGCGCTTCCGCCTCATCCCGTCCTTCACCTGGGCGGACTCGCGCGAGGTCGCCAGCACCGGCAAGCGAGTGGGCACCTACGCATCCGTGGACGTGAAGGCGGAGGCAAAGCTCCCCGCCGACGTGACGCTCGGCTTCGGCGTGCTCAATCTGCTTGATCGCAACCAACAGCTCGACGACGGATTCCCCGAACCAGGCCGCACCTTCTTCGCCGATGTTCGCTATGAATTTTAAACCGCTCCTCACCCTCGCCGCGATCTGCCTGATCGCCCCGCTCACCGCCGCGCCCTCGCTCCGCCTGCACGATGGCAAGGAGTGGAAGGAACTCGACGCCGCCGCCCTGGCGAAGCTGCCGCGCGTGGAGATCACGGCGAAGGCCCGCGATGGAAAGGAGAAGCGCTTCTCCGGCATCCCGCTCGCGGAGGTGCTGAAGCTGGCAGGCGCACCCGCAGGCGATACCCTGCGCGGCGCGGAGATGAACCGCGTGGTGCTCTTCACCGCGGCGGACAATTACCAGGTCGCCTACTCGCTGGCGGAGCTGGATGCCTCCTTCCGCAAGCAGAACATCATCCTGGCCGACCAGGTGGATGGAAAACCGCTGGATGAATACGAAGGCCCGCTGATGGTGGTCGCCGGCGATGATCTGCGCCACTCGCGGTGGATCCGCCAGGTCAAGCAACTCATCCTCACCCGCGCCATCGCCCCCGCTTCATGAAAGCCCTGCTCCTCCTGCTGCTCGCCTCGCTGGCCGCCACCGCCGCGGAGCTCCGCGTCGCCGCCGCCGCCAGCCTCGCGGAGACCGTCACGGAAATCGCCGCCGCTTATGAAAAGGCCCACGGGACAAAGGTGACGCCCGCCTTCGCGGGATCGAACGTGCTCGCCCGCCAGATCGAGGCAGGCGCTCCGCTCGATGTCTTCATCTCCGCGGACGAGGCCACGATGAAGAAGGTGGAGGAGGCAAAGCTGGTGCGCGACGTGACGAAGCTGCTCACGAATTCGCTCGTCATCGTCGTGCCCGCCGAGTCCGCCACCACGGTCACCTCCGGGAAGGACCTCGCGAACTTCAAGCGCATCGCCATCGGCGATCCCGCCGCGGTCCCGGCCGGGGTGTATGCAAAGACGTGGCTGACCGGGCAAAAGCTCTGGGACAGCATCGGCCCGAAGTGCATCGGCAGCGAGAATGTCCGCGCCGCCCTGGCCGCCGTGGAGTCCGGGAATGCCGACGCGGCCATCGTTTACAAGACCGACGCCGCGATCTCGAAGAAGGTGAAGATCGCGTGGACCGTGCCCGCCAGCGAGTCCCCCGCGGTCATCTACCCGGTGGCCGTCTGCACCGGGACGAAGCAGGCGGACGAGGCGGGAAAATTTGCGGGCTTCCTGAAATCCGAAGAAGCGTCGAAGATCTTCGCGGCCCGCGGGTTCGGGCTGGCGGAGGACTAAATGACGGCGGAAGACACCAGGCTCATCCTTTTCACGCTCGGCGTCTCCGCGGCGGCGGTCGTCGCGGCACTGCCGCTCGGCCTCGCGCTCGGCTGGTGCCTCGCCCGCAAGCAGTGGCCGGGGAAGGCGCTGGTGGAGACGCTGGTGATGCTGCCGATGGTGGTGCCCCCGGTGGTGACCGGCCTGGTGCTGCTGAAGCTCTTCGGAAAGAAAGGTCCCTTCGGCGGCTTGCTCGAGCAATGGGGAGTGGAGGTCATCTTCACGTGGAAGGCCGTCGTGCTCTCGCTGGCCATCATGGCCTTCCCGCTGCTGCTGCGCTGCATCCGCACCGCCTTCGAGGAAGTGCCGCGCCACCTGGAAGAAGCCGCCGCCACGCTGGGCAAGACACCGTGGCAGGTCTTCACCCGCGTGAGCATCCCGCTCGCCCGCCGCGGCATCGCGGCCGGCATCGTGCTCGGCTTCGCCCGCGCGCTCGGGGAATTCGGCGCGACCATGATGGTCGCCGGCCTCATCCCCGGGGTCACGGAGACCATCCCGCTCGCGATCTACCGCAGCTTCCACGCGGGCGATGACGAGCGCGTCTGGATGCTCGCCGGAGTCTCCGCCGCCATCGCCTTCATCGCCCTGTGGATGGCAGGGAGACTGACGAAGGGACGGTCGCTATAGGTCGCCGGTCTCCCTCGTGCTTTCGAAAAGTCGCCGGAGATAGCCATCGGCGCTCGCGTCCGATCCGGTGGCTTGCCACTCGCGAAGCAATCCCCTGCCCGAGGATTGCCGCCCGGCGGCATCGAAATCACCGATGTCCCAGATCAACGCCAACTGCTGCACTTGGTGCAAGGCCGAGTGAAATAGGTAGTGGGGAGAGTGTCCCAAGTAAGGACCGAACCTGTTCACCATTACCCAACGCTCCGGCTTTCCCTCGTCAGCGACTTCCGCCGAGAGGAGCGTCCCGGAGACCTCGCGCCCCACGCGGATGCCATAGAGGTAGCGGGACTCGCGCTTCTTGCCGGAGTTCACGTCGATCTCGACGTCCCGGCAATTGACGGAACTCCACGGCATGAAGAACGGCAGCAGGAAAGGCGCACCCGCCACCGCGAGGATTCCGACAAGGAGAATGACCTGACGCTTGCTCATCGGAAATGCGACGACTTCATCCAAGCATCGCTGTGCCCGCGGATCAATCCCTTCCCACTTCGCGACTTGCCTCTGCCCCACGGAAAGCATCAGATGATGATTAGATGACTCGTTCCATTCTTCTCCTCCCCTCCCTTGCGCTCGGCCTCCTGCTTGCCAGTTGTGCGGACAACCGCATGGAGAATGCCGCCGCCATCACGTCGTCCGGCAGCGCGGCGATCCATGGGACCTTCAGGCAAACCGGCGCGGGCAGCACCCTCACCGTCTGGCCCGAGGGCATCAATGGCAGCGTGGTTCCGAAGCCCAAACAGCGCGCGGACCAGGGAGCATTCCCCGTGAAGACCGGCACGAACCGCATCATGGTCCGCGCCGATACCACCCGCTATGTCGGCGTGGCGAAGCTGGCCACGAGTCGCACGACCATCGACTTCAGCGCCCGCCCGGGAGTCCGCTACGCCGTGAATGGCGACTGGACCAGCGACGGGCTTTTCGTGTGGATCGAGGAAGGCGACACCGGCAAGACCGTCGCTCCGAAGCGCGAGCTCAAGCCCGTGGAAGGCACCGTCATCTTCGTTCCGTAGCGCGTTCACCCTGAACCGCCGCGCCCCCGATCTTCCAGCAAAAGACCGAACCGCGAAAAACGCGAAAAGGCGCGAAATCTGAAAGGCAGGAAGAAAATCCCGATCCAAAAATTCCGCGGGATTTCGCGTCCTTTCGCGGTGGCATGAATGCCCCGACCCGCTCGAAAGGCCGACCTCAAAAATCAGCCTCGGCCCCCTGCGCACTCAGCGCTTCGCCATCTGCTTGCGGAAGACGGGGATGAATTCCGCATCCATCCAGGCGAAGGCGGCGTCGAGGCCCTGCTCGCGGTAGATCTTGCCGATCTTCGCCTCCACGGCGGTCGGCGCGCCAAAGGCGCTGAGGAAGCCATTCGAGGTCAGGCGCGTGAACCACTCGCCATCCATCGTCCCGCGCTCCTTCAGCACCCACGAGCGGGCAAAGAGCGCCAGCACGGCATCGCCGATCCAAGCGGCCTCGCGCTCGATCCGGATTTCCTCGGTCTTGTTCATCGCGGCGGCAGACTGCCCTCAGGGAATCGGGCGGGCCAGCTTTTCCATCCGCTGGCGCTCCAGCTTTTCGCGCAGCGCGGACTCGGAGTCGGCATTCCAGTAGCCCGGCTGCAGCTCCATGAAGACGCTGGTGTAGGGCAGCGCGGTCGGCGTGCGGATCACCAGCACCTCGAAGGTCTTGTTCGAGTCCTCCATGAGCGTCATCAGCGACTGCTGCTCCAACTCCGTGGTCTCGTGCGCGTGCATCGCCGGCTGCAGGCGCTTGCGGAAGTCCTCGATGCCCGGCGCGTAGTCATTCTCCACCGAGCGCATCTCGCGGGCCACGTAGATGCGCGGCGTGACGTGCTCGGTGCGCTCCAGCGTCCGCAACACCTCGTCCACCACCTCCGGGATCTCCGCGTCCGCCGTGATCTGGCGGACCCCGGAGCGGCTGTGCGCGGGGAAGGAAGCCTCCGCGATCACGATCCAGTTCCGGTAGCCGAGCTGCGACGTGCGCATGGCCAGCTCATCCCGCCAGCCCCGCTGCTCCGGCACCATGCCACAGCCTCCGGCCATGAGGAGCGGAACGAAAACCAGACAGCGGCGGAGCCAAGGCGACATCGGGAAGATTAAAAGCCTGCCCGGATTCCATGTCAACGGGGGCGCTTTTCAACGCCCCCGCAGACGCGAAAATTACATCAATTGTGCCCCCGCATCGGCCAATTCGGAGCGCTCGCCCCGGTTCAGCGAGACGTGGGCGACGAATGGCAGGCCTTTCAGGCGGTTCCGCGTGTAAACGAGGCCGTTGCTGCGGCTGTCCACGTAGGGATTGTCGATCTGTGCCGGGTCGCCGAGCATCACCAGCTTCGAGCCGCGTGACATGCGCGTCACCACCGTCTTCGCCTCCTGCGGGGTGAGCTGCTGCGCCTCATCCAGCACGAAGAAGCGGTTCGGAATCGAGCGCCCGCGGATGTAGGCGAGGGCTTCCACCTCGATGATCCCCTGCTCCATCAGCAGCTCCCACGGCTTCTTCACCGGGCCGCCGCCCTCGCCGCCCTCCTTCTTCGGCTGCTTGCGGCGCGGGCCCAGCGGCGTCGCCGGGCGCATCAGCAGGTCGAGCGCGTCGTGGATCGGCTGGAGCCACGGCCGCATCTTCTCGTCCAGCGTGCCGGGCAGGAAGCCGAGCTGCTCGCCCATCGCCACCACCGGGCGGCTGACGGTGAGGCCATTGTAGCGGCGGTTGAACATCTCGTGCAGGCCCGCGGCCACGGCCACCAGCGTCTTGCCGGTGCCCGCCTGGCCGTAGCACGTCACCATCGAGATATCGGGATTCAGCAGCGCGTCGATCAGGCAGCGCTGGCCGAGGTTCATCGGCTTCAGGGCGGTGCCGTCCTGGATCTTCAGCGCCTCCGGGATCTGCAGGCGCACCAGCTTGCCGCCGGTGGTCATGCGCGCGGGCATCGTCTGGCGCTCCCCGGCTTCCAGCAGCACATACTGGTTCAGCACCAGCTCGGCGATGCGGTCGCCATCCATCTCCAGCTCGCCGGAGCTGGCGAAGCGCTGCATCTCCATGCCCTCCACCTCGATACGACGGACATCGTAGCTGGAGACCTCGCGGGCATCCACCTTGTCATTGAGATAGTCCTGGCAGTCGATGCCCACCGCGCGGGCCTTGAGCTGCATGTTCAGGTCCTTGGTGACGAGCACCACGGGCGCCTTGTTGTAGGCCATCAGCAGCAGCGTGCAGGCGAGGATGCGGTGGTCCACGCGCTCCTTGTCCGGAAAGATGCGGTGAAAGCGCTGCAACATTTCCGAGTTCTTCGGGCACAGCGCGGGATCGTAGATCACCAGGCGGATCGAGCCGCCGCCATCCGTCTCCACGCCCTCGGTGACGCGCTTGGCACAGGAGAACATTTCCGTGAGCTTGCGGTGCACCTTCCGCGCGTTCGCACCGCGCTCGCTCTGCTCGGTCTTGAAGCGGTCGAGCTCGGCGAGCACGTCCACCGGGATACAGATATGATTGTCCGTGAAGCGACCCAGGCACGCCGGGTCGTGCAGCAGCACGTTCGTATCGAGCACGAAGCTCTTCGACGTCTGGTTCGGTGCCTTCAGTCCGAGGTCACCGGGTTGTGATCGTTGCTTGCCCGCTCCGTTGGATTTCCTGGAAACACCGCCTCCAGGTTGGATTTCGATCAAGCGGGATTGGACGTCCTCGGCACGATGGAGCATGGCTGGTTTGGTTTTGGGATGGGCGGAGAAAGAGGGGCTGAGCACCGGTCCGCCACCGGTCTCTGGCAAGCCACCACGCGGCGGCAAAAAGTGGAGAGGTCTTTTGATCAAGACTCTTAAACTATTCTCCGGCGTCCTGCTTTTGGCAATCTCAAAGCACCAGATTTGCCACGATCTGTGACAGCTCCTTGCGCAGCGGCTTGCCCAGCGGACTGCGCGGGATGCGCTCCACCGCCACGCACCGCGAGATACGGCGGAAGCCGGCGCACGCCGCATGATAAGCGGCCAGCGCTTCCGCGAAAGCCTCGTCCCCGCCCTCGTGCACCAGCACCAGCCGGTGCCCCGCGCGCTCGTCCGGGATGGCCGTCACCACGAAGTCCCTGCGTGACGAAAGCGTCAGCAACTCCGCCTCCACCGCCACGGGATCCACCAGCTCGCCCAGGATCTTCACCTGCGCGTCCGCCCTGCCCGTGAGGAAGACATCGCGGCCCTCCACCCGACCGGAGTCGGACGTGACGTGCCACTCGCTACTACGTTCTTCGTACTTCCATCCGCCATCGCCATGGACGAGCATGCCGCTGAAGAGCGCGTCACCCTTCAGCAGGATGCGCCCGTCACCATCCACCCGCGCCTCCCAGCATGGCAGCAGCGGGATGGGCAGCGGATGGTACGGTGAATCTAGTACTTCCAGCGGCTGCGTCGCCACCTGCGAGCACGTCTCCGTCATGCCAAAGCTCGCCAGCACCGGCCAGCCCAGTTCGCGCGCGGCGCGTCCCGTGGACTCGGCCAGCACGCCGCCGCCCACGACGATCGCGCGCAGGCTCGCAGGCGCACGCAGCCCGGCCGCCACGAGATCGTGCACCTGGGTCGGCACCAGCGAGAGATGGGTCGCGCCGCATTCGCCGAGCCACGCGGCACACTCCGCGGCATCCCACTTCCGCCCGTACTCCGCCAGCCGGCAGCCCGATTCAAAGACCCGCGCCACCACGCCGAAGCCACCCACGTGATCCACCGGCAGCGTGAGCGCCCAACAACTGTCGCGCGTGACGTCGAGATGCCGGTTCACCGCCGCCGCGGACACCATCAGCGCGCGGCGGCTCAGGCCGATCCACTTCGGCGTGCCGGTGCTGCCGGACGTGCGGAAAAAGACCAGCCCCGGCACGTCCGCCTCCGGGCCGCCGCCCATCATCACGGGCGCGTCGCTCTCCCAGAAGTCCGGGCGGATCAGGCGAGACGTTTCCATGGCAGCTTCCCGAGCAGGTCGTCAAAGCCCAAGCCATTCCCCGGCGGCGCGTGGAAGTCCGGCGTCCACGGGCCGAGCGCCTCGGTGAAGGCATCCGGCTCGAAGAGATGATGCGTCTGCAGGCCGCACAGCCCGACCAGCCCGGGGAATTGCAGCGCCAGCCGCCCCGCCTCCCACGCCGCGAATGCCTGCCCGAGCGGGTGATCCATGTAGCTCGTCACCACGACGCGCTGGCCAAATCCCTGCGCCGCCTCCGCGAGCAGCCACGGCTCATCCACGGCGGGCTTGATCACCATGTGCTGGGCATCGGCGCGATGCGGTGCGGCCTCGCGATCCACGGCAAGCGGCACGCGGGTCTTCAGAAATAGGTCACGCCACTTCGCCTCGGAGAAGGGACAGGGGTCTTCCAGGAAATCGATCCGCATGCGGTCCTCGATGGCCAGCGACGCCAGCCAGGCCGCAAGCTCGTCCGCCTCGCCCGCTTCATTGAAATCGAGCCGCCATTTCAGCGCGGGATGACTCGCGAAGGCACCGGCCAGGAACTCCCGTTCACGCGCGAGATCCCGGCCGCACTTCAGCTTGATGGTGGTGAAGCCCGCAGCCACCGCCTGCTCCAGCATCGCAACATCGCAGCCCGCCAGCGTCGCATGGCTCTGCGGCACATCCAGCTCGTCGAAGAGCGGGTCCGGCAGCGAGCGCGCCGCGCCATCCATCTCCATGCAGCGCAGCGCACGCCGGACGATTGGCCAGCGTCGCGCGCCGCCGAGGTCATCGAGGCACTTTTGCAGGGAAGGATCGCCCAGCTCGGTCCACGGCTGGATGCACGCGTGCCCGCCGTCCGCGTCCTTCACCAGGATCCCCTCGATCTCGCCGCGCGAGGACCGCGCATTCAGGCCGCGGGGGCTTTTCAGCCGATAGTGCCAGTACCAGAGCAGCGTGGACATGGGTCAGGTGAGTTCAGAGTTTCACCGCGAGGATATGGAAGAGGATCGCGAAGGCGACGAGCTGCGCGGCGGCCATCGCGAGCAGGCGATTCATCCCGCGGCCCTCCGGCATCGTCAGCGCGCCCCAGATCAGGCGCATGCCGAGGCTCAGCATCGGGAAGGAAGCAAGCACCAGCCACGGCAGGTCGAAGACGAACCACGCGAGACCGGCAAAGGCCGCCAGCTTCACCTCCATCCACACGATCAGCCGCGCGGGCTTCGGCCCCAGCCTCACGGCCAGCGTGCGCTTGCCCGTGGTGCTGTCTTCCTCGCGGTCGCGCAGGTTATTGATGGAGATCAGCACTGCGGAGAGCAGGCCGACCTGCACGCCGAGCAGCAGCGCCTCCGGCCGCCACTCCAGCGTCTGCACGAAGACCGTGCCACACACCGCGACCAGGCCGAAGAAAAGGACCACGAAAAGCTCGCCCATCCCGCGATACGCCAGCGGAAATGGCCCGCCCGTGTAGCCATACGCCAGGTAGAGCGAGGGAATGCCGATCGCCAGCATGGGCCACCCGGCCGCCTGCCACAGCACCACGCCGCAGGCGATCGCCAGCGCGAGGAAGACCGCCGCGCCGGTCATGACCGTGGTGCGCGAGAGCAGGCCCGTGGCCGTCACGCGCTGCGGGCCGGTGCGCCGCTCGGTGTCCGCGCCCTTCGCCGCGTCGATCGCGTCGTTGAAGAGATTCGTCGCGATCTGGATGAAGACCGCACCGCCCACAGTGGCGAGCGCCAGCGGCAGACTGAATTTCCCCGTGAGCTTCCACGCCAGCACGCAACCCACCCACACGGGCACGATGGCGGCGGGCAGGGTTTTCGGGCGGGTGGCGAGCAGCAGCGGCGCGATCACGCCCGGGAACAAGCCCGGCCCCGCCCGGCCACGCAAACAAAAAGCCCGCCCCGGCAAGTCACCGGGGCGGGCAGGATCGTTTCAAGCCGTGCCGGCAGGATCAGAACTCGTAGCCGGCCTTCAGCCCCACGTAGTGCGACTGGCTCTCGCTGCCGAGGCGCGCCTCGTAGTCGAGCACCACATTCCACCCGCAGGAGAGGTAGTAGCCGATGCCGGTGCCAAGGACGGCGATGTCCTCGTCCACCTCGCCCAGCGTCACGCCGCCGACGGTGCCGAGGTCGCCCTCGAATTCATGCTCCCACGCCACGCGCGCCTGCGGCACCAGCGTGCCGGAGCCCATCGAGACCGGGTAGGACACCTGGTAGCCGAGCTGCGTCGCGACGGACTCGAGGTCGGTATCGAAGCCGCCCGAGAAAGCATGCGCGTCGATCTCGCCGTCGATCCAGCGGACCACGCCGTAAGGACCGTGCACCAGTCCGCCATTCCGGAAATTCAGCCCGGTGGTGAACTCGAGCTGATGGGTATTTCCATCCGTGCTGCCAAAGACGCCGCCCGAGGACAGGTCGTAGTCATGGTCGCCATACGCATACATCAGGTCCGCGTAGAAGTCCGCGGAGCCGAAGACGGATGGCTGGTAATAGGAGACGTAGGGGATGAGCGCCCAGGAATCCACGTCCACGTCACCGACGCTGCCGAGATCGATGTCCGTCTTGGCAGCACTCACGGCGAAGCCCACGGCCCAGTTCTTGTTGATCTCGTAGTCGATGCCGACATTGCCGCCGAAGATCTCGCTCTTCGTGCCGGGGTGCAGCATCAGCAGGCCGCCATTCGGCCCGCCGACCACGCCGGGAGTGCGGGTGAACTGGGCATCCTGGTCGTCATGCGTGTAGTAGATCTGGCCATAGACCTCCCACGGGCAGGTCTTGTAGGTCACAATGTCGGTGCCCTTCGCCGAGCCGCCTTTGGCTCCGCCCTTCGCACTGTAGCTGGGTGCGGCCACGGCCTGCGGGGTCTCCGGGCGGATGCCGGTGCGCATGCGGAAGAGGCGGTTGCCCACGTCGCGAGTCATGCTGCGGGTCAGGCCGATGGTCGAGGAGGCCACGGAGGAAGTCACCGGGCCATCCAGGCCACCGCCGACGATGATGCCGACGTCGGTGATGCCGCCGTCCAGCGTCCACTCGGTGAGCTGCCCCGGGCCGGAGTCCGCCGTGACGGTGTGGTCGCCGCGGCCGATGCCGCTGATGGTCACGATGAGCCAGTCATCGACACCATTCTGGGTGGTGGTGATGGTGCCGGAGCCCGGCGTGTAGCTCGCGTATTCGGAATTCACCAGACCACCGTCGAAGCCCGAGATCACCGGGGTATTCTGCAGGGCGGAGGTGAAGGGATAGGACACGCCGTCAAAGATCAGGGCTCCGAGGGAGACATCCTGATCGCTGGCACCGTGCCAATGAAGGGCGTGGAACCGCAGGG
Organism: Luteolibacter flavescens; assembly: GCF_025950085.1. Classification (NCBI taxonomy): domain Bacteria; kingdom Pseudomonadati; phylum Verrucomicrobiota; class Verrucomicrobiia; order Verrucomicrobiales; family Verrucomicrobiaceae; genus Neoluteolibacter; species Neoluteolibacter flavescens. The sequence continues at coordinate 48,892 of NZ_JAPDDS010000015.1, forward strand.
TTCCGGGACCCACCTGTTCCCATCCAAGGGCGACAATATGAGCATTGGCGACGCCGCATAGCGCGAGCGCTGCCGACACTGACTGAACAAGCGATGGTTTCGTGGTTTTCATCTATCGGTTTGTTAGACGTTCAATTTCTGAAACCCGGCCAGCCACAACGATGCTCAGTCTTTTCCATGGAGGGGGAAAAGAAGACCCGGGGAGGAATCGAGGAGGGTGGAAGGGAGTCTCTTTTCTATCAGCCACCCAAACATCCGTCAATGAGTCCGCACACCATTACCACTCTGGGAATATCCCCTATGCCTAACTGTTAGCCCGCATAAACAAGCCGCCGAAATATTGCAAACGGCACGCTTCCAATGAAATGCACCGATGCAGCATTGCCTTCAACGCCACTATGATATTCACCTAGCCTGCATGACCAAGGCCCTCCCGCTTCTGATCTTATCCGCGCTCCCGCTCTTCGCCCACGAAGGACACGAACACGGACCCATCGATGACACGACGAAGTTCATAACCGCAGACATCGATGTCTCCGGCGGACTGTCATTGCCGGAATTCACCACCACCTTCGCCACGAATACCCCGGCAGGACAGATCAAGGCCGCGCATAAGAAATCCGATAGCGACCGCAGCGGCCAGGTATCCCTGGAGGAATGGCTCGCCTATCGCGCCACTACCGTGGAGGGGAAGGCATGGGCGGCATTCATCGAAGGCGATGCCGATGAGGTGGAGGGGCTCAGCCTCGCGGAATTCGCCGCGCTGCACATCCAGAAGAAGCCCTTCATCCACACGCGCGCCGCATTCCTGCTGGCGGACACCGACGAGGACTCGCTGGTCTCGCTCGCCGAGTGGCTCGCCTTCAGTACCCGCAAGAACAAGACGGTGAAAGTGGTCGCCTCCGCGAAATTCTCCCTCGCGGATCAGGACGGCAGCGACAGCCTCACGGTGGAGGAATACGCCACCGTCTTCTCCCCGCAGACGAAGCCCGCGGCGGTCATCAAGAAATTCACCAAGCTCGACCGCGACGACAACGGCGTGCTGACCCGCAGCGAATGGAATCCCGGGGCGAAAGGGAGCCTGTGACGCTCGCCCGCCGCACCGGGATGTGAAAGCCGCCGCGGCTCAAGGGACGCGCGGGAACTTCGAGAAGTCCGGCTTGCGCTTCTCGACGAAGGCCTGCTTCCCCTCCTTTGCCTCCTCGCTCATGTAGTAGAGCAGCGTGGCATTTCCCGCCAGGTCGAGCAGGCCCATCTGGCCGTCGCAGTCGGCATTCAGCGCGGACTTCAGGCAGCGCAGCGCGAGCGGCGAGTGCTGCAGCATCTCGCGGCACCACTTCAGCGTCTCAGTCTCCAGCTCGGCCAGCGGCACCACGGTATTCACCAGGCCCATGTCGAGCGCCTGCTGCGCGTCGTACTGGCGGCAGAGGTACCAGATCTCGCGCGCCTTCTTCTGACCCACAATGCGGGCGAGGTAGCTGGAGCCGAGGCCGCCGTCAAAGGAGCCCACCTTTGGCCCCGTCTGGCCGAAGCGCGCATTGTCCGCCGCGATGGTGAGGTCGCACACCACGTGCAGCACGTGGCCGCCGCCGATGGCATAGCCCGCGACCATCGCCACCACCGGCTTTGGCAAGCCGCGGATCTTCTTCTGGAGATCCAGCACGTTCAGGCGCGGCACGCCATCGCTGCCGACGTAGCCTGCGTGGCCGCGCACCTTCTGGTCACCGCCGGAGCAAAAGGCATCCGGCCCCTCGCCCGTCAGGATGATCACTCCCACCTGCGGATCCTGATGCGCCATCTCAAAGGCCTGCAGCAGCTCATTCACCGTCTGCGGCCGGAAGGCATTGCGCACCTCCGGGCGGTTGATCGTGATCTTGGCGATCTGACCTTCGTCGGTGGTTTCGAAACGGATGTCTTGGAATTCGCAAACGGGGCTCCACATGGCGGCGCCAGTCTTGGCTCAGGAGAGGGCCCGCTCAAGAAATTCCCCCAGCTTCGCCCGGAAGGCCTCCGGCGCGTCCCACGGCACCCGGTGCCCGGACCCCGGCGCGATCCACAGCTCGCCCTGCCTCAGGGCAGGCACCGCACGCTCCGCCAGCGCCGTGAATTTCCCGTCCCGCTCGCCCGTGCACCACAGCACCGGGCACGCGATCTCCCCGAGCCGCCCCCACAGCGACTCCTGCGCGCCCAGCGACCAATCCATGAAACTCCGCGCCACCTCCCGCCGGAAGTGCACGGATAGCCGCGCGCGATGGCCACCTCCCGTGCCCGCCAGCACCGGCTGCGCATTCCACGCGTCGAGAAAATCGTCCCACTCCCCGGACAATGCCCGGCCCGCCCACTCCGCATCGCCCTCGCGGCGCGCCGCACGCTCCGCCCCGGATTCCAGCCCGGGATTTGGCGCGATCAGCACCGCCGCATCCCACGGCCCGCCATCCAGCAGCGCATGCAAGCCCAGCCGCGCCCCCATCGAATAGCCCACCAGCACGTTCCGGGAGATGGTGGATGGTAGATGGTGGATGGCAGATGAAAGGCCATCTGCGATCTGCGATCTCCCATCTGCTACCGCTTCTGCATTCAGCGCCCGGCCAAATTCCGGCATGCTCATCGGGCAGCACGCCAGGAAGCGCCACAGGTCCACGCGCTTCACCGCCCATCCCGGCACGGCGAGCCCCTGCCAGTCCGCCGCCTGGCCGACCGCCCCGTGCAGGCACCACAATGTCCCCTTCACGCCGGTGATCTAATGCAGACCCCGCCCCCCTGCGGAAGACTTTCAATCCGCTCGCCCCCGCGGAATGTCCCGCTAGGCTCGCCCCATGAACGGACGACTGCTGCTTCCCTGCCTGCTGGCCACCGCCCTGCCATCGTGCGGGCTCATCAAGCTCCCCTTCCGCGTCGCCGGGGCCGTCGTCGAGGGCACCGCCGATGTCGGCAAGGCCGGCTACAACGCCTCGAAGAAAGCCTTCGGCAAGAGCGAGGAGGAGAAGGCCAAGGAAAAGAAGGAGAAGGCCGAGAAGGCGAAAAAGGAGGCCGACGAGGAGAAGGCCAGGCGCGCCGCCGAGATCAATCGCCACGCCGAAGGCACCCGCCAGCTCCAGCAGGGCCAGACCCCGCCCACCTCCGCCGGCGACACCCTGCCACCCATCCCGCCCGACGCCCCGCCGCTGCCGGGAGACGAGCCGGTACCTTATCAGTGAACTGAGCCCTCCCGAATCAAGCCATGCGCAGACATCTCACTCCCCGCATCGCCGGAGGCATCGCCCTCCTCGGCATCGGCTTCGCGCTGGGTTACTACGGAGATTCCGGCGATCCCCGCGGAACCGAAGGCGATCACCAGCCCCAACAGGTCGGCCACGAGATGTCGGCGCCATCCGACTCGCCGCACGGGGAAGAATCCTCCCTCGCCCGCCGGGTGCGCGGGATGCTGGAGGCGATCATCATCCCGCAGGTCTATTTCGAAAACACCACCGTCGAGGAGGCCGTCGATTTCCTCCGCCTGCGCGTCCGGGAGCTGGATCCCGAACCCGATCCCCACATGCGGGGCATCTCCATCCACCTCCGCCGGACCGCCGACTCCACGAGCGCCGGATACGATCTCCAGGCCGACAACATCTCCGCCTGGGCGCTGCTCAACCGGATCGCCCGCGACAATCGCCTGGTCATTCAAGTCACCGACCGCGGCATCGAGCTCACGCCCTCCATGGATTTCCACGCGGAGCTGCTGGAGGCCCGTTGACCCTGCGCCCGCCGCCTACACCTCGGCCAGCGTGTGCGCATCCCGCGCGAGGAGCCAGCGGCCATCGGCCTGCCGGCGGTAGATCGTGAGGCGGTATCCCGCCAGCCGCGTCTCGCCATCACCGTCCCGTGGCGAAACCCGCAGCGCATCCCTGCTCCGCGTGTAGGCGACATCGCCCGCCACCACCACTTCCTCCAGCTCGCTCGAGCAGTGGATGCGGAGCTGCCCGTGGGCGGACGTGAATTTCCCCGCGAAGCCCTCCACCCCGATCGGTTCCCCGCTCGGATTGATCAGCACCAGATCGTCCGTCACCATCCCGAGCAAGGTGCCCAGGTCCGCCGCATTCACCGCGGCGATCCACGTGTCATGGGTCTCGCGGACCTGCTTCTCGTCGGCAGTCATGGTCGTCATTCCCGCTTGGCCACCTCGATGCGGATGAATTCCGGCAGATAGGATGGCGTGCAGCCCTTCGACACCCGCTCGCCCTTGTAGAGTCCCAGCGCCTCCCCCAGCTTCACGCAGCGGGATCGGAATTTCTTCTCATGGATGCCGATCTGGCCCGCGCAGAAATTCATCGTCCACTGCACCTCCGACTCCTCGTCGGCCAATCCGCGCTCCAGCGCTTCCATCAGTTCCGCGCCATTCCCCGGAGGCTCCTGCCCCATCCAGCGCAACCGCGCCTGATGATACCAGAAGAGGCGGCGCAGGATCGGGGATGGATTCCGCTGCCACGACTCCAGCAGCGCGACGAGCTTCTTGTCCTTCATCAGTTGGTTCGCCAGCAGCCAGTCCGCAAGCTGGCAGCGCTCCGCCGCATCATGCCCGAGCATGTCCGCCGCCAAGCCATCGATCACCTCCTCCGTGAGCAGCTTCTTGTCAAAGATGAGCGTCGCCAAGAGACGCGGGTGATACTTCCCCGTGGACCAGAGCTCCATCGCCAGCCCGTGGTCCCGCTTGATCTCCGCCCCGCGTTTCTTGAGGTCCCCCATCTTCAGGTTCCCCCCGGTCAACTCGGCGACCAATTTCTCAGCTCTCGCAGTCAAGGCCATGGCGTCAGCATCTTCTCACTGCAAACCTCCGAGGCAAGCCGCGCGAAAACAATCCCGGACTACTAGCCCCTGAGACGACCGCTCGGCGTCCCCTCGATCATCCATCGTAGCTTAAAAGGAACAGCACCTCCCTCTCCGGATCATGGCAAAGCCAATGGCCACCATCGGACCTCTGCCACCGCAAGCTGTCGAAAGAACGAAGCTGCGACACCTGCCACCATGCGGGGATCTCCGAGCCTTCAGGAATCTGTGGCCACGCGGTCGCGAAGCCGAACGGGCACGACGAGAGGTCGTCCGCATCATCCACCCTCACCCCCTCCGCAGCACTCGAAAGAACCGCCTGCCGGAGACTCGCGAACTCCTCGCGCGACACCCGGACTCGGTAGAGATCGAGGCGGTCCTGAAATCCGCTGAACCACGCTCCTTCCAGACGCCCCGGCGGCAAACCGGTCCAGCGGAAGTCCTTTTCCAGCGCCCGCCTGAGCCGGGGTTCCGCTTCCGCTGGAGAATGCTCCTTTCCCGTGGCCGACTCCACCAGCAGGTGACCGGACCACATCATCACGCCGATCGCGCCTGCGACCACCGCCACGAGCGCGACGATGCATCCCTTCCGGACCGGCTGTGTACCATCCTCCATGCCACCCATTAAAAACCGCCCGCAATCCTCATGGTCTGGCAAAACGGGGATCGGGATCACCCCAACCAGCGCCGTCAGGGAGTCCGCTCGACGATGGGCAGCAGCCGCGAATCTTCCAACGCCGCGACACGATGGCCCATGCCTGCGAGGTAATCCTTGTTAGACGCGAACTCGAGGAACGCCGCCGTGCTCGACTGACGGACCAGCATGACCGCATCCCAACGCTCGTCCGCCGGGCCGATGAGGAAGTCCCCACCTTGGCCAAAAAAGATGACCTCTCCGCCGGACTTCTCCAGATGCGGCAGCGTGTGAGCCATGTAGAGCCGATACGCCTCCTCGCCGGAGATCGGCGATGCGGGTGCCAACTCCGGCGCACCCGAGTAATCCGCGACCTCGCGGAAGCGCAGCAGATTCAACATCACCACGCCGCCGGAAATCTGGCGCGAAAAGAAAGCACGGCCAGATTCCTGGGTCGGCTCAAGATAGGTCTGTGAAGGCATCACCGACCACTACAGCCCACACGCCGCGAGGACGACGAAGCAGGAACCAAGTCATGGCGGCGGATTCACTTCAGGCCCTGCGGGATCGCAAACCGTCATCCCCCTCACGAGTTGCGGCTCAGCAGGAACAGGATCTCGCGCTGCCCATCATAGCAAAACCAGTATCCCTCCTCGGGGCCATTCCACAGCAGGCTGTCGAAGGAGCTGAGCCGCGGCACCTCCCACCATTCCGGAATCCTTGTCTCCGTCGGAGCCTGAGGCGTCGCGGTTCCGAAGTCGGACGGGCATAGCGAGAGATCATCCGCATCATCCACCTTCATATCCTCGGCGGTGCTCGTCAGCACGGCACCACGCAGGGTCGCGAAGTCGGCCGGAGAAAGCCGGATGCGATAGAGCGCGGTGTGATCTTGAAATCCGCGGACCCAAGCCTTCTCGACGCTCCCGTGCGGCAGGCTTGTCCAGCCAAGCCGCGCGCCAAGCTCCCGCCTCAGATCCGGCTCAGCATCCTCCAAGGCAAACTCCGCTCCCGTCTTTATCGCGGAAATGGAGCGCTCGATGATGAATCTCCAGAAGAGAACGACGGAAGCGGCGAAGATCATCAACCCGACGAGGAGGAACAGCTTCCGCGACTGAGGCATTTTCGTTTCCATCTTCAATCAGGCATGGCCACGCCTATACACATTTCGTGATGAGGAAGTCGCCTCCTTGGAAACGCCTCACGGCACGACTCTTGTCGCCCCGGTCGTCGCTCATTCCATCACTTGTTCCCCTGCCGCCCCATCATGAATCGAAGGCCGGGCTCGGAGTTCGGGTTCGGAGACCGCGTAGCGGTCATGGACGGTAGCCGTGGGTTTCAACCCACGGATTCCAGCGCCGGCGTGCATCGTGTCACGTAGTGACACCGGAGTCGCACCCGGTGGTCTCTTTTCCGGAGATCGGTCCGCCAAGATCGGGTTCCTGTGTCGCAATGCGACACCCTTCCGGGGCGAACCCATGACCGTGGGTTGAAACCCACGGCTACCGTCCGTGACCGCTACGCGGTCCAACAACTTCTTATATGCAGGTGCGCAAAAAACCCCCGCCGGTTTCCCGGCGGGGGTTTTTGGAATCAGTTTGTCGGAACCGGGCCGATTACTCGGCGTCAGCTTCGGCTTCGGCCTTGGCCTTCTTGGTTGCCTTCTTCTTGGCAGGAGCGGCAGCCTCGGTGGCGGGGGTCTCTTCAGCCGGGGCCGTTTCGGCGGCGGCTTCGGGAGCTTCCACGGCTTCGGCCACTTCCGGCTGGTCGACCCACTCGATGACGGCCATCGGGGCGGAGTCGGTCATGCGGGCGCCGAGCTTGGTGATACGGCAGTAGCCGCCCGGACGGTCCTTCGAGAGAGGAGCCACTTCATTGAAGAGCTTCTTCACGGTGTCCTTCTGGCGGAGGAAGGCGACGGCCTGGCGGATGGCGTGCAGGTCGCCACGCTTGCCGAGACCGATCATCTTTTCGGCGACGGGGCGCAGGGCCTTGGCCTTGGCGAGCGTGGTGCGGATGCGGCCGTGCTCAATCAGGCTGCAGGCGAGGTTTGCAAGCAGCGAGCGCCGGTGGGCGGCGGTGCGCTTGAGCTTGGTGGTATTGCGGCGATGTCTCATCGGGTGCGGTCCCTTTCTTAATTAGTCGTCGAGGTTCTGGGCGATCAGGTCGGCAAGGCCCACCGGGGCATCCTCCTCCACGCCGAGGCGCGGGCCGCGGACGGCCGGCACCGGGCCGGAGAGGAGGGACGGATCGAGCGACATGCCCAGGCCGAGCCCGAGCTCGGAAAGCTTGTCCTTGATCTCGTTCAGCGACTTCTTGCCGAAGTTGCGATACTTGAGCATTTCCGCCTCCGACTTCATCGCGAGCTGGCCCACGGAAGTGATGTTGGCGTTGTTGAGGCAGTTGGCGGCACGGACCGAGAGCTCGATCTCGTTGACGCTCATGTTGAGAAGCTTCTTGAGCGCGGCGTTCTCCTCGTTGGATTCGGTCGGCGCCTCCTCGAAGTCCACGGCGTTCTCGTCGTAGTTGACGAAGACGTCCAGGTGGTGGCGGAGGATCGCGGAGGCCTGCAGGAGGGCATCCTGCGGGGACACGCGACCGTCGGTCCAGATGTCGAGCACCAGCTTGTCATAGTCGGTCATCTGGCCGACGCGGGTGGTGTCGACCGCGTACTTCACGCGGGTGACGGGGGAGAAGATGGAGTCGATGGCGATGACGCCGATCGGCTGGTCCTTGCGCTTGTTCTCGTCGCCGGTGGAGAAGCCACGGCCGACGCGGACTTCGAATTCGCAGTCGAACTTCACCTTCTTGTCGAGGGTGCAGATGATCTGGTCTTTATTAACGACGTCGTAGAGATTGTCGCCCTGGATGTCACCGGCGGTGACCACGCCTTCCTTCTCGACCTTGATGGTGAGGATGCGTGCTTCCTTGTCGTTGTGCGAGAATTTGACCTTCTTGAGGTTCAAAATGATGTCCGTGACATCTTCCACCACGCCCGGGAGGCTGGAGAACTCGTGCTGCACGCCGGCGATGCGGACGGAAGTGATGGCGGCACCTTCGAGGGAGCCGAGCAGCACGCGGCGGAGCGAGTTGCCGAGGGTGTGCCCGTAGCCGCGCTCGAAAGGCTCGGCGGTGAACTGGGCGTAGGTCTCGGTCGCGGTGTCCTCGTGCTTGACGAGGCGGTTCGGAAGCTCGAATCGAGCAAGTTTCGTGGCGGACATGTCGTGTTTGGTGGCCGGGTTTCCCTCCCGCGAGCGGGTCACGGCGCGGATGCGGCGTGGCTGGAGGACCTACGGCGGCTTGTCGGGGCTCGCGCGGGCGGGGACTAAAGGAGAACCCCCGACGATTGGCAACGAATTTTTTTAACACTCTAAAACCCCGGAAATCCTCATATCTCGGGCATTCTGAATGGTCTCTAACATATCCCAACCAAAAATGAGGTGGCCATGACACCGAATCGGTGGCAGAGTGTCACATGAATGCTCTCGAAACAGCCCCCGCAATGAAATCGAAGCGCAATCTGACTCGATTCACCTACGAGAACACGGCTTTCCAAGGTTGGAGGCTGTGCCTGAGCCGCGGAGGGGTGACCTTCACGAAGTACTTTTCGGACAAGCACTACGGTGGTGGCCGGAAGGCACTTGAAGCTGCCGAGGAGACCCTTGTCCAGCTCAAGACGCTTCTCGAAGGCTCGAAAAAGGTGAATGGCCGACTGAGCAACGTGACCGTCAAGAAGGCGGAGAAGTTGCTGGGAACGCCTTGAATCAGTCAGCGCGCTTGCACGGGCGACGGGCACGGCTTTCTTAGCCGGCATGTCCCTCCCGTACCGCATTGCCATCCACTGGCACCGCCGCGACTTGCGGATCCTCGATAATACCGCCCTCCACCACGCTGCGAACAGCGCCGGGGCCGTGATCCCCGCCTACATCCTGAGCGGGTGGAAAAAACGGCATCTCTGGACGGGGGAAAAGCGCCAGGCCTTCCTCTGCCGCTGCCTGGAGTCGCTGGCGAAAAATCTGGAGTCCATCGGTGGGCGTCTGACCGTCCGCGCCGGAACTGCCGAGGCTGAGCTGGAAAATTTGGCAAAGGAGACGGGCGCGGAGGCGATTTTTTACAATCGCGACCCGGATCCCTTTGGCAGGGAGGCGGAGAAGCGGGTGGAAGCGATGGCCGCGCGGCTGGGAATCGCCTGCCACGCGCATCAGGACGTCACCCTGCACGGTCCGACCGAGGTGCTGACCCAGGATGGGAAGCCGTATCGCGCTTACACCCCGTATTCGAAGAATTGGCTGTCGCTGGAGAAGCCGCAGCCTCTGCCAAAGCCCAAGGCGCTCCACACGCCGCCGGGGATCACCTCGCTGCCGCTGCCGGACAATTCCCACTGGGGACTGGCCGAGCCGGAGGCGGAGATCATCGAGGCGGGCGAGCGGGCGGCGCTGGCCCGGCTGAAGACGGCGGTGACGGAGCGGCTCGGTACTTATGAGGAGACGCGGGACTTCCCCGCCGTGGCCGGGACCTCGCGGCTGTCTCAGGACCTGCGCTTCGGCCTCATTTCCCCGCGCACCGCGTATATAAAGACCGTGGAGGCGATGGCCGCCACCCGCTCGGCGAAGGCCAAAGGCAGCATGGAGAAGTACATCAAGGAGCTCGCCTGGCGGGAATTCTACATGGCGATCCTCTGGCACTTCCCGAATGTGCTGGAGGAGGAATTCAATCCCGACTGGCGCGGGCTGTGGTGGGCGGAGCCGGACGAGAAATTCGAAGCGTGGAAAGAAGGCCGCACCGGCTTCCCCATCGTGGATGCCGGCATGCGCGAGCTGGTCGCCACCGGCCACATGCACAACCGGGTTCGGATGATCACGGCGATGTTTCTCACGAAGGACCTGCACGTGGACTGGCGGCTCGGGGAGCAATTCTTCCTCCAGCACCTGGTGGACGGGGAGATCGCATCAAACAACGGCGGCTGGCAATGGAGCGCGGGCACCGGGGCGGACGCCGCACCCTACTTCCGCATCCAGAATCCCTGGTCGCAGGCGAAACGCTACGACCCGGACGGCACCTACACGAAGCGCTGGCTGCCGGAGCTGGCAAAGGTCCCCGCGGAAAAACTTCTCGAGCCGCCGAAGAACAACCTGCCCCTCGCCCCCGGCTATCCCCTGCCCTGCGTGGATCACGCTGCCGAGCGGGACCGCACGCTGGCGATCTTCAAGAAGCACCGGGCGCGATGAATAATCCCCGTCTAGGTTCTACCGTGTTGAGATACCTCGCCATGGCGGGCTCGGGGCTGCTCCTGACAATCTCGGTGGCCCATGGTCCCGGACGCGGCCTGTCTCTGGTCGAGGCGGGAAATACCGGGCTCGGCCTGCTCGTCACGGCCACCTACGCGCTCATCCTCTGCGGGGCCACCATCATCACCCGTGCTCCCCGGTCCGGGATGATCTTCCTGCTGCTCGGCCTGGTTGCCCGCTGCGCGATGGAGTTGAAGCTCTCATGGGCGCGTGTGTGGTGGGACTCGGAGAAGATCCCCGAATTGACCGGCGCGATCGCACTCCTCTACCTGCTCGATTTCATCGCCCCCGCCCTGCTGGCCCTCGATTCCCGGCACCTGCTCCGGCAGAGGCCAATTTGAGCCAGGTCACTTCGCCTGCGACATCAGGCGCTCGGCGATGCTTTTCAGCTCGCTGGCGGGGATGGCAAAGGTTTCGCAGCGGGTCGCGCGGGCGATGTTCATGCCGAGGCAGCCGCCGTCGAGATTCAGCACCGGGCCGCCGATGGAGGAGGCATTCGCGATGATGTCGTGCTGGATCACCTTCGGGAAACCGCTGCGGCGCTTGGAAAAGGCACCGCTCATCATGTCATTCCGGGTGACCTCCTCGCCGAAGACGTCGGACCGGCCCTTGAGCTCCACCTTCAGCTCCTTCTTCTCCCCCGCGCGCTCGATGGTCAGGGTGACCTCGTCGCCGACGTGATACTCGCCGATGAGCTCGGCGAGGCCTTCGGTGCCGGTGATCTCGTCGCCGTCCAGCAGCAGGAGCACGTCGTCCTTCGTCACACCGGCGGTGGCCGAGCCGCTTTTTTCCGCCACTTCGGTGACGACGAGCTTCTTGTCCTTTTCCTCGAAGCTCACGCCGAGCACGGGGCCGCCCGCATGGGGGATCTCGCGCGCATTCGCGGCGATGATGCCGACCTGCACGCGGCGCAGGCTCCGCGAGGTCGCGCCATTCGCCACGACCCAAGTGCCGCGAGGGGGCTCCGCCTGATCGAGCAAGAGCCGCACGGGAGTCAGCCCCTCGGCCGGGATTTTCAGCAGCGCCACATCCCATGTGGGATCGGTGGAGATGAGTTGCGGCTCGGGATACGCCTTCTTGCCGACGATGATGGAAAGGTCGCTCGCATCGCCGATCTCGCTGGCCTTCGTGAGGATGTAGCCATCGGCGGACATCACCGTGCCGTAGGCGATTTCCTTCCGGCCGCGCTGGATCACCGCGCTGGAGTCCTGCAGCACCGCGCGCACGGAATCGAAGGCCGACTGCACGGACTGGCCGTTCGTCCGGTAGGCGGTTTCCAGCGTCTGGGCGGCGGAGGCCATCCCGGTGGCCAGGAGGAGGACGGCGGCGATGGATCTGGCGTTCACCAGGTGTTTAGCGTTCACCAAGTCGCAGGGTGAGGGTTTCGGTCTTGCCGTCGCGGAGCAGTTCCAGGGCCACCCGGTCGTCCGGGGCCTTTTCCTTTAGCAGGTCCTGGAATTGCTCCTTCGTCTTGAGTTCCACACCGTCCATTTTCAAAACGATGTCGCCGGACTTGAGGCCGGCCTTCTCGGCGGGCGATTCGCGGCCGACCTTGTCGATGCTGAGCCCGCCTTCCGCGCGCGGCAGGGTGCCGATACCGAGGAAGCCCTTCCCCTTTTCCGGCTTTTTCGCGAAGGGACCCTCGCCGACGAATTCACTCTTCTGCATCGCGTCCCAGTTCTTCAGGAACTCGCGCACGGGCACGTGCATGTTTTCCTGCGTGCGCTGGCCCACGCGCGAGTGGATGCCGATGAGCTTGCCATTCAGGTCAAAGAGCGGGCCGCCGGAGTCCCCGCCGATGAGCGAGCAGTCCGACTGCACCGTCGAGTCCTTCACCTGCACCAGCCGGCCGAGGCGGACATTCACCCCGCGCTCCTTGTCAAAGCCGCCGGAGTGCCCGAGCGAGTAAACCCAGTCGCCAAGGTGGGCGGAGTCCTCGCGGTCGATCTCCACATACGGCCAGGTGCCAGGCTCGGTGATGCGCGCCATGGCGGCGTCGGTGGTGGAAATGAGGCCCATCGACTCGGCCTTCGCTTTCCGGCCGTCTTCAAAGATCACGGTGAATTCCTTCCCCACGCCGCCGGTGACGTGCGCGGCGGTGAGGATGAGCCCGTCCGCGCTGACCACCACGCCGCTGCCGGAGCCATCGCCGAGGTCGATGCACACGGTGGCTTTCCGCGCCGCAGGCAGGGAGTCCGTCACGTGCTTCTGGATCACCTCCAGGTCGTGGCGGTTTTCCGGCACCTTCTTGTCATTGATATAGGGGCGCGCCGCGTCCGCCCGCGAGGGGGACAGCAAGAGCAAACCGGTGAGTGCGCCGAACAGCAGGCCAGAGGGAAAATCCATCATTCCGGGAAACACCTCGCATTCTATGCAATCAAACCGGACTCCGCAACTCCGGGGTTCGCGCATCGCTCTAACACCGCCAGCCACTCCCGACCCTCCCGGCCGGGATACGCCCGCTCCGGCAGCCGGCCGCCGCGCAGCTCGAACCACGGGGCGAAGAGTGCCACGATCTCCTCGCGGCTGGTGCCAAAGGGCGGCCCGGCCTCCCGCTCCCCGGGGTCCCAGGGCGTGAGGAAAAACACGCCGACGAGGTGCCCGCCGGGCGGCAGGATCTCCGCCATCGCCCGCACGTAGGCCGGGCGCATGGAGGGATCGATGGCGCAAAAGCACGTGTGCTCCCACACGGCGTCAAATTCACGACCCGCCCGCCAGTCCGCCGAGAAAAGATCCCCACAGACGTAGTCCTCCCCGCCCGCGGGCGGCTCCTGCCGGGCGCGCTCCACGGCGGCGGGCGAGAGATCCAGCCCGGTGGCCGGGATGCCATGGCGGGAGAGCAGCCGGACATCGTGCCCGCTGCCGCAGCCGGGCACCAGCACCCGGCGGGCGCGGTGCAGCTCGGTCGCGGTGGTCGCCCCGGCTTCCAGATACTCGGCCAGCGGGGGCGCGGCGTAGCCTTTTTCCCACGGCGTGTCGCCCTGTCGCCAGCGCTCGTCCCAGTCGGCCATGATGATCTTCGTCGCCTCAGAGTCCGAGGTAGTCGGGCACGTCATTCCGCTGCGAGGACGGGGACTGCGTGGTGCTTCCGAAAGAAATCACAGCACCGATGCCCGCGGCATGCGCGCCACCGAGACGGGGCGCGACCTCGAAGACCGGGAAGCGGTGGCGCGTGCGGCTGCGGGCGAAGGCGAACACTCCCGCGAGGATCAGCACCGCCCCGCCCATGACGCCGGCCATCTGGCCGTACTGGGCACTCCACTCCTTTGCCTGCACCAGCATGGCAGGCTCGGGCTTCACCGCAGGCTCCTGCGATCTCGCACGGCGCGGCAGGGGTGAAGAGGCCGACTCGGTCACCAGCCCGGCGGCCCTTTCCATCCAGTAGATGCGGATGGAAAGCTGCACGCAGAATGCCTCGAGCTGGGCAAGCGCGTCCGGCTTCTCCAGCGCCTCCTCCACGGAGCTGATGAGTGCCCGCCGCTGCTCCACCGCCGGGACGGCATCGCTGAGCTGCGGGCTGACGTAGATGTCCGACTTCTGCGGCGCACCGAGGAAGTAATAGACCACCACCGCGGGCTTCCCCTCGGAGAAGAAGCGCTCGACGATCTCCTCCTCGCGCACTTCCGAGGGGATCACCTGGTGGCCGTCGAAGAGATACACGTAGAGGTCCACCTCCGAGTCGCTGGAGTGATACTTCAGGAAGCTCTCGCGGTCCCGCTCGTCCTTCGAACTGAGCAGGCCCTGCGGATCGACGATGAAGGTGGACGGGCGCTCGCCGAAGTATTCTTCCAGATACTCCTCGGCCACCTCGGTCGAGGCCTTTTCCTTCTCGGCCAGCTCCTCCGCGGTCGGTTGCGGGACGTCCGGCGGATTCGCGGCGGCGTCCTCTTCCTCCGCATCCATGCCGAGCAGCATCAGGCCGGGCACGAATTCGCCCTTCTCCAGCGCCGCCTTGTCGGCGGCCTCCCACTCGGGGAGCGGCAGGGGCAGCTTCTGCGCGCCGGCAGCGAGGCCGGCGGAAAGGATCAGGCACGCGAGTGTCCTCACGGGACCACCTCCGTCGTTTTCACCGGCGACTGGCGATGCCCCTCGCGGATGCGGCGGGCGATCTCCCCGGTGCGCGGCGGCGGTGCCACCTTTCGCTCGAAGCGCTCCGGATCCCGGCGGGCCTGCGCGGCTCGCTTGCGGAGGATCTTCCCGAGCTGCTCGACCAGGCGCACCGTGCCATCCGCGAAGTGGCCCTCGAGGAAATAGGCATGCGCCCGGCTGAGGCAGACGAAGGTATCCTCCTCGGTCAGGAAGGCATCGAGCTGGTAGCCCCAGGTCAGCGCGGCGGACTTCGCCTCGGGATCGATCACCAGCAGGATGCCCGCTTCATTCGGGCGATCCACCGGCACGTCCTCGAAGGCGGCGCGATTCAGCAGCCAGAAGCCGAATTGACGGAGATTTCCCCCGCCCTGCGCCGAGCCGGTGTAGACGGCGAAAAACAACTGCGGGAAGCGGCGGCAAAATCCATCGAGCGCCGCCTGCACCTTGCCCCGTTCGCGATTCCGCATTAGCCCGGCCAGATCGGCCAGCCGGCGCAGCGAGACATTGTCGCTGCCATGGCGGGCGTCCATTTCCGCGATGCCAAATCCGCAGTGCGGGCACAGACCCGCCCCTCGGTGGATCACTTGCACGCAGCGGGGGCACTTCATGGAACCCGGGGAAGGTAGAAATTCGCGGGTATTTCGTCAAAACGAAATATCAAGGACACCCCGGGAAAGTGAGTCCTTTCTCAAAAGTGGCTCCGGCATCCTGCCGGCAGCATTCCTTGTCCTCGGGTTTCCTTTCCCGACCGCGTAGCGGTCAAGGACGGTAGCCGCGGGCTTCAGCCCGCGGGACAGCCGGGCGCGCAGGGTGTCGCAGAGCGACACAGGAACCCGACGGACGCGTGCCTCCACGGAGAACCGCCGCGCACTGGCGAATCCTGTGTCGCCACGCGACACCATTCACCGCCGCATGCACCCCGTGGGCTAAAGCCCACGGCTACCCTCCTTGGTCGCTACGCGACCTCAATCCCGGTCTGAAATTTTGCGGGATTTCGCGTTTTTCGCGGTTCCATCTCTTTCGTTGAAGCCTCCTGAACGGCTGCACTTCAGAGTGCTCCCTCTCACTCGAAAAACCCGCGGTTCTTCTCGATCTCGCGGCGGTTCTTCTTCGTCGGGCGTCCCTGCTCGCCCACGAGACGATGCATCCGGCTCTCGCTCCAGATCTTCCGCTGCTCGACCACCTCAGGCGGCGTGATTTCCTCGCAGGCCAGCCGCGCTTCCGGGGCGCCGACGCGCTTTTCGATGAGGCCGAGCACCCGCACCGTCCGCGTGCCGGGGCCTTCCGGATACGGGATCTCCAGCAGCTCGCCGCCCTTCAGCTCCGATGCGGGCTTCAGGATCTTCTCGCCGGACTTCACCCGGTTCGCCTCGCACGCCTTCGCCGCCTGGCTGCGCGTCTTGAAAAGCCGCACCGCCCACAGCCACTTGTCCACACGCACCGCCTCGCTGCTCATGCGGTGAGGAGAGATTTCCCGGAAGCCATGCCGCGACCCTAGCCACCGGCAGACGCGGATCAAGGGAGCAAAGTGGCTCCGGCATCCTGCCGGAAGCCTGCATCGCCCGCGTCCGCCCCATCTACCGGCTGGAAGCCGGAGCCACTTTCAAGACCCACTCACGACCTCACAAGGAAGGGCGCGACTCCGCGGGTTCCTCCTCGTCCGGTTTCCTGTAATCAGGATCGTAGCCGACTTTATGCTCGTATGCGATATCGTCGGAGGTATTGAGAATTCGATCCCTGCCCGCGCTGCGGAGTTCAAAGCGCCATTGAGGAGTATTCGAGCGCAGGAGTGAGTAGCCATATGGCGTCCCCCATGGGTCCAAGGGTATCTCATCCCAGACCTTCGACCATCGCCTCGGCTTGGGCCCGGTGGTCGGCATCGCCACCAGCGCCTCCAGCCCCTGAGCCGATGTCGGGGGCCGACCGTTATTGACGCAATACATCAGGATCGCGCTTACCATCGAGGAGTTGTCGCCATCCAATCGCGCTTCAGGCGGATGCGATGATATCCCGGATGCGAACCAAACAAAGAAGCCCGTCAAAAGCATCGCCAGCACACCCAGACCCGTGAACGCGTAAAACGTGGACTTCCTCACTCCCTCGTAAAGCCGCACGCCTCCTCCCTTGCCTGCTCGACCACCGGGAAAGTGGCTCCGGCATCTTGCCGGAAGCCTGCACCGTCCAGCCCCGCCCGGCTACCGGCTGGAAGCCGGAGCCACTTCCAACGCCCACTCTTGCTTCCGATATGCAACCAACATTCTCGATCTCAATACGAAGGTCGTGGTTCGCCAATGACTTCTTTCAACTCCGCCGTGGCTTCACCCCATTCATACATCGTCACGATGTCATCGGAAGAGCCGAAAACCATGTCCTTCCCCGCGCTTCTCAGTTCAAAGCGCCACTTGGAGGTCGAGGGCAATTGCGCGTAGCGATACGGGCTCTGCCAAGGATCCCAGGGCACGCGCTCCATTACGCGGTGCCAACGCCTCGGCTTGGGTTCCGTCCTGGGCTCATTGACCAAGGCATCCAAGCCTTGGTCAGTCGATGGAGGACGGCCCGCGGAAACGCTGTAAATTTTCAACGCGGCAGCGAGAGACGAGTGATCGTTCCCGACTCTGGACCACCTCGCTTGGTCAGCGACGGATGAGTAATTCCCCATGGAAAAAACCAAAGTGAATCCCGCTACCACCACCAGCGCGCCAATGACCAATTTTTTCACCATGTATCCGTTGCTTCGAAATGCATCCCGCAGGCGTTTTTATCCCTTCTTTTTCTCCTGCTACGATTTCCGCGAGCGACTTACTCCCCCCCCGTTAGGCCGCCCGGCCCGCGTCGTTCTTCCCAAGCGCGGGAATCCGTGCCATCGGTGCGCGCATGCACGCCGATCTCACGCCCGAACTCCTCAGCCCAGCCGGGAACTGGGACTGCGCCCGCGCCGCCGTGGCCGCCGGGGCGGACGCGATCTACTTCGGCATGCCCAAGTTCAATGCCCGCCTGCGCGCGGACAATTTCACCGAGGAGGACCTGCCGGGCCTCATGGAATTCCTCCACAAGCACGGCGTGAAGGGCTTCATCGCGATGAATACCCTGATCTTCACCGGCGAGCTGGAAGCGGCGGAACGCCAGCTCCGCCTCATCGCCGAGGCCGGTGTGGACGCCCTCATCATCCAGGACCTCGGCCTCGCCAAGATGGCCCGCGAGATCGCGCCAAAGGTGGAGCTGCACGCGTCCACCCAGATGACCATCACCGCGCCGGAAGGCCTGCGCTTCATCGAGTCGCTCTTCCCGCTGGAGCGCGCCGTGCTCGCCCGCGAGCTGTCGGTGAAGGAAATCGAGCGCTTTGGCACCTCGCCGAGCACGCCACTGGAAGTCTTCGTCCACGGCGCGCTGTGCGTCGCCTACTCCGGCCAGTGCCTGACCAGCGAATCGCTCGGCCAGCGCTCCGCGAACCGCGGCGAGTGCGCGCAGGCCTGCCGCATGCCCTACGAGCTGGAGGTGGATGGCGTGCGCCGCGAGCTGGGCGAGGTGCGGTACCTGCTCAGCCCGCAGGACCTGGCCGCCGTCGATTTCATCCCGGACCTCGTGCGCGCCGGCGTGAAGTCCTTCAAGATCGAGGGCCGCCTGAAGACCCCCGAGTACGTCGCCGCCGTCACCCGCGTCTATCGCAAGGCGCTCGACGCCGCCCTCGCCGATGCCGCGCCCGCTACATCCCCCATCTCCAGCGACGACCGCTACGAGCTGGAGATGACCTTCTCCCGCGGCCTCACCAGCGGCTGGCTGGGCGGGACAAATCATCCCTACCTCACCCACGGCCGCTTTGGCAAAAAGCGCGGCCCGCTGCTCGGCACCATCGCCGCCTGCGGTGGCACGTGGATCGAACTCACCGACCGCACGGACATCCCGCTGAAGCCGGGCGATGGCGTGGTCTTCGACGCTGGAGAGAACCGCGACCTGGAGCAGGGCGCGAAGATCTGGAAGATCGAGGGCGAGCGCATCGTCTTCCACCGCACCTTCAGCGGCATCAATTTCACCCGCCTGAAGCCCGGGCAGACGATCTACAAGACCTCCGACGAAAAGCTGGAGTCGGACATCCGCCGCTTCTGGCAGAATGCAAAGCTGCGCGAGAAGAAGGCGCCGCTGCACCTGACCGTCACCGGCCGGCCAGGCGAGCCGCTGCACGTCGCCGCGGCATCCGGCACCCTGGCCACATCGGCCGCGTCCACCCTCGCGCTGCAGGAGGCGTCGAAGCACGCGCTGAGTGCCGAGACGCTCATCGCGCAATTCAGCCGCCTCGGCGACACGCCCTACGAGCTGGCCTCGCTCGATTGCCAGCTCCAGGGCGAGTGCCACATCGCGCTCTCCGAGCTGAACCGCCTGCGCCGCGAGATCGTGGACGCACTCGCCGCGCAGGATGGCCCGGACCAGCCCGCCGCCGGGCCCACCCGCATCACCGCGCGCGACCTGCTGCCGCCGCGCGGCCTGCAGCCGTCCGGGCCCGCCGCACCGCAGCTCTCCGTCCTCTGCCGCAGCCTCCCGCAGGTGGAGGCCGCGCTCGAGTCCGACATCGCCACCATCTACTGCGACTTCGAGGACCCGCGCCGCTACAAGGAGGCCGTCGCCCTCAAATCTGAAATTTCAGATCCCAAATCCCAGATCCACCTCGCCACCCCGCGCATCCTGAAGCCCGGCGAGACTGGCTACCTGAAGCTCATCGAGCGCGCGGAGCCGGACGGCGTGCTGCTGCGGAACCTGGCCTCGCTCGACTACTACAAACATCGTAGCGACCTGCGGAAGACCGGCGACTTCTCGCTGAACGTGGCCAACCCCATCACCGCGAAGCTGCTGAAGGAAGCCGCCGCCCTCGACACGCTGACCATCTCCTACGACCTGAATATCGGCCAGGTGATGGACCTGCTCCAGGGCGCGCCGCCGGAGTGGTTCGAGCTGACGCTGCACCAGCACATGCCCATGTTTCACATGGAGCACTGCGTCTTCTGCACCTTTCTCAGCGAGGGGACGACCTACAAGGACTGCGGCCGCCCGTGCGAGAGCCACGTGGTCCACCTGCGCGACCGCGTGGGGCAAAAGCACCGCCTGATGGCCGACGTCGGCTGCCGGAACACGCTCTTCAACGGCCGCGCCCAGACCGGCGCGCGCTTCTACGACGACCTCCGCACCACGGGCCTCGCGAAGTTCCGCATCGAACTCCTCGACGAGGACGACCTCGGCGCGCTCCGCACCATCGCCGCCTACCAGGACCTCCTCACCGGCCGCACCGACGCCGTCACCCTGCTCGACAACGTGAAGGCCTTCGAAAAACTCGGCGTCACCGAGGGCACCCTCGTCTGACAAAAGTGGCTGCGGCATCTTGCCGCAAGCCTCCCGCCGCCCCCCCCCCTTGCAGTCACGTCACAAGACATGTGACAAATCCGCTCCTGTCATCTGCTGAAAAAATGTGCTAGTTTTCCAGCACACCAGCGTATGACTGCCATGCGACACACATCCGCCGCCTTCGCCGCCTTCGCCGCCATCCTCGGCGGCCTCACCCTCAGTCTCAGCCTCATCCCCCGCGCCGACGCCACGAACGTGGGCATGGGCGTCATCGAGCAACCGGTGAACCTGGGTGCCCGCTCCGATCCCGCCGCCATCCCGCTCGGCCCGGTGGCGATGGAGAGCAATTACAACTACGGCATCCACGACATCATCACCTCCCCGCGGCCCTGCCTGCACGGCGCGATGGAGTGGAAGGGAGGCACCGAGCTGGACCAGAATCTCGCCCACGTCTTCGGCATCGCGGTCGAGCCGGAGGACACGACGCAGGTGCCCTATCTCCCCGTGGTCCTGCGCGTGAAGTCCCGGCCCGTCCCGGCCTATAGCCCCTACACCCGCGAGCAGGTCATGGCCGCCACCCTGCACTGCCTGCTGCGGTCCACCAATCCCACGCCGAAGTACCCGCTGAAGATCAAGATCGTGACCGACGATCCCGCCGACAAGTCATGGGCCGAGAAATTCGCGGGCGACTATGTCAACCGGCCCGACACGGAAGGCCAGCCGGTCGAGCCCACCCCCGTCCCCGGTGGTGGCCGCATCGAGACGGACGCCATGGGCATCGCCCGCCTCGTCTTCCCCGGCGTGACGAAGACAGCGGCCACTCCCTCACGACCACCCGTGCTGGTGCCCACGCGCCTCCATGGCGGGGCCGAGTCGGATCGCGACTGGATGCTGCTGCCGGTCTGGGCGGGCGACACCTTTGAAAACCCGCTCGACCTTCTCGGCCAGCGCCACCGGCTCTACTACGATCGCTTCAATCCCGCCACCTTCGCGAGCCCGGATGGCAACGCGCTCTTCGAGGGCAGCTCATGGCTCACGTGGTCCATCCGCGAGGCCCCCGGCGAGACGACCGCCCATCTCACCTTCGGCACGATCGACCCGGAGAATCTCGCCGCCTTCCTCCATGCCGTGGTCCTCTCGGTGCGACCCGTCGCCGAAAAGCCCCTGATCATCCGGCTCATGTCGAGCGGCGATACCCCCGACTACTTCCAGCAGTGCCTGGATGCCGGCGGCTGGAAGATCGAGAAAAATCCCAACAACGAATCGCTCGCAGGCACCTTCATCCTCGACCCGAAGACCAACGAACTCGTCAAAGGCAGCATCCCTGGCGTCACCCTCGTCCGCGGCTCCGAGGGTCCCATGCGACTGACCGTGCCGGAGAAAAAGGACGGTGAGTGAGCCCGCCATCCCATCACGCGAACGCCCTATCGTCATGCGACTCCTATCCGCGGCAATCGCCGTAGCCCTCGGCAGCCACCTCCCCCTCGCCGAGGCCACCATCCTGGTGGTGGACACCATCGAGCAACCGGTGAATCTGGGGGCTTTTTCAGACCCCTCCGCCATCCCACTCGGCCCGGTGCCAGTGGAGAGCAATCATGGATACGATGTCCACAAAGTCATCAGTGCTCCGCGGCCCGTCCAGCACGGAGCCATGGAGTGGAAGCAGGGGAACCTGCTCGACCAGAATCTGGCCCATGTCTTCGGAATCATGGTAGACCCGCTGGACACGCTACACCCGCTCAGCATGCCCGTTTACCTGCGCGTGAAAGCGTGGCCTGTCCCAGCCTACAGCCCCTACACGCGGGAGCAGGTCATGGCCGCCACACTGCACTGCCTGCTGCGGTCGACTGGAAGCACGCCAAAGGCACCACTGAAGATCGAGGTCGTGACCGATGATCCCGCGGACAAGTCATGGTCTGACAAATTCGTCGGCAGCTACTTCACGCATCCCGATTGGGATGGCCCACAAGTTGAGCCGACCCCCGTCCCCGGTGGAGGACGCATCGAGACCGACCGCTTCGGAGTCGCTTGGGTAATATTCGACCACGTGAAGAAGCCAAAGACACCCCCTTCCCGTCCACCGGTCTTCATCCCGTTCCACCTCGGTGGTGAAAGTAATTCAGGATTGAGCTGGGCCATTCTCCCGGTATGGGCTGGAGACACGTTCGAGAAGCCCCTCGATATCCTCGGTCAGCCTTACAAGCTCTACTACGATCGCTCCAATCCCGCAGAAGTCGGCACTTCGGACGTCAACGCCCTATTTGAAGTCAGGACATCAATTTTTTGGTCGACTGAGGAAGGCGCCCATGGGACGTCCGTCAGCCTCGATTTTGGAGATATGGATCCGGGGAATCTGGCGGCATTTCTCCAAGCCCTCGTCTTCTCGGTTCGACCGACCACGGAAAAGCCGCTGACTGTCACTCTGACTGCACTGAATAAAAGGCCCGCCTATTTTCAGGCATGCCTGGATGCAGGCGGCTGGAAACAGACAGGATCCAAATTGACCGGGACTTTCGTGCTCGATAGCACAACCACCAAATTGGTCAAAGGCAGCATCCCCGGCGTCACCTTCCTGACCCACTTGCAGGGTCCCATGCGGCTGACCTTCCCGGAGAAGAAGGACGGCGAGTGAGCTGAGGCCCCGGGAAAATCGCGGGCGCTGATTCGAGATCCTTGGTACGGGCTCTTCGCTGGGTGCGGGCTCTTTGTGGAACCGCGAAAAACGCGAAACTCCGCGAAATCTGAAAGGCAGGAAGAGATCTTGGTTCCAGGGCATTTCACTCCGAACTGTAGCCGCCCCGCAGGCAGCGGAGGAATGACGACCGAACCGCGGACTCCCGCGAAATGTTGGGATCGCGATTTTCTTCCTGCCTTTAGATTTCGCGGAGTTTCGCGTTTTTCGCGGTTCTGTCTTTCTGCTGAAACCTCCGGAACGGCTGCAACTCAAAGTGAAGCCTTCCACCGAAGGCATCCATCACCCGGCCTCCATCCCATCCCTGCCTTTCATCCGCGTTCATCCCGTTCATCCGCGGTTGAAATTCCTCCACCCCGGCAAAGAAATCGCCCGGCACGGATCGTGGGATCCATGCCGGGCGGGATGCGCAAATAAACTTGGCTTTGCTAAGATCGATCCGCGGGAAATCGGTCAGCGCTTCTTCGGGTCCACCGGGGCCACGGGCATGGCGCGCTGGATGAGGAAGATGCGGTTCTCGCGGTAGGTGATGACGGCTTCCAGCTCGCGCATGAAGTCCGCACCGAAGAGGCCGACATGGTCCATCTCATCGTCGCGACCGCGGTTCAGGTCGGTGGCGAGGATCTTGCGGTTCGTCAGGACGGCGTCACCCATGGTGAGCTTGTGGATGGTGGTGACGGCGGCGGGTGCCTTGCCACCGATGCCATAGACCCACTGGTCCAGCGGACCGACGTCGCAGCCGTTTTTCTCCGCGGCGGCGAGGTGGAGGCAGGTGCCGTCCGCGCCGGTGTCGATCATGTAGGTCACGGCATTGTCATTCAGCGTGCCGTCCACGAAGATGTGATTGCCACGGCGCTCGTACTCGAAGGACTGGTACTTCCGCAGCTCCAGCAGCTCCTGCACGGTGAGGCTCTGGCAGTGCTGGAGGAAGAAGGCACCGGCCTCGGTCCAGTTCGAGACGAATTCGGCATCGGCCGGGACCAGCTTCGACACGGGGACCTGGACCGTCTTCCCACCGACGAGGGTGAGCGTGGCCACGGTCGGAGTCTTCGACGTCACCTTGCCGCGGTAGGTCTGGTTGTCCTTCGTCTTGAAGATGCGGAAGGTCACGTTCTCATCGCCTTCCTGGGCATTGCCCACGCCTTCAACAGCGGCCTCGTCGGACTTGTCCGGGCGGAGGAAGATGCGGCGCTCCGGGTAGGAGATCACGGCATCGAGCTGGCTCATGATGTCGGCGCCGAGGATCGCGTCCTTGTTCACCTTCGCGCCTTCCGGCAGGCCATTGCCCAGGTCGGTCGCGAGGATCTTGCGGCCCTTGAAGACGGACTCGCCGAAGGAGATGGTGGGCACGTCCGTCCAGCCGGCCGGGGCATCGCCCGCCACGCCGTAGATCTTCTCATCCATCGGTCCCACCTCGCAATTCGCCGTCTTCGCGAAGGGGATGTGGAGCAGGCTGGTGCCCGCGCCTGTGTCGATGAGGAACTTGCCGGGCGTGCCGTTCAGCTTGCCATCGATGTAGATGGAATTGCTCTCGAAACGGAAGACGAAGGACTCGTAGCCGCGCAGCTCCAGGAGCTGGCGGATGCTCAGGTTCTTGCATTTCTGCAGGAAGACGGCCTTCTCCTTGTTCCAGGAGGAGATGTACTCGCGGTCCTTGTCGCTCAACTTGTCGAGCGGCACGGTGGTGCGCTTGCCGGTCTTCAGGAGAAGGATGACCTGGGTATCGTTCTTGTCCACGACCACCGCCGAGATCGGCGCGCCGCCGGGGCCGGTGAAGTCGCGATACTCGATGCCGGCCGTATCCTGCGCGCGGGTCAGCGGCGAGAGGGCGAGCAGCAGGGAAAGTGCTAGGGTGCGTTTCATTCTATCGGAAAAATTCTATCTTACTTGAAGGGGCCTTCCTTGATGAACTTGAGCCACTCCGCATTGAATGCCTCGACGGTGTCGAAGCCGAAGAGATTCGCGATCTCGATCGGTGCGGGCACCTGCTTGGAAGTCTCGATGCGGCGGACCATGGCGGCGAAGCTGTTCAGGCGGGCCGGGGTGCTCTCCATGAAGTAAGCGAAGGCATACATCATGACGAGCTGCTCGGGCTTCAGGTTCTCGGCCGTCCACTTCAGCATGGGCTCCAGCTCGGGCTTGATGTCGCCCTTGCGGACCATCGACTTCAGCTCGCGTGCCCACGAGGTACCGTCCTCGAAGCCCTTCTTTGTCTCAAGACCTTCGCCGTCCGTGCCGGTGGAGGTCAGGAGGTTCGTCTCGCTCTTCCCTGCCAGCGAGATCTCCTTGTAGAAGGAGTGGCCGGTGATCACCGCGAAGTAGCCCTCGTCGCCGTAGGAGCTGACGCCACCCATCTGCTTCGCCAGCAGGCTCTGCGAGAGGGTATTGATCAGGAAGGGCGTCATCGGCTTCTTGTACGAGCTGCTGTCCTTCACATTGAAGACGAGCGCGCGGGGGAAGAGCTTGAAGCGCTCCATGATCGTATCATCCAGATTGATCGTGGTGGAGCCGGTCTTTTCCCAGCTCGCGGCGACCCGCACGGCCACGTCGCCGGCGTCCTTCGTGCGGAGGAATTCCTGATACCAATTCCCCAGCGCGGTGTAGGCCTCGCGCTTCTCGGCCAGGATGATGAGCATCTTGCCATCGCCCCAGTCGCGGCGGAAATTCATGTGCTGGAAGGCCATGCCGTGCCAGACGCGCTCGGCGGTCTCCGCGGCGGCATTCGGCCGCACGTCACCGGCGCTCGCGATGAGGAAGTGCGTGCTCTCCGTGAGCTCGAAGGAGGCCTCGCTCTCCGACCCGAAGTCGAGGAACTGGTCCTTCAGCTTCTTGATGGTGGCGGCGTCGATGCGGACCTGCTTCTCGGGCTCGCCGAGCTCGCCGGTGACGAGGATCTTCTCGTCCGCGCCGGCATTTTCCACCAGGAACTGGCGGTCGGCCAGGCTGAGGTCGTCCAGCTTCAGGACGATCTGCTTGCCGTCCTTCGGGAGCAGGGTGGCATTGACGCCGTCCTGCTTCACGAGCTCGGCCTCGATGGTGCTGCCCTTGCGGGAGGTCCAGACCCGGGCCTCGGCCGCGTGGAGGACCGGCAAGCACAGGGTGGATAGGAGCGCTAGTGCGATTTTTCTTTTCACGAATTATCTGCTAAGCGACTACCCCCCCGGCTCCAATCTAAATCAGGAGAAATTGACGAAGGATTCCACTCTTGTGACGAATCCGGTCAAGTGAGGGGCGGGGAATTTCGGCCAAACCGGCTGCCAGTCACTATTTCGGAGGTCGTTCCGGCCGGAGGTATCCCAAGACCCGAATGGCATCTCCGGCCTCCTCGAACCGCGCCCTCTGCTCCCGCAGAGCCGCCGCGATTTCTTCCTTACGATCCACGCGCCGGGGAGAAACCAAGCGCCCCTGTTCCTGCACCTCGACGCACTCGACCTCGATCCACTCGATGAATTTCATCTGATCCAGGCCACCTCCACACTCGACGAAGTTCCCGTGTGGCCGCCACAGGCCCACCTCCCATCGCGAAGGTTCCTCCACGTCGATCCACTTCACCCGCTTCCGACAAGGAATCCCGGACACCGCATCAAGGACGCGGTGCCACTTCGTATTGCTCGAGACACTGCAAAGACCTTCGCGCGCTATCAACCGAATCGCTGTCTCCGGAGTTCTCATGCGGACCGTAACTATCAACAGATCGTGGAAAGTCGAAGTCATCTCCCGGAAGCCCCCGGAGCCTTCTCCGCCCCGGCCGCGGTCTGCCGACCGGTGACCGTGTCGCGGCCCCACGCGGAGGCATGGGGCCCGGACACGAGCAGCACGGCGGCGGCGGCAGTCAGGATCACTCCACCGTCACCTCCACGCTGCCGCTGTGG
The DNA here is from genome assembly GCF_025950085.1 of Luteolibacter flavescens. Taxonomy (NCBI): domain Bacteria; kingdom Pseudomonadati; phylum Verrucomicrobiota; class Verrucomicrobiia; order Verrucomicrobiales; family Verrucomicrobiaceae; genus Neoluteolibacter; species Neoluteolibacter flavescens. Next base: position 75,601 of record NZ_JAPDDS010000015.1, read on the forward strand.
GCGTTGAATTCCGGGGCATACATGCAGCGGATCTCGGCGATGCCGGTCTGGTACTTTCCGGCGTGCTGGACGCGCACGCTGGTCTCGAAGACGTGCGTGCCGGGCGGCAGGCGGTCGATGAAGAAGTGGCTGGCGGTGTCCCGCGTCACCTCGTAGTAGCCAAAGCCATCCTGCCAGCGGTAGCCGCTGAGCACGTTCACCGGCTCGGTGCCGCTGCCGCGGAGGTCCTTCAGGTGGACGTATTCCATGGCGCGGTCGTTCTTCAGGATCACGCGGGTGACGAGCTCGTCGCCCACCTTCACCGGTCCGGCGAGGGGCTCGAGCACCGGGCCCTTGTCGGTGTTCTTGCGGAGGAAGAGCGCTTTCTCCAGCGTCATCGCGCTCTGGCCGTGGGACGTGACCTTCGCCATGTCCTCCAGGTATTGCCAGTGGACGCTGGCCCAGCTCACGCCCTGGTCCTCTTTCTTCAGCTCGATCTTCCCGAGCTCCGGCTTCACGGCCTCGCCGGCGAAGCGGCTCTCATAGAAGCCAGTGCCCGCCTCCACGTCCGCGGGCTTCACCTCCGTGCCGCCGAGTGAGATCTTCACCAGCGCATCCGAGGCGAGCCAGTTTTGCCCGCCGCGCAGGATGGAATACACCGCGTCCGCCGTGCCCTTCGTGGTCTTCCAGTTCGAGACCTGCTTCTGCTTCAGCAGCCAGACCTGGCAATCCTCCACCGCCTTCGCGTCGGCATCGATCTCGCGGAAGGCCTCGATCATCATGGCCTGCGTCTCCACCGGGGCCTGCCACCACCACCAGCCCTCGCCCTCGCTGTCCTTCCAATACATGCCCTGCTCGTCATTCACCGTCGCGTGCTCCTTCAGCGAGCGGGTCACCAGTGCGGGCACTTCCTTCTCGCCCATGCGGTGCAGCGCGAGCGCGGCGTGGGCGCGGGACATGCGGCTGCCCAGCTTCGTCCAGTGCTTGCGCGCCTGGCCGGCGAAGTAGTCGAAGGCCACCTTGTCCTCCGCCTTCAGCGCCTTGTCCTTCAGGAAGAAGGTCCGCATGTACAGGTGGTAGGCGATCCACGGGTGGACGTTCTCTCCATCGAGCAGCTTGTGCTTCTTCAGCTCCTCGTAGTGCCTCGTCATCGCGGCATCCAGCGGGTCCAGCGCATTGAGCGCCGGGGAAATGTCCGTCTCCACGCCCAGCGCGCGCAGCCGGGCGAAGCCGGTGGCGATGTAGGTGGTGATGTAGGTATCGCCGCGGCCGCCGGGGAACCACGGCCACAGGCCATCCCCCATCTGCATGGCGGCCAGCTTCGCCAGCGACTTCTCCTGCTCGCGGTCCATGTGGTTCGCGTCGAAGAGCAGGCCGATCTTCCGGCGGGCCCCGGACTCATCCTTCGCCTCGCGCAGCCATGGCGTCTCGTCGAGCAGGATGCCCTTGAGGTCCGCGTTCTTTTCCAGCGGGCTGTCCAGCGCGGTGCCGCCCGCCTTCCAGCGGTCAAAGATGCGGCGGATCTTCGGATCGGACCCGGCGATATTCCTCGCCAGCGCATTCGCATAGTAGCGGTTGAAGGTCTGCTCCGCGCACTCGTGCGGGAACTCCATGAGATACGGCAGCGACATCACCGCATACCACGCGGGCTGCGAGGCCACCTGCACGTGGACGAAGCGATTCTCCAGCGTGGGCGAGCCGCCGCTCTGCGAGAGCTTCGTGAAGTCGAAGTCCTTCGTCCCCGCATTCCGGATCGGCAGGGAAAGCGACTCCGTCACCAGGATGCGGCGCGGGATGACCGGCAGCCAGCCTTCCTCGCCATCGCTGAGCGCGCCGCTGGTGGCCACCGCCTTGTAGCGGAGGAAGCCCGCGCCATCCGGCACGGTCAGCTTCCACTTCACGCTGCGGCTCTCCTTCGCCGGCACGGTGAAGGGCAGGTCCGCGGTGGTCACGCCGAGCGCGGCGGTCTGGTCGGCATCGGTGGCGGCGTCATTCAGCGTGAGGCGTGCGGTGCCGCTCTGCTCCTTGTCGCTGGTATTGGTGATCTTCACCGAGAACCACAGCTCGTCGCCCTCGCGGAGGAAGCGCGGTGGATTCGGCTGCACCATCAGGTCCTTCGCCGTGACGGTCTCGCCCTCCAGCAGGCCGCTGCGCAGGTCCTTGTCATGGGCCAGGCCGAGGAAGCGCCACTTCGTCAGCGCCTCCGGCATGGTGAAGGTCATGCGCACCTTGCCATCCTCGCCGCTGACGAGGTCCGGGAAGAAGAATGCGGTCTCCTGCAGGTTCGCACGCGCCGTCACCTGCGAGGGATCGACCGGGGCCGCGGCTCCGGCGTCCTGCTCGCGGACTTCGCCACCGCCGCCTGGAAGGAAACCATCGGCTGCCAATTCGGAGCGTGCCGCCTTCATCATCGGCGCGGCTGCCACGGCCGGGGCTCTCATAGCAAGAGTGCTGCTTTCTCCCACTGCATCGGCGAACGGATCGTCAGATCTCATACGAAGTCCACGCCCCCCACCGATACCGCCGTAGCCCACACGGATCTCGCCAAAATCCAGCCCGTCGCGAAAGCGCCGGAAGGGCTCGTCCATCTGGAAGAATTCCGGATACGGGAAATTCCGATGCACCTCGAAGTTCCGAGTCTCCGCGCTGAATTGCCAGTACGGCGGACTCGACCACTCGCGGCGCAGCAGGCTCGCCAGCCCGCGGAAGGCATGCGGGGCAAAGGCATCCAGCGAGGCATCGTAAAGCGTGGCCACCATCTCCGCGGCCGCCGCTTCGCCTCCTGCGCCCTCGATCACGGCGGTCCACGTCTCCTTCGAGCCGGGCTCCAGCTTCGAGACCAGGTGCTCCCAGCGCAGCTTGAGTTCCTTGTTCGTCCACGGTACCTGCGCGATGTGGCTCGTCTGGTTCAGGCGGTTCATCGTCACCTGCGTGATGGCCACGGAGATGCCGCCGCGGTGCTTCTCCTCGACGGGGAAGCGGAAGGCCTGCTGCGTGCGGCCCTCGGCGGACCACTCGCGCTTCAGCACGCGGTCGCCCATGCGCCACTCGATGCACGCGCGCGCCTTCTCATGGCCGCTGCCCCACACCAGCACCACCTCCTGCCCCGGCTGCACCGAGTCGGCGATGAAGGTGGTGTAGAAGGGCATCATGGTCGGGAAGTCCGCGGCGTCCGGTGCCACCACCTGGATGCCCAGGATGGCCTTCACGTCGCGGCCGTTCGCGTCCTTCGTCTCGTAGATCAGGCGATACGCACCGGCATCCAGCGCGCGCTTCACGCCGCCCTTGCCATCCGCCGCGGTCTCCACCGGCAGCTCCGCCACCATCTCGCCGGGCTCCCACTTGTCCGGGTCCGGCGACGGGCGCGAGGGATCATTCTCCTCTGCCACACCGCGGCGACGCCATGGGGCGAAATTCTCTTCCGGCCGCGGGCAGACGGCGGGCTCCTTCAGGCGATGGATCTTGATGACGCCCTTCGCCGGGCGGCCCTCGCCATCGTGCGACATCGTCTTGAGCCGCAGGTCCAGCTCCTTGCCCGCCTCCAGCCAGCGGTCGGCCTCCAGCTCCGCCTTCAGCGCGGTGTAGGCCACGGAGACGGTGCGGGTGGCAGAGCGAGTCTCGCCATTCGCGTCCGTCACGTCCGCCGTGATCTGGAAGTCGAAGACCGGCTCCACATCCTCGCGCACCGTCGTGTCAGGCTTCGCGGTGAATTCCACCATGATCGAGCCGTCCGCCGCGGTCTCCGCGATGCCGTGGGCGATCTCCTCGGACTCCTCCGCGATCGGCGGGCACCACCAGCACCAGCGCATCCACACCGGCAGGCGGGTCATGCGGGTGACGCGCCACGAGACCTGCGCGCCATCGACGGGAGCGCCCGTGTACGATTCCCCTCGTACTTTGACCCGCACGACCTTCCCCAGCGCGGCGGGGTCCGCGGGCGGATCGATCTCGGTGTAGAATTTCGGGCGCTTGTACTCCTCCACGCGCACCACGGCGACGCCAGGCGTTCCTGCGAACTGGAGCGTGCACTGGCCGAGCACGCTGCCCTCCGGTGCGGGGAAGCTGCCGGAAAAGGAGCCGTGCTCGTTGGTCTTCACCTCCAGCTTGCCCACCTCTTTCCCATTCGGGTCGCGCAGGATCACGCTGCCACTTTGCCCGGCGAGGGTGCGGTAGTTCCCGCCCTCCGCATCGGCCTCGCACCAGATGCCCTTGAACTGGATCGTCTGCCCCGGCCGGTAGATCGCGCGGTCGGTGAAGAAGACCGCCGAGCGGCGCACCGGCACGTCCCGGTCGCGACCGCCACCGCCCCAGCCGCGGGCCACGGCGCGCTCCTTGCCACGCTCCGCCATCACGAGATAGCGCGAGCCGCTGATATCTGGGAATTTGAAGAAGCCCTCCGCATCCGTCTTCGTGGATACCTTGCGGGTCACCGGCAGGGTCCCCCGGTCCATCCACGCGCCGACATCGATGCCTGCCAGCGGTGCGCCGCTCACGGCATCCACCACATGGCCCTCGATGCCACCCGCACGCGCGATGCGGACGACCACGGCCAACTGCGTGACGTGGATGCCAGCGGATGCCAGCACGCTCTCCTTCGCCGAGAAGTCCGCATCGCTGCTCGCGGTGAGCACGTAGAAGCCGGGCGGCACGTCGGCGGGTGCCTGCACCCAGGTGGTGCGCCTGCGGAAGTCCCCGTCATCCGGCAGCTCCGCCTCCCACGCCCTCACCGGCGCGGCATCCGCTCCCATGCGGGGCCGCGGGTCCTCGCTCAGCGTCGCCTTCGATGGCGTGAAGGTGGCGGCATGGAGGCGGAACCAGACGCGCTTCACGTTCTTGTGCGTCACGCGGATCTCCTCGCCCGCGGGCGTCCAGTGGGAGGTGGTCTGCAGCGTGAGCTCGCGCTGCTCCAGCATCTGCACGCCATTCTGGCAGAGCCTGCCAAAGGCGTGCTGCGGGAAGGCGGCGACGCCCCCCTTGAGAATCTCGTGCGAGTCCTTCAGCGCGCCCCGCTGCTCCAGCAGGCCGGACAGATAGACGCGTGCCCAGGCGCTCACCGGGCTGGCGGCGTGCTCCGCGATGAAGCGCCGCAGCGCGGCCTCATGGCGGGCGTCACGACCCTCGATGCCCGCCGTCTTCCCCGCCCAGGCGATGCGCTCCAGATCGACAAGCAGGAAGGCATCGCGCGCGGCATCCGCCTGGTGGAAGGCGAGCAGGTCCTGATAGAGGCGCAGCGCGCGCACCCGCGGCTCCGAGGCATCCGCCACCTCCGGCTTCCACGCGAGGAACTCCGCCGCGGTGCCGAGCGCCGGGGAATCCGCCGCGATCTGGAAGCTATCCTGCGGTCGCGACACCGCCACCTCCTCCGAGGAATAGAATTCCAGCGCGAGGTGCGTAATGAAGTCATACATGGTGGGCCGCAGCTCATCGCCCAGCGAGCCCGCCTCCAGCAGCTCCGCGAAATCCGCCACCGGCACCTTTTTCAGCGCCTCGGCATCGGCCAGGGACGTCTGGAATCGCGCATCGATCTCCGTGAGCATCCGCGCCAGATCCCAGGTCTCCATGTCATCCCCCACCGGCTGGCCGGTCGAGCTGCGGCTCATGAAGCGCCACTGATTCACCTGATAATAGCGGTGCAGCCAGCGCGCCGTGAGCGCCCGCAGCAAGGGCTTCGCCTGCTCCGGCGCGGTCCCGATGGCGGCTTCCAGATCCTTCACTGGCTTGGCCTTCCCGTCGATGGCCGCCCCCTCCGCGATCCGCGAGACGAGCGCGCGCGTGCCCTCCGCCCACGATCCATCGGCGAAGGCCGCCTTCTCGATCCCCGCCAGCAGCTCGATCGCCGTCTGCGGCTGATCCTTCTCGCGAGCTTCGGCGACCTTCTTCCACTCCTCGTCACGGGGTCCAGCCATGGCCATGGTGGCAGATAACAGACAGGTCCCTATGACCCGCAACAGAGTTCGGATGGATTTCGGCATCATGATCGGAGCGTGAGGGTTCCTCTTACCTTGCATCGGGCGGCACATAGTGTGACACGCGAAATCGGGAAATCTTGGGGATTTCTTCGTCAAATGAGTCACAGGCACCCGCGAACTTGCCATAACCCACTGAGAATGATATACGCACCCCAACCCGGGAAAGATCCGTCATGGCCAAGCTGACCACCACCACATGCCCGCACTGCGGCGCGGAGATGGACGCCTTTCACTTCACCCGCTGGGACCGGCTGTCCCCGGGAGATCCCTCCGGCCTGGAGATATGCCCCGCGTGTGACAAGCCGCTGAATCCGGAGCGCTACGGCTGGCAGGAGGCGCTGGGGTCCGGCGTGCTGCGGCGCGAGACGGTCTCTTGGCTCGCCGTCGTGGCGGCCACGGCCACCACCATCGCCATCGTGGGCTTCGCCGCGCGGTGCCTCCACACCGGTGACAGCACCGCCGGGTTGGTGGCGCTCGGGCTGCTGGCAGGTCTCGCCCTCTGCCTGATATGGCACCGCATGCAGCAGCCGGCGAAGCCACCCGCGCTGGTGGAGCTGGAACTTTTCCCCCACGCGACGACCGCCACGGCCCCTGCCCCGCCGCCCGAGTGGGACATGGACCCGCCGGGGGAAGGCGTCCCCGCCATCGTCCCGCAGCCGCGGGAGAGGCACCAGCCGCCGGTGGCCGCGTCCACCGCCCCGCCGCTGGGGAAGGCGCTGCCGCTGGAGGAGATCACCCGCCGCATCGCCCTCGCCTGGCTGGAGCCCCGGGGTGACCACCCCATCCGTCGACAGGTCGTCCTCGTTTCCGAAAAAATCACCCGATGGCCCCGCATGAGCGCGGAGGACGCCGACCGGAAATTCGGCACGCCCGTGGCCGTCGGCAGCGACGGCACCCGCGCCTACGGCAGCGTCCGCGCGGACGGACGCGCCTCGCTCAGCCTGCTCGGCAAGGACGGAGCGGAGCGGGTGCTGCGGCTCTACGTGAAGTGGCGGAAGCCGCAGCTCCCCTGAACCCGCGCCTCTCCTTCAGGGCGTTTCACGCAAAGTCGTAGCCTCTAGTGAGATCGGAGGTCAGTCGATGAGTCGGGCTTGGGATGGAACCGCGAAAGGACGCGAAAAGGCGCGAAATCTAAAGGCAGGAAGAAAATCCCGATCCAAAAATTTCGCGGGATTTCGCGTTTTTCGCGGTTCGATCTTCTTGTCCCTGATGCCTACGCGGCGGCTACAGTTCCGCTAAAAGGGCGACACATGCACCGGCAGGCCCGCGAGGAACGCCGGCGAGCAGCCCTTCACCCGGAACCAGTCGTCACGGAACTTCACGACCTTGATCGGATTCGCGATGATGAAGAGGATCAGCGACACGATCAGCGACACGATGCCCGTCAGGCCGAACACCGGATCCGGACCATCCTCCGCGGCAAAAAACAGGATGATCAACGCCACCGAGGCGACGAGCAGAACGCCACCGACCGACTGCTTCCAGACGATCGCCCGCCGGACCGGAGCGGAAAGGGTGTAGGTGATCTTCGCCCTCTTCTGCACGAACAACATTACCACGATCAACACGATCAGATTGATCAGGAGGAGAAAGAAGACCCACGGAGGGGTCCATGCGAGCGTCACCCTTTTCCGCCAAGAGCCCGCATCCGCCGGGGCATTCGTCCGCATGCAGGTCGGTGGAAGTTCCGCCCCGTCCCGGACCACGAGGAAATCACCATCGCGGAAATAATAGGCGGAGTTGAATGGATTGTATAAATCCGGCGGCGGACTGGTCTCTGCCGGGGGTGCGTAGGGATTCTCGTCCATGGCAATTTGTAGGGCCGCCCTCTAACTGAACGGCACCCGCATGGCCAGAGCGTCCTTCAAAAGGGCGACCCATGCACCGGCAGGCTCGCGAGAAACGCCGGCGAGCAGCCCTTCAAGCGAAACCACCCGTTGCTAACCGACACGATCCGGAGCGGGCTCGCTCTCAGGATGATCGTCACGGCAGAGATCATGATCACCACTCCGCCCAAGCCAACGATCCACCAGGGATCGCCAGAGAAATTCCTTTGCATGGGGCTGACGAATGCCGCGATCAGGACGATGCCGACGAGGAAAAGGAAACTCCCCGCCGCCCGCTTCCTCAAGACGACGGCACGGGACTCCGCACTGAGCGAGTAGGTGACCCTCACCGTATTCGCGACGATCCTCATCACGATCAGGATCGCAATCGCGGCAAGGAATGAATTCATGATGAAGGCGGCCAGCGGAATCAGGTAGGTCCACCGGGGTGCCCAGCGCATGGCCACCTTTCCCCGCCACGAGGTCCCGGTCTCCGGGGCATTCGTCCGCACGCAGACCGGCGGCAGCTCCGCCCCATTGCGGACCACGAGAAATTCACCGTCGCGAAAATAGAGGGCATCCCCGGCCACCGGCGGTGTCAGGGAGCCATCTTCAAACGGGGGCGCATACGGATTCTCTTCCATGACAACTTGCCGGGCTGCCATCTAACCGACCGGCACCCGCATAGCCAGAGCGTCCTTCAGTCGTCGTCAGAATGGCGACCGATGCACTGGCAGGCTCGCGAGGAACTCCGGCGAGCAGCCCTTCACCCGGAACCAGTCGTCACGGAACTTCACGACCTTGATCGGATTCGCGATGATTAAAAGGATCAGCGAGACGACCAGCGACACGATGCCCGTCACGCCGAACACCGGATCCGGACCATCCTCCGCGGCAAAAAACAGGATGATCAACGCCACGGCGGCAACGAGCAGAACGCCACCGGCCGACTGCTTCCAGACGATCGCCCGCCGGACCGGGGCCGAAAGGGTGTAGGTGATCTTCGCCCTCTTCTGCACGAACCACATCACCACGAGAAACACGATCAGTTTGATCAGGATGAAAGTGGAAACCCACGAAGGGATCAGCATGATAAGGAAAACCCACGGAGGGGTCCATGCGATCCTCACCCTTTTCCGCCATGAGTCCGCATCCGCCGGGGCATTTGATCGCATGCAAACCGGTGGCAGTTCCGCCCCGTCCCGGACCACGAGAAATTCACCGTCCCGGAAATAGAGGGCATCCCCGGCCAGCGGCGGTGCCAGCGAGCCATCCTCAACCGGGGGCGCATACGGATTCTCTTCCATGACAACTTGCCGGGCTGCCACCTGATTCACAGGTCAATTCTTCACCAGTGTTTCCTCGCCCTCGCTGCGGGCGACGAGGACGGCCACGCAGGTATCGCCGAAGACATTCACCGCGGTGCGGCTCATGTCGAGGAAGCGGTCCACGGCGAGCAGCACGCCCATGGCTGCCTCCGCTCCCTGGATGCCGGAGTTCTTCAAGATGAGCAGGATGGCCACCAGGCTGGCGTGCGGCACCCCCGCGATGCCCACGCTGGTGAGCAGCGCGGCCAGCACCACGAAGAACATCTCCGCAAAGCCCATGTGCACTCCCATGACCTGCGCGACGAACATCACCGCCACGCACTCGTAGAGCGCCGTGCCGTCCGTATTGATCGACGTGCCGATGGGCAGCGTGAAGGACGTCACGCGCGAGGAGACGCCCACGCGATCCCTCACCGACTCCATCGTCAGCGGCAGCGTGGCGGCGGAGGAGGCCGTGGAGAAGGCCATGATGAGCGCCTGCTTCACCGCGGAGAAATGCCGCATCGGATTCACCCGCGCCACCAGCATCAGCACCAGCGGCATGGTGACGAAGAGGTGCAGCCCCAGCGCCAGCAGCACGGTCACGACGTACTTCCCGAGATTTGCAAACAGCCCGAAGCCCGTGGAATAGATGACCGGCAGGATGAGCGCATAGACGCCGATGGGCGCGAAGGCCATGATCCAGTGGACGATGGTGCCCACCGCCTCCGAGGCCGCGACGAAGAACTCGCGCAGGGACTTCCCCTGCTGCTCCGGCAGCTTCGTCACGGCCGCGGCAAAGAGCAGGCTGAAGATCAGCACGCCCAGCACCGACTCATTCGATGCGGCGGCGGCGAAGATATTCTCCGGCAGCATCGAGCGGAAGATCCCCGAGATGCTCTCCCAGATGCCCTTGCCCTCCGGCACGCTACCGGATGCCGCGGCGATCTTTTCCATGTCCGCCGGATTCACGCCGGTCCCCTGCGCGAAGGCATTCCGGATCGACTCATTCGGCTGGCCGTCCGTCAGGCCCGGCGCGATGACGCTGACGAGCACGAGGCCGAGCAGGATGGCGAGCAAGCCGGTGCCCATGTAGAAGCCGATCGTCTTCAGCCCCAGCCGGCCAAAGCCCTGCGCGTCCTTCAGCCCCGCGATGCCGCCGACCACCGAGGTGACGATGAGCGGGATGATGATCATCTTCAGCGCCCGCAGGAAGAGATCCCCCACCAGCTTGCAGCCCTCCAGCGCCGCATTCACGAAGGACGACTCCGAGGCCTCGCCGAAGATGCCGCGGAAGCTGGCAGCGGTGAGCGTGGCGAGGAGCAGCGCGGCAAGGATCTGCCAGTGGAGGGCGAGGCGGTTTTTCATCAGGGCAAGCAGGAAAATGGGGTGCGTGGCGGACTGCGCGAGCACGCCGGGTACCGGTTACACAAGGGACTGCCGGATGGCGGGGCAAGCATCATCGCCCCCGCGGTCGCTCCGCTCCGCCGCCTCACACCGGCACGGCCATCCCCTCCGCCTCCGCCAGCCGCCGCTGGTTCGCATCGAAGGTGAGGAATTCCGCCGCGCCCAGGTGCAGCGCCGTGGCCACGTGGAGGATGTCATTCAGCCGGTGCCCGCCCGCCGCCGTGTGCTTCGCGCTCAGCGACTCCGCCAGGCGATGCACGTCCGCCCAATCCACCGCCGTCACCTCCAGGATGCCGGTGGAAAGGTCCGCCTGCAGGTCGCGCAGCATCCGCGTGGCCTCGGCAGGCGGGTAGCCCTTGCTGCGGTCCAGCGAAAAGAGCCGCCCCTGGAACCGCACCGACTGGCGGAACTCCAGGAGGAGGTAGGAGGACGCGGCCAAAGGCCCGGAACGCGCCAGCATCCACGCGTCCGCCCGGTCCGAATTGTCCTGCGTGCGGTAGATCGCGCACAGGAAAGAGGTATCGGGGAAGGCGCTCATCATCCGCGGTCGCCCAGCTCCTCCTCACGCATCGCCTTCACCTCCTCCTCGGTGAAGACGCGGTCGCCCCAGATCGCACGACGCCTCGCCGCGAAATCCGGCATCTGGATCTTCTTCCCCTCCACCGGCTTCACCGGTTTAAGCACCGCGATCGGCTCGCCGCGGCGCTCGATCTGGATTTCCTCCCCCTCGCCCAGCCACGCCTCGAGCTTCGCAAAGTCATTCCGCAGATCACGGACGGTCGCCGTCTTCATGTGGACAAAATATGTCCACATCGCTCCGAGATCAAGCTCGCTTCGTTCTTATCGACAACGAAAAGGACGAAATAGACGAAAAGGAAGAAACTGGCGATAGGCCCTACCTTTCTTTCGCGGAATTTCGCCCCTTTCGTTGTCCCAAAGACTTCCACCGTCCCCCCACCGCGTCTTGGCACTTGGCACTTCCCGCATGGAACTTACCTTCCCCCTCGTGCTCCCTTGGTTCCAAAACGGCGCTTTCCCCCTCTACCTCGCCCCCATGGCCGGGGTGACGGACCTGGTCTTCCGCCAGATCTGCAAGGAACTCGGCGCGGACGTCATGGTCACCGAATTCGTCTCCGCCGAGGGCATCATGCAGGCCGACGAGCGCACGCGGAAGTACACCGAATTCACCGACGAGCAGCGCCCCGTGGGCGTGCAGCTCTTCGGCGGCGATGGCGAGCGCATGGGCGAGGCCGCGAAGAAAATCATCGGCTGGAAGCAGCCCGACTTCATCGACATCAACTTCGGCTGCCCCGTGAACAAGGTCGTCGCCAAGAACGGCGGCTCCTCCCTGCTCAAGGACTGCCCCACCCTCGCCTCCGTCGCCTCCGGCGTGAAAAAGGGCGTCGCGGGAGAAGTCCCCGTCACCGCGAAGATGCGCATCGGCTGGGACGACAAGACCATCAATGCCGTGGAAGTCTGCCGCATCCTCGAGGACTGCGGCATGGAAGCCATCGCCGTCCACGGCCGCACCCGCTCCCAGGGCTACTCCGGCGAGGCGAATTGGGACGTCATCCACGCATGCGCCCAGGCCGTGAAGATCCCCGTCATCGGGAATGGCGACATCTCCACCGGTGCCGACCTGGAGCGGCGGAAGCGCGAGACCGCCGTCTCCGGCGTCATGATCGGCCGCGCCGCCATGCAGAATCCCTGGGTCTTCCGCGAGGCAAAGCACTACCTCCAGACCGGCCAGGCCCTCCCGCCCGTGCCCCTCGAGGACCGCTGGGCGCTCGTCCTCAGGCACTGCCGCCTCGCCGTCAGCAGCGCCCGCTACGGCGCCGAGAAGCACGCCATGATGTCCATGCGCGCCCGCCTCATGGCCTACTGCAAGGGCTTCCCCGGGGCAAAGGAGCTGCGCCAGCGCCTCGCCCAGGTGCAATCCGTCGCCGAGGTGGAAGACATTGCCGCTCTGTCACTCGCCACCGCTGCAGATATGGCGTCCGCCTGAGTGATTACAATTTCGCATTTGCACCACGCGCGCACCTGCTAGCGTCACGCGCATGGAAAGCCACGAAGTGCTTCGCAACGCGTTCGCAAAGACCAGCCCCAAGGCCGTCGCAGCGGACCTCGGCATCTCCCTCTCGCTGGTATACAAGTGGGCGGAGAAGCAGAGCGAGGACGGCAGCGGCAGCCGCAATCCCCTCGACCGCCTGATGAAGATCATCGAGCTCAGCGGCGACCTCCGCATCGTCGAGTGGCTCTGCCAGCAGACCGGCGGCTACTTCGTGCGGAATCCCCAGAGCTCCTGCGAAAAGGGCTTCCAGGTCCTCCCCGCGACCAATGAGATCGTCGGCCAGTTTTCCGTGCTCCTCCAGCAGATCTCCACCGCCGCCCTCGACCACTCCATCAACAAGGACGAGGCCCGCGAGATCCGCGAATGCTGGGACAAGCTCAAGAGCTACGCCGAAGGCTTCGTCCGCTGCTGCGAGGAAGGCGACTACGACCAGCTCATCCACATCCCCAAGCCCTCCGAAGGGCCGTCGCGGTATCAGGTGAAGTGAGGCCCGGGACGGGTGATCCGTGATCGATCCCAACTGGGAACGCGGAATTCATTCCGCCCGAGTCATCCCTCCCAAGCCCGCCCCACCCGAGGCCATCGTGGTCCGCATCGCTCCGCGTGCGGCCAAAGCAGTTCTGCAAGCAGACTTCACCCCCAGCCCCCGCTGGGAGCGCGTGCCACCGACTCGCTTAGCGGAAGCCGACGGCCATAAGCTAAGCGACGAACTCTGAGGTCCTGGACGGACTCGGACTGAAGGCATCCGCTGCGGGCGGGGGAGGCCACCCCCGCCCGCATTCTCCCGGAGCGTTGGCGAAGGAAGCACAAAGGGGTGCTTCCGGCGATCCGCCGCGGGTGACTTCCTCCGACGAGCTTTGTAAGGGCCCATTCTCGGAAGCCACCCGCGGCGGATCAGGGGTTTTGGGGTGGCATTTCTGAACATACAGGACGGATGGCGAAGCGACCAAATACGCACGCCTCTCGGATATCCCGTGCGAGCGGCTTCTACCTTTGCTTCGCCGGTCTTTCCAAGCGGGCCAGTGGCCGCGCGCTCCCAGGATCACCGGATCTAGATGGACCGTGCATCCTTGTCCCGGCAGCCCCTCCGGACCTCAGCCGGAGGCGTCACCACCCGACCCCATCGGCAAAGCAGAACCCTCTCCAAAAGTCTCATTGCATAACTCCGACCCATCCTCTCCACTCGCGGATGACACCTCCCGTCATGAGAACAGCACTGGTGATATCGGCCCTCCTCATCGGATTGGCCTCCGGGTCGGAATGGTCCGATAGCTATCTGGCGAAGATCGAAGAAATGGGAGATCCTCCCTCATCCGAGGAAATTGCGCTGTTGGCCGTGCTTGCTTCAAATGAAGTGCCTAAGGAGGAGGTTCAACTTGTTCGAGCCGAAGCTTGGAAGGTTTTGAGAAATTCAGATGGCTTTCCAGACGCTCTTTTCGCGCGGATCGAAGAGTTCAGAAAGGAATGGAAAAGAACGGGAATCTCGAATTCCTACGATTTTGAACGCCTCAAAATCCTCAGCTCGATGGGAGAGCTTCAGGACGTCCGCGTGGTGGACCGGTTGGGCTCCCTTCTCCATGACATGGAATGGAGTGAAGATCCGGTCGAGCACATGGCGAAAGGTGCTGACTACGGCCTTACCCAACCCAACGGAAAACTGTCTGCCCAAGCTCTTGCAAACCTGGTCGAGAATCCCCCGCTGAAGAAGGATCCGGAGTCGTATCTGGAAAGCGACATCGAACCTTGGCGGCTGTGGTATGAGCAGTTGAAGGCGGGCAACCGGACGTTCCGCTTTAAAGGCGACCCTCAGGAATACAGCCTCACCGGCCCCGTCGCCCAATCGCTCGAACCCAAGAGCGTGAGCCCACCCGAAATCTCCGAAGGATCTTCGGAGTCGGTTGAGGAAACCCGCCCGTCGATCTGGCCGCTCGCTTTCGCCGTCCTCCTTCTGGTGGTCGCGATCAGGTTCGCATCAAGACGGAAGCCCGCCAGCCCCTGAACCGGAGCCGACGCTCTCCCTCACCCCTCCGCGCGAAACGCGAGCTGGTCCAGCCCCTCCCGCTCCAGCTTCGCGAATGCCGCGGCTTCTCCTTCCAGGCCACCCAGCCGGATCGCCCGGAGCACGCTGGTCCACACGGTGGTCCGCGCGCAGGGATCGGCGGCACCTTCCAGATGCTGGATCGCCTGGTTCAGGTTGCCCGCGCGGGCCTTGGCCAGCGCTTGGGAAAGCACGTCCTCGCCGGGATTCAGCACGTGCTCGATGACCCCGCGCAGCTCCGCAGGGCGCACCGGTTTGAGAAGGAAGTCCACCACGTTGCCCGTGATCGCCCGCAGGGCAGAGCTGGGCGTCAGCGCGGCGCTGCACAGCACCACCGGCAGCGGATTGTCCTGGCGGCGCAGCATCTCGATGACCTGCAGCCCGTCGATGTCCGGCATGCGGAGATCCAGTATGACCACGTCGAAGTCCTGCTCGCCGATGCGGATCAGCGCCTCGCGCCCACCCGCCGCGGTCTCCGTATCGTGCTCTGCCAGTGCGTAGGAAAACCCCAGCCGCAGGGTAGGCTCGTCATCCACGACGAGCACCTTGAAGCGGCGGGCGGCGGTATCAGGCGAGAGGGACATCGATGTAGAATTCCGTTTTCTTGTCCGCCCGATCCAGCAGCCCGATCTTCCCCTCGTGGGCGCGCATGATCTCCCGCGAAATGAAGAGTCCGAGGCCCACGCCATCCGCACTCTGGCCGGGCGCGCGGAAGAAGCGCTCGAAGATGCGGCCCTGGGCAGAGAGCGGCACACCGGCGCCCTCGTCGATGATGGACGCGCGCAGGTGATCGCTGTTCGGACGGGTTATCTTCAGCGTGATCTTCCCGCCGGCCGGGCTGTGCTTGATGGCGTTTGAGACCAGATTGTTCACCACTTCGTCCAACCGCAGAGGGTCGGCGCAGACCTCGGGCTGCCCCTCCTCGATCTCGCGATGGAAGGTGACTCCCTTTTCCCCCGCCTTTGAGAAGAAAAGCCGCTCGGCACGTCCCAGCGCCTCCGGCAGAGAGGTGCTCACCAGCTCCAGATGGGTGGTGCCGCTCTCGGCGCGGGAGAGGTCCAGCAGTGTGTTCAGCGTTTCCAGCAGGCGCTCGCAGTCCTCGTTCGCGGAGGCCACCATGGTGCGCTGGCGGTCGGAGAGATTGCCCGCGCGATCCTCCAGCATCAGGTGCAGCACCATGCGGATGCCGGTGAGGGGCGTCTTGATCTCGTGGCTGACGGTGGAGAGCAGGTTCGTCTTCATGTCGTCCAGCCAGCGGATGCGCGTCACATTGTGCAGCAGCACCGCGCGGCCCGAGTGGACGCCGTCTTCCGAGGTGAAGCGGAAGATACGGGGAAGGTAGTAGAATTCGCGCTCGTCGATGCGGAAGAGCAGCGCCTCGCGCGGGTCCTCCGGCAGGTGGTTCGACTCGGAAATATCGGTATCATCCAGGATGCGCTGGATCTTCGCCGGCAGGCGGCCCGCCACGCCGAGCCCCTCGGTCAGGCGCTCCGCCGCGGGATTGATCTGGAGGATGCGGCCGTCCTTCCCGAGCACGAAGACCGGCGAAGGGATGGCCTCCAGGATCGCGCGGTTCACCAGGTGCGTGCGGATCAGGCGGTCATCCGTCTCGCCGCGGCGCTGGCGCAGTTCCGCCGCCATGTCATTGAAGGCGGTGGCCACCCCGCGGAATTCACTGTCGGAAGATGGCTCCGGCAGGGTGAGCTCGAAATTCCCCCGGCGGATCTCGTCGATCGAGCGCTTCAGCCCGACCACCGGGTCCACCATCTGGCGCACGAGTTGGAAATAGATCAGCACGGCGATGGCCGTGCCGAGCGAGACCAGCGTGACGACGAAGAGCGTGTTCTTCGACTTCTCGGCCCCCAGTTGCGCGATCCCTTGGTTCAGCCTCACCTCGGCGATCGACAGAACCGTCTCCGAGATGTCCGTGATGCGCTGGGTCTGCGAGCTGAGATGCTGCAGCAAATCCGCCCGCTGGGTCTGGTCCACGATGGGCGCGCCGAAGAGACGCTCGTAGCCCTCCTTGTAGATCTTGATCGCTCCATCGAGGCTGGCGATGGCCTCCTTCCACCGGGGCTCATCGCTGCCACGGCTGCTCAGGAATGCCAGCCGGGCATCGAGGTCCTTGCTCCGCTCGTCGAAGAAACTCCGTCCCACCGGCTCCGCGCCCGATTGCGAAGCAAGAGCGGGAAGATAATAGCTGTTCAGCGTGGAGGTGGCCGTCCGTACTCCCCGCGCCGACTGGATCACCGGGAAGCTCTCCTCCATCAGCGTGGCGAAGCGCTTGTTCGCATCCTGCACCAGCAGCAGCGCCGCCGCACCCACGCTCCACAGGAGCAGGATGAGGGTGACGAGTCCGTAGAGCAGGCGGGTGCGGAGCATGGGGCGGAAGCGTCAGTCCATGCCGAAGCGCTTCCGCTTGCGGTAGAGGGTTGCCTTGTCGATGCCGAGGATGGCGGCGGCGTCTTGAAGTGTGGGCGCCCAGCGCAGCACCTCGCGCATGTGGGCTTGTTCCAGATCGTCCAGGCTGTGCTCTCCGCCGATCATCGGCAGGGCGGAGCCGTTGTTCGCTCCCTCCACCGCCCCCACCGGGGTCGGCAGGTCCACGGCCTCCACCTGCGGACCATGGGAAAGGATGGTCGCGCGCTCGATCGCATTCCGCAGCTCGCGGAGATTGCCCGGCCACGCGTGGCGCAGCAGCGTCTGGCGTCCGCTTTCCGAGAAGCCATCGAGCTTCCGGCCCATCTGGCTGGAGAAGAAATTGAGGTAGTCCTCCGCGAAGTGGACCAGGTCCGTGCGGCGGTCGCGCAGCGGCGGCACCGTCACGCTGATCACGTTCAGGCGGTAGTAGAGGTCTTCGCGGAAGGTGCCGGCGGCCACGCAGGCGGCGAGGTCGCGGTTGGTCGCGGCGATCACGCGGACATTGCTCTCGCGCACCTTGTTTTCGCCGAGGCGCTCGTATTCGCGCTCTTGCAGCAGGCGCAGCAGCTTCGGCTGGATCTCCATCGGCAGCTCGCCGATCTCGTCGAGGAAGAGCGTGCCGCCCTCGGCCGCGTGGACCTTCCCCCAGGTGTCCTTGATGGCACCGGTGAAGGACCCCTTCATATGGCCGAAGAGCACGCTCTCGAGCAGTTCCTTGGAAAGGCTGGGGCAGCTCACCGTGACGAATGGCTTGTCGCGCAGATGGCTGCGATCGTGCACCTCGCGGGCGATGACGCTCTTGCCGGTGCCGCTCTCGCCAAGGATCAGCACGGAGGCAGGCGACGCCGCCGCGCGGAAAAGGGTCTCGATCTCGGCGCTCGTCTTCGGATCGTCCGACTGGAAGCGCATCGGCGGCGCACCGTGGCGCACCTCCGTCTTCAGCTCCTTCACGGTCTCCTCCAGCCTCACCACCTCGTGCTTCGTCTGGAGCGCGCGGTGCGCCTTCGCCAAGATCGCCCGGAGTTGGTCCGGCGTGAAGGGCTTCTCAAGGTAGTCGAAGGCACCGAATTGCGTCGCCTTCACCGCCGTCGCCACGGAGGCGTGCGCGGTGAAGATGGTGATGAGCTGCCTCGGGCGGACCTTCAGCATTTGCTGGAGGATCTCCAGGCCGTCCTCGTCGCCGAGCCGCAGGTCGAGGAAGACGAGGTCGAAATTCTCCTCCTTGATCCGCCTCGTCGCGGATTCCCCATCCTCAGCCGTTTCGACGTAGTGGCCTTCCCCTTCCAAGGCGAGGGAAGTGGTGAGGCGAATCGATTTTTCGTCGTCAACGATGAGGATGTCCATGGGGCTAGCGATATCTCCTAACAATCTGCATGCCTTCCCGTGCGAAACGCGAAGTCGTATTGAACCTCATGGACTTGGAGAATGATCTCCGACCCGGAAAATCGGCCAGCATCGTGCATAAAGTCATGCATTCAGAATCGGAGGTGCAATTTGCAATATGCACGATGCTCACATCAAGAGCGGATTGCCCGGAAAAATTGACCTGCTCCCGGTGCCGGAACAGCTTCCCCGCGTGATGAGCGAGCTGATTCTGGGGATCGATCTGGGGACCACCAATTCCGCCGTGGGGGCGGTCGAGTCCGGCTTCCCCATCCTGCTCGCCGATGCCGAGGGCCGCCGCATCACGCCGAGCGCCGTGTGGTTCGGTGCGGACGGCTCGGTGGAGGTGGGCCGGAAGTCCCTGCGCCGCCGCGCCAGCGAGCCGGGCCGGGTGATCACCAGCATCAAGCGCCTGATGGGCCGACGCCATGGCGAGGAGACGGAATTCTGCGTGCCGATGGAGCGCGCCGCGGATGGCGGCGTCGCCGTGCTGGGACGCAGCCCGGAAGAAGTGAGCGCGGAGATCCTGCGCGAGCTGAAAGGCATCGCCGAATTCCGCCTCGGCCGCACAGCGGAAAAGGCCGTCATCACCGTGCCCGCTTATTTCAATGACGCCCAGCGCGCCGCCACCAAGCGCGCCGGGGAGATCGCCGGGCTTGAAGTGGTCCGCATCGTCAGCGAGCCCACCGCCGCCGCGCTGGCCTACGGGCTGGACAAGCTGGGCGAGCGCTCACGCGTCGCCGTCTATGACCTCGGCGGCGGGACCTTCGATCTCTCGGTGCTGGAAATGCAGGACGGCGTTTTCCAGGTGCTGGCCACCCGCGGCGATACCCGGCTCGGCGGCGATGACCTCGACGCCACCCTCGCACGGCATTGCATGGAGGACTTCGACTCGCTGGACCCCGCCGCGAAGGTCCGCCTGCTGGCCGAGGCCGAGCGCGTGAAGTGCGCGCTGTCCGACCGGGAGTCGGAAATCTTCCGCGCACCCTTCTACGACGGCGCGCTCAGCCTGGAGAAGGAAGTCACCCGGGCGGATCTGGAAAAGCTCGCGAAGCCGTTGATCGCCCGCACGCTCACCTGCTGCCGCCAGGCGCTGGCCGACGCGAATGTGGCGGCGGCCGATCTGGATGCCGTGGTGCTGGTGGGTGGCAGCACGCGCATCCCCGCGGTGCGTGGCGCGGTGGCGGATCTCTTCGGCCGCGAACCGGATCTTTCCCAGCATCCCGACGAGGCCGTGGCGCTCGGCGCAACCATCCAGGCCGGCGTGCTGGCAGGCACGCTGAGGAAGATGGTGCTGCTCGATGTGACGCCGCTCAGCCTGGGCATCGAGACCTTCGGCGGGCTGATGAACGTGCTCATCCCGCGGAATACCACCATCCCCTGCAAGGCGGGCGAGATGTTCACGAATGCCGCCGCCGGGCAGGCATCCATGCGCCTGCGCGTGCTGCAGGGCGAGCGCGAGATGGCGCGCGACAATTGGGAGCTGGGGAATTTCGACGTGCCCTTCGAGCCCGCGCCGAAAGGCCAGGCGCGCGTCGGCGTGCAATTCCGCATCGATGAAAACGGCATCCTCGAGGTGCTCGCGCGCGACGTCACCACCGGCCTCGACACCGTGGTGGAGATCCGCAGCGCCGCGGTGAACGTGGACGACGAGGCCGTGGAAAAGATGGTGGGCGAGTCCGTGGAATTCGCCTTTGAGGACATGGCCGAGCGCATCTTCACCGAGGCGAAGATGAAGGCGGAAGAACTTCTTCCCGCCGTGGAGCAGGCCCTCGCCGAAGCCGGCGACCTGGTCTCCGCCGACGAGCGCGGCGAGATCGAAGCCGCAGCCGCAGCCGTGAAGGACGCCCTCGCCGCCGGACTGCCAAATCCCTTGAAAGCCGCCGTCCAGCGCCTCGACAAGGCCACCGAAGCCTTCGCCGCCGCCCTCGTGGAAAAGGCAATGATGGACGCCCTCGAACGCCGCCTCTGACCGCCTGCCTAAAATTGGCACTTGGAACTTCCCCACTTGGAACTTCCGGAAACCGGCACGTACACGAGGACGGGATCGAACCGCCGACCAACCCGGTGTAAGCGGGCCGCTCTACCGCTGAGCTACTCGTGCGTTTTCCGTGCGGACGGGCGCAGTCTTCCCGGATGCCGCGCGCGGTGCAAGCGCGGAGTCGCTGAGAGCTTGCGGGCCGGAGGAAGCGGTGATTCTCTCCCGCCCCCGACATGCACCTGCGTTTCACGGAAGAAGAACTCGGCACCCTGGTCGAGATGGTCAGCCTGGCCGCCGAAGTCGCCTCCTGGAACGAGCGTCCCGGAGCGGAGGAAGGCCTATCCGCCTACGAGGCACTGGAAGACAAGGTCTTGGAAAAGGCGAAGCACGCGGGCCTCGGCGAGCATGTCCACTTCGACGAGGAGAAGCAGCGCCACCACCTCTCACCGGAATTCCAGGACGGCTCCTTCTTCCAGCAGTGCTACGATGAGTTCCGCAACGAGTCCTTCTGGGAAGAATTGGTCGTCCGCCTGGCCGACCGCGACCTCGTCCGCGTGATCGGCATGCCTGCCTGGCAAAAGATGAGCGAGGAGGACCGCCGCGCGCAGACCCGCGACATCGAGAAGCGCTACTGGGATGAATTCTCGAAGAACGGCATCGACCGCGTGGCGGTGATTTTCCCGCACGTGGAAGGCTGATTGCGAAAAAGGCGTGGAGAACCGCCCGGAAAGGCGTTAGGTTGAAGGGTAGACGTATTTTGTCCGACCCATGAATACCGTGAACCTTTCCCCATTAGCCGAAAAGATCGCCGAAGTGGATGCGAAGCTCGACGCCCTCGGTCGCGAGATCGAGGAGATCGGTATGCCCGCCGCCTACGACCTGAAACGTCGCTACGACGCCCTGCGGGTGGAAGACAACGCGCTGAAGCGGAACTTCGAGGAATCCGTCGCCCGCGGCGAGCCGGATGCCGTGCGTCTGGGGAAGATCGAGGCGCTGCTCCATCACATCGAGACCGAGGAAGCGAGCGTGGAGCGCGAGGCGCACTTCCTCCACCAGTCGAATCCGTCCTCGGTGACCCTCGCGGCCCAGGCGGCGAACCAGATGGTGGAGCTGTGGCGGCGCGCGCTAAAGAAGGTGCTCGGCGACTCCCACCCGCTCGGCCAGTCGGTCTTCGTGAATCACACCCACGAGAACCTTGCTGACGACTACGGTCTGGAGCGGGAGAAGCCTCAGGAGACGAAGCACTGACCGCACCGGCTCACGGGACGCGGAAGTACATTCTCTCCTCTGCGGGGTAGTGCGGATCCGCGACCAGCCTGCCACTTTGCATTCCTTCCACGTCGATCAGCTTGTTATTGAAGGGGCTGAAGACGAATCCCGGCTTGCCCGGTACCGGCCTCGCGGTCGGGACGGGCGGCTTGGGGGCTGGCTTGGGATTCGGCTGAGGCTGAGGCTGGGGTTCCGGCTCGGGGCGCGGATTCGGACCGGGAATGGGCTCGGGATTCGGCTTAGGAAGCTCGTCAGGGTTTCTGGATGGTGGCGGCCTCCTCGTGGGCGGTTCGGCGTGGCCTCCGCCATTGCGTCCCGGATTGCCCATCACGGCACCGGGAC
This sequence comes from Luteolibacter flavescens, assembly GCF_025950085.1. Lineage (NCBI taxonomy): Bacteria > Pseudomonadati > Verrucomicrobiota > Verrucomicrobiia > Verrucomicrobiales > Verrucomicrobiaceae > Neoluteolibacter > Neoluteolibacter flavescens. Next base: position 97,594 of record NZ_JAPDDS010000015.1, read on the forward strand.
CCTTGAAGATGTCGGCGAGCCACGCGCAGCTCGTGAACTGCGACGCCACCAGCAACACACCCACCACCCGGAAAAGCAGCACCAACTTCATGCTAGAAAAACAGCATAAAGCCGGATCACCTGCAAGCGGATTAATGCTGTTTTAGCAGCATTTCACTCCGCTTCCACGCGTGGCTTCTCCAGCCAGATAATCAGATCGCCCACGGTGCGGAGATTCGCGGCCTCCTCGTCAGGGATGGGGAGGTCGAATTCCTCTTCCACCGCCATCACGAGTTCCACCGTATCGAGGCTGTCGGCTCCGAGGTCTTCCACGAAGCGCGATTCCGGCTTCACGGTCTCCGGATTGAGGCCGAGCTGCTCGATGACGATGGCCACCACGCGCTCCTGCACCGTGGCATTCGCTGGAAAGCGGGGTGCCTTGGGAGCCGGGGGGCCGTCGTCGGAAGTGAAGCTCTCGATGACCTCGCGGAAAACCGGCTCGGCCGTGCTTTCCTTCGAAAACAGCGTCCACGTGAGCACTTGATAATACGCAGTGTCCGTCTCGATCGAGGCGACGTGATAGACCACGCGAATCTTTTCCACCGTGCCGGCCATCCGGCGGTGGATCGCGGGGTAGGAGCCCACGGGGCGCATCTCCGGCTCGGAGGATTTCACATCGGGCATGCTTTCCAGCATCTGCCCGATGACCAACTCGTCGAACTCCGCGAGATCGAAGAGCAAGTCGGCCTTGGGACTCTCGAGCACCACCACGTACTGCTCCTGGAGAGCATTCCCCGCCTTGATCTCCGCATCTTCATGGAGTTCCGGGAGATCGCGCCATGAAGACGGGACCTCCAGGCGGAATCGTCCGTCCTTTGACGCGACCGTCTTCCTCTTGTCCTTCTGGGTCTTCGCGATCTTCGCGATGGCATTCGCCGTCACCCCGATGAGCCCCACGACCCCGGCCATGGCCACCACGCCGGAGACGATGGTGCCGATGACCCAGCCCTTGTTCCTCCGGCTCATGGACTTGATCAGGCCGATGATGAAGAAGATACCGCCGCCCACGATCGAGAGCCCTATCAGGACATAGACGAGGATGCGGCCAAAGGCTTGGCCTGCTTCATAGGCAGAGGTTGGCTCCATGGCCTGCAATCGAAAGCGGATGCAGGTATCCCGGACAAGCCAATTCATGAGCCGGTCATGGCCAACTCACGGCCCAATCCATGGGCCGGACTTGCCCCCGGAAGCCCGGATGCCCAGCCTCCGCCGCGTGGATCTCTCGAACTATCTCCGCATGGACCCCCACCTGCTGCTAGGCCTGCTCAATACCGAGCTGAGAAACAACTGCGACTCGCTGGAGGACCTGCTGAAAACCCACGGGCTGGATGAAAAGAAGCTGACCGACAAGATGACGAAGGCCGGCTACGACTACATGGCCGCCCAGAATCAATTCCGCTGAATCCCTCAGCCACCGGCGCGCATTCTCTCCAGCGCCATCCGGAAGCGCACGCGCAGCTCATCGATCTCCCTCCGCAGCCGGATGCGCTCGGCGGGGTCCCGGCAATCGCCGAGCTGGCTTTCCAGACGGTCCGCCTGCTTCAGCAGCTCCACCTCGGGCGGCGCGAAGCCATTGCCCCGGAGCATCGAGAAGGCCTGCCGCCACTCGGCCGGTGCCTGGAAATACGCCTCCAAGTCCAGCTCGGTGCCCGGCGCGGGCGGGGTCAACTCGCCCGAGGCGATGGCCTCGTCGATGCGCGCTTCGCCGAGCTTCGATAGGGCGGACATGCGCGGGGAAGATACGGGAGGTCCGCGCGATTCCAAGCCGCCGTTGCTTTCGCCGTCGCGGTGGTGTTTCAAGGCGGGGTGCGACTGCTGAAATTCAAGCTGACCCTCGCCTTCGATGGCGCGGCCTGGCAGGGCTGGCAGTCGCAGCGCTCCGGCCTCGGCGTGCAGGATCAGGTGGAGGCCGCGTTGGCGAAGCTCTTCCCGGCGGCCCCGCAGGTGGAAAGCTCCAGCCGCACGGATGCCGGGGTGCATGCCCGCGGGATGGTCGCGCACTTCGAGATCCCCGCGGGGCAATTCCGCATGCCGGCGCGGCATCTGGCGCTGGCCATCAATGCCTTGCTCCCGGAGGACATCCGGGTGATGGCCGCGGTGAAGGCCCCGGCCTCCTTCCACGCCCGCTTTGACGCCACCAGGAAGCAGTACCGCTACCGGGTCTGGAATGATGCCGTGATGAATCCGCTGCTGCGGACGCAGGCCTGGCACGCCCCCCGCCCGCTCGACCTCGCCGCCATGCGGGAAGCGGCCGCCCATTTCCCCGGCAGGCAGGATTTCCGCGCCTTCACCGCGAACCGTGGCGACGTCCTGGAGGACGCCGTCCGCACCCTGACCCGCTGCGACATCGTCCGCTCGGGCCGGGAGCTGACCTTCGTCATCGAGGGCAGCGGCTTCCTTTATAAGATGTGCCGCGGCATCGTCGGCACCCTCGTGCAGGTCGGCTACGGGCGCTTTCCCGCGGACGGGGTGAAGCTGATGCTGGAGGGGAAGGACCGCCGTTTTTCCGGGATGAATGCCCCCGCCCACGGGCTCGTCCTGTGGCGGGTGACCTACCCGCGCCGGTAGGAAAACCGTAACTCCCGAAGGGGGGGGAAATCGGACATTATAGGCTCGTTGCGATTTTAATGCCAAGTCATGGCATTGATTTCCAAGAGCCACCGGTCCGAGTCACCGGATGCGGCTGAAATACCCTTGCGGCGCAATAAATGCGGAGGAAGATGCTCATGGAATACCCCGAACTCCCGGAAAGACATTCATGCATCATGAATCATGCTTTTCGCCCTATCTTTTTGTGTTGTCCCATGATGCCCGTTAGATTAATCGACCACACACATTTCCCCCACTGATGTCGCAAACACGCTTCGAGTCCCTGGTTCACCGGCTTGAGATCGCCTGGAGCGATCGGCCGGAGGGATTGCTGAAGCGCACGGTCGGCTGGGTGAGCCTCGGCTACGGCGCACTGGCCGCCCCGGTGCTCGCCGGGGTCATGCTGGTGATCACCGGCGTGGTGATGGCGGTCCTTTATAATACGCCCGGGGCTATCCTGCTCGCCGGGGCGATCGCGCTGGCCGGCCTGAGCCTGATTTCCTTCATGCTGGGCTGCCTGTGGGTGCGCTTCGAGCCCCCGGCCGGGCTGCCACTGAAGCCAAAGGACCACCCGGAGCTCCACCGGCTGCTGCGCGACCTCGGCGATCTCGCGGGCGGCGTCCGCTTTCATCAAGTAACGCTGAATGCGGAAATGAACGCCTCGGTGGTGCAGAATCCGCGCATCGGCTTCTTCGGCTGGTATCGTGCCCACCTCGTCATCGGGGTGCCGCTGCTGGAGGCCCTGCCGCTCGACGAGCTGCGGGCGGTGCTCGCCCACGAGATGGGCCATCTCACCCGCGCGGACGGGAAGACCTGCACCTGGCTCTACCGCACCCGCGAAACGTGGGAGCGCGTGATGGAGCGGCTGACGCGGAATGGCGACGTCCCGGTGGTGGGCGAGTTCTTCCAGTGGTTCTGGCTGCATTTCAATTCGCGGGTGCTCGTCCTGTCGCGCTTCAGCGAGCTGGCTGCGGATCAATTCGCCGCCCGGGCCGTCTCCCCGGAGACACTGGCGTCCGGCCTGCGCCGCCTGGCGATCCTCGGGAAGCACACCGGCTGCGTCTTCTGGGAGCCGCTGGACCTCGCCATGCAGAAAAATGGCGACTTCCCGACCGATGTGATGGACCGGCTTTCAAAGGCGATCCGCCAGCCGGTGGAGCCACGGCAGGCGGCCCTGTGGCTGGCCGAGGCCATGGCCGTCGGCACCGGCCCGACCGAGAGCCATCCGGGCCTCGCGAGGCGACTGGCCGCGCTGGGCATCCCGGAGTCCGCCGCCTGCGAACTCCCCCAGCCCCTGCCTGACGGTACCTCGGCTGCCGACCGGCTTTTCGCCCCGGGCTTCCTCGACCGGTCCCGCCGCCACTTCAGCAGCATGTGGGTGGAGGAGTCGAAGAAGACCCACGACGAGCGGACCCACCAGCAGGAGCTGGAGCAGGTCGCGGGTGTGCGCAAGGCCTGGGACCGGATCGCCGCGCTGGTCCGCCTCGACGGGCTGGAAAAGGTGCAGCCCGAGGTAATGGCGCTGCTGGAGCGCCAGCCCGCCCACTCCGGCGCCCTCTACCTGCGCGGCAGCCATCTGGCGGAAAAGTCCGACCCCACGGCCTGCGATTTCCTCGAGCGCGCGACCAGCGACCCTGCGATCGCCAGCCAGGCATACGAGGCGCTGGAGAGATTTCACGCGAACCAGGGCCGGGTGCTGGAAGCGGCCCTCATCAAGGACCGGGCGCACCAGCACGATCTGGAATTGCGCGCCGCCCTGATGGAGCGGAGCCAGCTCAAGGCAACCGACAGCTTCCTCCCTCACGAACTGTGCAGCAACGATCTGCAGGCGCTCCGCGACCTGCTCGATGCCTCATCCGGGGTGAAACGGGCTCTGATGGTGTCGAAGGAAGTCGAGCACTTCCGTGGCTGGCCATTCGTGGTCATCGCCTTGGAACTCACCTACGATCTGACCGACCACTCCCGCCGGAAGCTGGAGACGGATATCGTACGGGCCTGGGGCGGAGAGGCCTACGTGATGGTCTTCTCGGTGGACGAGGAGACGCGGCAGGTGTTGCGAGCCCTGCGCCGGGCCGTGCCGGAGAGCGAGGTCTACCGCCGGAAATAAGATCCGGGAAAAAAGTTTCAGAACTTTTGAACGTCCACCCGCCCCAAGGGTCTATCCCTATGAAGACCACGTTCTGCGTGGTGTTCATGTAAGGGTGAACAGCACATTGTCAGCCGAATGACCCCCCGGTCGGACGGATGATGATTTTAGCCGCCGGGGGTGGGACCCCGGCGGCAATTTTTTTGCCCGGATGCCTCATCCCGCCGCCCGCGGCTCAACGGCGACGGCCCAGCGAGGCCATCGCTGCGGCGACCGCCCCCGGGAGATTCACCCCGCCATTCCCACCCAGCCGGTGGTCGATATCCTCCAGCCGCTGGATCAGGTCGCGGACTTCCTTCCGCGTGGCCGGGCCTCCCGCCGCATCGCAGAAATGGGTTCGGCAGCCAAAGGGCCGGCCCTCGTAGATCTGGCAGCGGTTGTTCTTCAGGAAAGGGCACGCCCCGTCCGGCGAGGCTGGCACCTCGGTCCGCCCCGCAGCCCGCCATGCGAGCGCGGCGACGAGTGCCTCGCCCTTCGTGAGGAACGGCGTCCGCCCGGTCGCCCGGAAGCGGCAGCAGTCCCCGCTGCCGGTGCAGGAGCGCTCCAGCGGGCGCTGCTCCCACTCGCGATAGACGGCGCGGACCTCGGTGGCGATGGTTCGCGGGTCCGGGGTCACGGCAGGCCCAGCTTGCGGATGCGGATGCCGCGGAATTCCACCCGTCCCTCGCGGAATTGCAGGCCGATGTGCCCGCCTTCCAGCGGCTTGCGGTCCTTGTAGTCGATGATCTGCTTGTCACCCAGCCAGACGAGTACCCGGCCGCTCTCCACCTTCATCCTCAGCTTCCGCCACTCCGGGGCCTCCCCGCCATCGTGGCGGCTGCGGCCCACCAGGCTGCCTGTGGGAAAAGGATTCGAGGCCGGGGCGATATTCACCTCGTAGCACTCGTTCGCCGGGTCGGTGACGGTCTTCGGCGTCGAGAGGAAAATGCCGCTGTTCGTCCCGTCGGGCGCGCGGAATTCCACCTCCAGCTCATAGTCCCGGTAGGTCTCGCGGGTGGTCAGCAGCCCGTCGGCCCCCTTCGTGGCGACGATCGCGCCGTCCTTCACCTGCCAGTCCACCTTGGTCTGCGGCTCCCAGCCGGTGAGATCCCGGCCATTGAAAAGCTCCTGCCACTCGGCTCCGGCGGCCGCGCCGGCGAGCAGCAGTCCGGCGGCGAGCGCTTGCATGATGGTTTTCACGTTTCCAGATTGGCCCGTCCCGGCCAGCCCCGCAAGCGCCCGCTGCCAAACAAAACCAAGCAGACTTTTCCGGACGAAAAGACAGATTCCCGCCTCTGGTCGGCTATTCCAGCAAGTCGCCCACCGACAGCACCCGTCATGAAAGCCCGAGTTTTCGCCATCGCCGCCGTCCTCCTCTCGTCCCCGCTGCACGCGGCCCCGCTTTTCAAGGAGCCGCAGAAGAACGAGCGCATCGTCATGCTCGGGAATGGCCTCGGCGAGCGCATGCAGTACTACGGAGGCTTCGAGATGCAGCTCCTCCTGCGCTTCCCGGAGCAGGACCTGACGCTCCGGAACATGTGCTACCCCGGCGACACCCCGGCCTACCGCCCGCGCGCGGGACGGAGCACCCCATGGGCCTTCCCCGGCGGCGAGGCGCTGCGCCCCGAGCTGAACCAGCACAAGGGCGAGGGCCACTACCCGTCCGAGGACGAGTGGCTGGCGATCTGCAAGGCGGACACCATCCTCGCCTTCTTCGGCTACAACGAGTCCTTCGACGGCCCGGAGGGCGTGGAGAAGTACCGCAAGGAGCTGACCGCCTTCGTCACCCACACGCTCGCGCAGAAGTACAACGGCAAGTCCGCACCGAAGCTCGTGCTGGTTTCCCCGATCGCCTTCGAGGATCTCACCCGATTCTTCGACCTGCCGGATGGCACGAAGGAAAACGAGAATCTCGCCCGCTACACGCAGGTGATGGCGGAGGTGGCCAAAGACCAGAAGGTCGGCTTCATCGATCTCTTCACCGCGACGAAGAAGGCCTACGCGGAGACGAAGCAGCCCTTCACCATGAATGGCTTTTCCCTGAATGAATACGGGGACAGCCAGATCGGGGACATCCTCGCCGGGGAACTCTACGAACCGAAGGCGATCCTGCTGGAAAGCAATCCGAGCGAGGTGCTCCGGCTGGTGAAGGAGAAGTCGTGGTTCTGGCAAAACGACCACCGCATGCTGAATGGCGTCCATGCCTACGGCCGCCGCTTCCAGCCCTACGGCGACTTCAACTACCCGCAGGAGGTCGAGAAGATCCGAGGGATGACCGTGAACCGCGACCAGGCGATCTGGGCCGCGCTGCGCGGAAAGACCACCGACCTGAAGGCCGCGGACGAGAAGACCCGTCCGCTGGACGAGGTGAAGACGAACTTCGACCGCCCCATCCAGTACCTCCGCGAGAAGAAGGCGCTGGAGTCCTTCAAGATGATGGATGGCTTCGAGATCAGCGTCTTCGCCAGCGAGGAGGATTTCCCGGATCTGGCGAATCCGATGCAGATGACCTTCGACAACCGCGGCCGCCTCTGGGTCTGCACCATGCCGAGCTATCCGCACTACCGGCCCGGCGATGAGATGCCGAACGACAAGATCCTCATCCTGGAAGACACCGACGGGGACAACCGGGCGGACAAGCAAACCGTCTTCGCCGACGGCCTGCACCTGCCCATCGGCATCGAGCTCGCGCCGGAGGGCGTGTACGTTTCCCAGGAGCCGAACCTGATGCTGCTGCGCGACATCAATGGCGACGACAAGGCGGACCAGCGCGAATACATCCTGCACGGCTTCGACCCGCACGACACGCATCACGCGATCCACGCCTTCTCCACGGACTCCGCGGGCGCGATCTACATGGGCGAAGGTGTCTTCCTCCACTCGCAGGTGGAGACGCCCTATGGCCCGCAGCGATGCACGGGCGGCGGCATCTGGCGCTTCGATCCGAAGACGTGGCGGCTCGACCGCTACGTGCAGACGTACTTCAACAATCCATGGGGCATCGCCTTCGATGACTGGCAGCAGTGCTTCATCGCGGACGCCTCGGGCGGGAACAACTACTGGGGCCTGCCGATCTCGATCAAGGCACCCTTCAGCTACGAGACCGGCAAGATCGGTGAATTCGCGCCGAAGCGAGCCCGCCCCACCGCAGGTGCGGAATTCATCTCGTCGCGGCATTTCCCGGACGAGCTGCAGGGCGGCTTCATGACGAACAACTCGATCGGCTTCCTCGGCACCAGCATCCACCAGGTGTGGGAGGACCGCGGTGGCTTCTCCGGAAAGCACCTCGGCGACCTCGTCACCTCGTCGGATCCGAATTTCCGCCCGTGCGACCTGGAGTTCGCGCCGGATGGCTCGCTCTACATCGTGGACTGGCACAATGCGCTGATCGGCCACATGCAGCACTCGGCGCGCGATCCGAAGCGCGACAAGGAGCATGGCCGCATCTACCGCATCACGCACAAGACGCGCCCGCTGGTGAAGCCCGCGAACATCGTGGACAGCTCCGTCGCCGGTCTCTTCAACCTGCTGAAGGAGCCCGAGTATCGCACCCGCTACCGCACGCGCCGCGAGCTGCGCGGCCACCCGGCCGACGTGGTGACCGCCGCGGCGAAGGCGTGGATCACCACGCTGGACAAGTCCGACGCGCGCTATGAGCACCACCTCTGCGAAGCGCTGTGGGCCACGTGGGCGCAGAACCAGGTGGACCGCGAGATCCTCGGCCTATGCCTCGGGGCGAAGGCGCACCAGGCACGCGCCGCTGCCGTGGAGGTGGTGCGCCATGCGTGGAGGAAGATCCCCGACCACAAGGACATCCTCATGAAAGCGGCGGCAGACCCCGAGCCGCTCGTGCGTCTCCAGGCACTCGCGGCCGCGTCATGGCTGGATAATACCGACGGCGCGCTGATCGCTCTGGAGGTGATGAAGCATCCGATCGAGAAGTGGATGCCGGAAGCGGTGAAGACCGCCTTCCTCACGCTGGGCGACGACATCGAGACGCTGAAGAAAGACGGCAAGCTCGACCTGAGCGCGAACCCGCAAGCCGCCGACTACCTCTCTGGCAAGCTGAAGCTGCAGCCCGAGGAAGCCACCGCGGCACCCGCCGAGCCGAAGCTGCCCGCCGATGAACTGGAGCTCTGGAGACTCGGCAAGGAAGTCTTCGCACGCGAGGCACACTGCGCGACCTGCCACCAGGCGGACGGCAAGGGACAGGAGAAGATCTACCCGCCGCTCGACGGCAGCGAGTGGGTCACCGGCAATGAAGAGCGCCTGATCAAACTCACGCTGAAGGGCCTCTATGGACCCATCACGGTGAAGGGCACGAAATTCGACCCGACCACCGGTGTGCCTCCCATGATGGGCTTCGGGCCGCTTCTCAATGACAAGGAAGTGGCGGGCGTGCTGACGTACGTGCGCAACAGCTTCGGCAACCAGGCACCCGCGGTGAAGCCGGAAACCGTCGCGAAGATCCGCGAGGCGACGAAGGAGAAGATCGATTTCTACACTCCTGACGAGCTGCTGAAGGACCACCCGTGACGGGATCGCCACACGGCTGACCGATTTCAGAGGTCCCGTTGATTGAATCGGCCAAACATTCAAGAGGATCACCCGGACCGCTTCGCGGCATGAGGGCGCTTCAGGGCGCTTTCTGCTGCGGGCCACCCGGTGGCATGCCAGCCGCTAGGTTCGTGGCATGGCAACCGTTGGCTTCTTACTCGACATGGATGGCGTCATTTACCGGGGATCGCGGTTGATCCCCGGAGCGTCCGACTTCATCACACGACTGCGGAATCACGGCATTCCCTTTCGTTTCCTCACGAACAATTCGCAGCGCGCACGCCGTGACGTCGCGCTGAAGCTGCGCCGTCTCGGCATCGAGGCGAGCGAGAACGAGGTCTTCACCTGCGCGATGGCCACCGCCCGCTTCCTGGCTTCCCAGAAGCCGAATGGCACGGCCTACGTCATCGGCGAGCACGGCCTGGCCGCCGCCCTCCACCGCAACGGCCTCACCGTGGTGGATGATGATCCGGACTTCGTGGTCGTCGGCGAAGGCCGCACCATGACCTTCGAGATGATCGAGCGTGGTGTCCGCCTCGTGGAAAAAGGTGCACGCCTCATCGCCACGAATCCCGACCCGAACTGCCCGACCGACCAGGGCACCCGCCCCGGCTGCGGCGCGATCGTCGCCATGATCGAAAAGGCGACCGGCGTGGAAGCCTTCTCGGTCGGCAAGCCGAGCCCGGTCATGATGCGAGCCGCCCGCAAGGAAATGGGCCTCCGCACCGATGATGTCATCATGGTGGGAGACACCATGGAGACCGACATCCTCGGTGCGGTGCAGATGGGCTACCGCAGCGTGCTCGTGCTCAGCGGCGGCACCCGCCGGCAGGACCTGAAGAAGTTCGCCTATGAGCCGGATTTGATCGTCGATCACATCGGGATGATTCCCGATTCATACATTTTTGGAAAAAGGGAGCCCGTGTTGGCACCGTGAAAGCTCTTCCTGGTTAGCGGATGGTCCGCGGTGGAGGAAGGTTTCTTGGGTTTAACTGACCTCCATCGCGGTGCACCACGGCGGGTGCGGGATTTCTTGGGTTTACTCCCGTGCCCGCCGCGGTCATTCGCAGAAGGACGACGAAAGGCGGTGGCTGAAAGGGCTGCCGCCTTTTTGCATTTCTACCCCCGTGGAGCACCGCCCCTTGGCAGCGCCGTCCCCCACCTGGGAGCGCCGGTCATTAGACCGGCCCGAGTGGTCCCTCATCGCCCGCCCCCACCACGGACGCCCGCATCGCCCCCCACTGGGAACGCGGAATTCATTCCGCCCGAGTCCTCTCTCACTGCCGCATTCATCAACCACGGATGAACCCAGATGAACTGCACGGCTCAGCATCAGGACGGATGGGATAAAGAGGCCAGACGCTGTTGCCTCTGACGGATGGAGTTTTCAACCGCAGATGAACACGATGGACACAGATAAACAGCCGGATTCCGATCATATCCCATCCATCCCATCCATCCTGGTCCCGATCCCCTCCTCATCTGCGTTCATCATGTCCATCTGCGGTTGAAAGGCTGCTCTTGAGAATGCTCGGGCGAGTTCATGGTTTCAGATCGTTCTTCTGCCCGAAATCATCTTCGGCGGATGGAACTCAACCACAGCAGCAGTGGTGACTCGCGCGAGATGAATTCCGCGTTCCCGGTGGGAGACTGCCGGGGAGAGCTTGAGGTTACGACCGGCTTTACTCGGAGCCATGTTGAAGCTTTTTGGGGAGCGGGCGGGGCGCGGGGTGAGGCGGGCCGGTCTGATGACCGGCGCTCCCAGGGGCCCGATCTCTCGGCAACGCAAGCACTCCATCGCTTCTTCATCTGTGTCTATCCGTGTTCATCCGTGGTCGATAAATGCAGGATGAACTCAAATAAGTAGCCGCGTTCCGATCATATCCCATCCATCCCATCCATCCTGGCCCCAATCCCTTCTTCATCTGCGTTCATTCGCGTGCTTACGACGAGAGGCGAAGGCTCAAAGGGGTTCGGTGCTTTTGGATTCCTGCTCCATTCGCCGGAAGCCTAGGGTTCCTTCATGAAAGGCAGTCCGCCCCGTTTCCGTCTGCTCCGTTCCCGCGCCTTTTGGTTCGGCGTGCCGGGACTGATATTCCTGCTATGGGCGTGGGTGGATTCGATGAAGTTCTCCACTAGTGCGGCCATCTCATCTTCCGGGGATCGATTTCCTATTCCGATAGGCTACACCACCACGCGGGCTCGTTGATGTTCGTCCACTCGCCGGATCCCTTGGGCGGTTCGCGTTGGCCCACAAAGTGTCGATCTGACCGACGACGGAACGACGCCCAAGACTGGCTCCCCGTGCCCGAATATATTAATTGGGGCCACATTGGATCTTACAAATCGCAATTAGTCATTCCGCATTGGTGCGTCGCATCTCTCTATTTCATCTCCTGGGGTGGTCTGGTGGGTTGGCGCTGGAGGAGCACCAGAAGCGCCAGCCGGCTCGGCACCATCGCTTGACGGAAAGCCCTCCGCTCAAATCCGCAGCAGTTCCTTCCTCAACTCGCGATCGAAGCGACCTGCCTGCGCAAGCCGGTGCAAATTCGTCGCCTGGCTTTTGAGAAGCGAATCCAAGGAACTCTTCTCACTCTCCACATGCGGTGGCTCCTGATAGCGGGGATCGTCCGCGGGCAATCGCGACCGCTCCATCCAGTCCACGCATTGCTGGAGATCCTCCGTAGTGCCGGAGCACCAGAAGGCGCATCCCTTCTCGATGACCGACCTCCTCATCGCGAAAGCCGCGTCCACCATCTGGCGGTGCACTTTCACGGGATCTTCTGCGTCGCCCTTCAGGGAGACCAGCATCTGCTCCGAGTGACGCAGGAGCAGGAGCACGACTTCCTGAATCACATACAAGAACACCCGCGGATCGCAGCTCTCGACCGTTCCCTCGTGGTCGATCCTGCAATAGATAATCCAGACGTCGCGATGGCTGTAGTCCGCGTCCCACGAATCGCTGCTATCGAGAAGCTCGGCCAAGCCGGCCAAACTCCAACTGGCGCCCCAAGCCGGCATCAGCTCGCCATTGAAATAAAAATCCGCAGGTTCGTAGCGCATGGTGAAATCAGGAGAGCCGACGCTTCATCCTAACGACATGCCATGATCGTCGCCAAGCAGGTATATTAAGGCAGCCAGATATGATTGAGGTATACCCATCCAACCACGGATGAACACGATGGACACGGATAATCAGCCGGATTCCGATCACATCCCATCCATCCCATCCATCCCATCCATCCCATCCATCCCATCCATCCCATCCATCCTGGTCCCGATCACCTCTTCATCTGCGTTCATCGTGTCCATCTGCGGTTGAATGGCTGTTCTTCACAGTGACTTTTTTCCACTTCCCCGCATGGCAGGTTTCAGGCCCCATGGCGGTGGCATGGAAGACGCCATCCAAGCACTGCTCGACCGCATCGAACGCCAGCATGGCGTGACGATCCCCTATGCCTGCGAGTCCGGGAGCCGCGCATGGGGCTTCGCCTCGCCGGACAGCGACTACGATATCCGCTTCATCTTCGTGCGGCAGGAGCAGACCTATCTCTCCGTGCTGGATGGCATGGAGTCGATCGACCTGCCGCTGGAGGAGGGCGATCTGGATGCCGGAGGGTGGGACGTGCGGAAGGCAGTGCGGCTGCTGGGGAGGAGCAATGGCGCGCTGGTCGAGTGGCTGCACTCGCCGGTGGTGTATCGCTGCGAGCCCGGCTTCCGCGAGCGCTGGCAAAGTACGGCACGCGCCGTATTTTCACCCCGGGCCTCGCGGGACCACTACCACGGCCTGGCACGGCAGATGGTGCTGGGAAAGCTGGCGGACGAGCAGGTGCGGGCAAAGGACTACCTCTACGCGCTGCGGGCCACGCTGTGCGCCCGCTGGATCGCCGCGGGAAAGGGCATCCCTCCCGTGGCATTCGCGGAGCTGGTGCCGGACGCTCCGGAGGAGATCCGCGCGCTGATCCCCGCACTGCTGGAGCACAAGGCGCGGACCTCCGAGGGCGAGCGGATGCCGCGACTGCCGGCGCTGGATGATTTCCTCACGGCCTCGCTGGCCGAGCAGGTCCACACGCCCGGGAAGCCCGTGGATACGGAGCCGCTGGATGCGCTGCTGCGCGCGGAGATCCGCCGCCCGTCGCACGTGATGAAGCCCGCGGACTTCACTCTGGAGCGCGTGCGCGGGCACGATCTGCTGCTGCTCGACACGGTGGCAGGCAGCCACGCCTACGGCACCGCCATCGCGGGCTCCGACGAGGACCGGCGCGGGGTCTTCGCGGCACCGCGGTCATTCCTGCTCGGGCTGGACGAGATCGAGCAGGTGGCCGACGAGCGCAGCGACCAGGTTTACTACGAGCTCGGGCACTTCGTCTCGCTGCTGCTGAAGAACAATCCGAACGCGCTGGAGCTGCTCGCGATGCCGGACGATTGCATCCGCCACCGGCACCCGCTCTTCGGGTGGCTGGAGCCGGAGATCTTCCTGTCGAAACTGTGTGCGAAGACCTTCGGCGAATACGCCATGGGCCAGATCCGCAAGGCGCGCGGGCTGAACAAGAAGATCGTGAACCCCGAGCCGGAACAGCGGCGCGCGATGCTGGACTTCTGCCACGTGCCGGAGGGCCAGGGCAGCACGCCCGTGCTCGACTGGCTGGCGGCACGCGGGATGAGCCCGCGCGAATGCGGCATCACCGCGGTGCAACACGCGGCGGGGATGTTCGCGATCTACCATGAACCTAGTAGCAGCGATCCGCGCGGCATCGTTTCTCCGCGGGATCCCGACACGCTCATCTTCAGCAGCGTGCCGAGGGAGGCCGTGCCGGTCGGGTGGATGCACTTCAACCGCGATGCCTTCCAGGCGCACTGCAAGGCCCACCGCGAATACTGGGAGTGGGTGGGCCAGCGGAATGAGGAGCGCTATGCGACGAATGCCAGCCACGGCCGCGGCTATGACTCGAAGAACCTGATGCACACGCTGCGCCTGCTCGACATGGCCGGGGAGATCGCGACGGAAGGCGTGCTGCGCATCCGCCGGCCGAACCGCGAGTATCTGCTGCGGGTGCGGTCGGGCGAATTTGCCTACGAGGACCTGGTGGCACGGGCCGAGGAGCAATTGGCCGGGGTGCAGGCGGCATTTGAAAAGAGTGACCTGCCCGATCAGCCGGACCGGGCGCGGGTGGAGGCCCTGCTGGTGGCGATCCGCGAGGGATTCCACGGATGAAGGGCACATCTCACCTGCGGGCGTGACTGCGGCGTGACATCTCCCGTGCGGCGGCCCAAGGTAGTCCCATATGGCATGGCGCATCGATGAGCACGTGATCCGCGGGGAGATCGACAACCGCACGCGCGGGAAGGTCACGGGGCGGATCTGGTTCGTGGATCGCGAGGAGCCGGTGACGCTGGAGCTGGAGGGGAATGCGTGGCGAGATCTCGCGGGGCACCTGCTGCGCTTCACGAATCCGGAGCCGAAGCCGGGCCTCCGCGACGGCTTCGCCACGCTGCAAGACGGCGTGGCCGGGGACATCACCGCGTCGCGGAAGGTGAAGGTGCCGGATGTCTCGATGGAGGAGCTGCTGGTCTGCTACGAGAAGAAGCAGCCCTTCCCCTGGCACTGGGGGAACTCGCTCTACCTGGAGTGGTTCAGCCAATACAACGGCCGCGTGGTGATCGAGACGGCGGGCTTCACGCTGGAGCTGGACGATACCGCGGTGTGGACGATGAGCGAGGAGGAAGAAGTCGCGCAACGCCAGGCGAATGCCGAGGCGATGACCACCTTCATGGACCGCATGCTGGCCGCGACCGTGGCCGGTGCCGGAGACGAGGATGATGACGATGCCCCGCAGAGCAAGGCCGAGGCGGAAGCCGATGCCGAGGCGGCCCGCATGGACCTGCTGCTGGATCGCGTGCAGGCACGGCTCGAGCGCGAGGGGCACGAGGATTTCGAGCGGGTCTTCGACGAGGAACGCGAGCGCCTGAAGCGCGAACGCGGCGAGGTGGAGCCGGAGCTGACGCCCGAGGAAAAGGAGGAACGCCAGCGCTGGATCGAGGAGATGAACCAGATCTGCGCCGAGGCGATCGAGGAGGCGAAGTCCGATGACTGGAAGGAGCCCGAGAGTCACCCGCTGGTGGAGCGCTGCATGGAGCTGGGCATCCGCATGCACCACGAGGTGGGCGAGTGGCTGGACGAGCCCGCCACGCAGGAGCACCCGCTGCTGGAAGTGATCTACGGCACGCAGACCGCCGCAGCCAAGCTCTCCGGCGCACTCGCCACCACGGACGAGTGGCCGCCGGAAGACTGGATCGCCGGGAGCGTGCTGGTGCGGCTGAAGAAGGTGCGCGAATGCCTGCGCGATGCCCTGAGCGGACTCGACTCCGCGGATCAGGAAGGACTGGCGACACCGATATGGCGCGCCTTCTCGCGGAAGGAGCTCGATGAAATCCTCGGCGAAGTCGAAGGGATGATCGTCGAGGTCCGCGACGTGCTGAAAGAGGGCGAGTAGGTGAATGTGGCTGCGGCATCTTGCCGCAAGCCCTCCCCCTGCCCGGCTTGCGGCAGGATGCCGCAGCCACTTTTCAGCGGGATGATCGTGGAGGCCCGCGAGGTGCTGAAGGAGGGCGATTAGGCGAAAGTGGCTGCGGCATCTTGCCGCTAGCCTTCCCCTTGCCCGGCTTGCGGCAGGATGCCGCGGCCACTTTTCAGCGGGATGATCGTGGAGGTCCGCGAGGTGCTGAAGGAGGGCGAGTAGGCGAAAGTGGCTGCGGCATCTTGCCGCTAGCCTTCCCCTGCCCGGCTTGCGGCAGGATGCCGCAGCCACTTTTCAGCGGACCTTCATGGGGGCCTCGATGATGCCTTCCTCGGTCTCCTGCTTCAGGCGGAGCTGGCCGCAGGCGGCGGCGATGTCGTGGCCTTTTTCCAGGCGCAGCGTCGCGGCGACGCCGGCGTTCTTCAGGATGTCGCGGAAGGCGCGGCACTGCGCTTCGGACGGACGCTTCCAGTCGAGGCCATCGACCGTGTTGTAAGGGATCAGATTCACCTTCGCCTTCAGACGGCGCGCGTGGCTCGCGAGGATGCGTGCCTGCTCGAGATCGTCATTCACGCCCTCGATGAGGATGTACTCCAGCGTGAGGTGCTGCTTCTTCCGGGAGTTCCAGTAGTCGAGCGCGTCGAAGAGTTCGGCGGTGCCCCACTTCTTGTTCACCGGCATGATCTGGCCGCGCACGTCATCGGTGGCGCCGTGCAGCGAGATCGCGAGGCGGATCTGCTGCGGGTGCTCGGCCAGCCTGCGGATCTGCGGGACGAGGCCGGAGGTGGAGATCGTGAGGTGCCGCGCGCCGAGGTGCAGGCCCCACGGCGAGGTGATGATGGAGATGGCGGCGAGCAGGTTGTCCAGATTCGCCAGCGGCTCGCCCATGCCCATGAAGACGAGATTGTCCACGCGCTCGCCGGAGAGGCGCTCGGCCATCAGGACCTGCCCGGCGATCTCCGCGGGCTCCAGATTCCGCGAGAATCCCGCGAGGCCCGAGGCGCAGAACTTGCACCCGTAAGCGCAGCCCACCTGCGAGGAGACGCACAGCGTCCGGCGGTCCGACTTCTCGCCATAGAGCGCCGGATTCGCCGGGATGAGCACGCTCTCGACGTAGCGGCCGTCGTGGAGCTTGAAGAGGAACTTCCGCGTGGTGTCCGCGCTGCCATTTGTGATCGCATGCTCCAGCGCGTGCAGGCGAAAGCCGGAGGTGAGCTTCTCGCGCAGGGCCGCGGGCAGATTGCTCATGGCATCGACCGAGGCGGCCTTCTTCTTCCAGATCCAGTCGAGGATCTGCCCGGCGCGGAATGCAGGTTGGCCCTCGGCGGCCAGATAGGCCTCCAGGGCGGCGGGGTCGTAGCCGGTCAGCGCGGGGAGCACGCGGGGAAGATGCTTCGCGCCGGGCCCCGCGTCCAACCTGATTATCGGGCGTCAGGCCAGGTCCCACTTCCCCGCCGTGATCGAGGGGCGCGCCCAGGCACCCACCTCGTTCTCCCGCGTGGGGGCGATCTCCTTCGGCGACTTGCCGCGCCATGCCGACTCCATCCCGCGGAGGGTGAAGGTGCCCGCCGCGGGATCGATCTCCAGCACGGTGTAGAGCGGGCCTTCGTAATTCGCGCTCACGGTGAGGATGGGGAATTTCTTGGCGAGCTCGGGATCGACCGAGTCATTCTTCACGCCGCCCATGTAGAAGTAAGACGCGGAATTGATGTGGATGTACGGGATGCCGCCGATCTCGCGGGCGTGGTCGATGTGCCAGTGGCCATTGAAGCATCCGGCGACCTTCCGCTTGCCGTCCGGGGTCTTCGCGGCCTCCAGCACGACGCGCACGTCCTGCTGGTTCGTGATGCAGTTCGGCCGCTCCAGGCTCTGGTGGGAAAAGACGAAGGTATTCAGCCGCGTGGCTTCGAGGTCCTTCCGCAGCCACTCGATCTGGTCCGCGGCGATGGACCGCGGGTAGCCGCTCTTCCAATCCGCCGGACGGTCATTCGCATCCAGCACGATGAAGTGATATCCGCCGAGGTCGAAGGAGTAATGGCGGCTCTCCATCCCCCAGAAGGCCACCGTATGGTCCCGGGTGAATCCACCGTCCGTATCGTGATTTCCCATCACGTGGTAGTGCGGGCCGCGGAAGGAGTGGAAGAGATCGAGGAATCCCTGGTTCGCCGGCTTCGGCGTGCAGAAGTCGCCGAGCTGCATCACCGCGTCCACGGACTCCGCGTTCATCTTGTCGATGAAGGCCTTCAGGCGCTCGTCCGCGTCCGGTACGAGGTCCTTGTGGACATCGGAGATGAGGCCGATGCGGAGTTTCTTCCCGGCCTTCTCCTCCGCCTGCAGGGGCAGGGCAAAGGCGGAAGCGGCGAGTGCGGAATTTTTCAGGAGCGTGCGGCGGGTGATCATGGGAAGAGCTTTCCCGATTCAACGCCACTGCCCCTCTTTTCCTTGCTGCGATTTCGCCACGCAATAATGACGAAATCGCCAGCATGAAAAAGGACACGGGCCGTACTCTCGGAAGAGGACGGCCCGTGCAGGGAAGGATAGGAGGGAAAACGTGGGTTTCTCTCTCTTACTTGGGATCAGCCGCGGTTGCTGCGGTCCTCGTAGTTGAGGCCCTTGGCGGCGCGCTTGCGGGCATTCGCATCGAGGATGCGCTTGCGCAGGCGGATATTCTGCGGCGTGGCTTCCACGAGCTCGTCGGCGTCGATGTATTCGATCGCGCGCTCGAGCGAGAAGCGGATGGCCGGGGTGAGCTTCGAGGTCTTGTCCTTGCCGGAGGAGCGCATGTTGTCTAGGTGCTTCTCCTTCACCGGGTTCACCGGCAGGTCGCCGACGCGGGGGTTTTCACCCACCAGCATGCCTTCATAGACGGCATCGCCGGGAGCGACGAAGAGCACACCGCGCTCCTCGAGCATCTGCAGCGAGTAGGGCGTGGCGGCACCGGAATCCATCGAGACCAGCGTGCCGGTCGTGCGGTTCTGGATTTCGCCGGCGTGCGGGGCGTACTCCTTGAAGAGGTGGCTCATGATGCCGTGGCCGGAGGTCAGGTTGACCAGCTCGGTCTCGAAGCCGATGAGGCCACGGGTGGGGATGCATGCCTGGATGAAGACGCGGCCGCTGGCCTCGGTATCCATGTGCTCCATCATGCCCTTGCGGTTCATGAGGATCTTCAGGATGCCCTGGGTGTAGTCGCCGGGAGCCTCGACGTAGAGGGTCTCGAAGGGCTCGAGGATCTTGCCATTGTCATCCTTGCGGAAGATCACGACCGGGCGGGAGACGAGGACTTCGAAGCCCTCGCGGCGCATCTGCTCGACCAGCACCGCGATCTGCATCGCGCCACGGGCGGAGACATTGAAGACGCCGGACGTATCGGTGTCTTCCACGGTGATGGAGATGTTCGTCTTCAGCTCGCGCATCAGGCGGTCGCGGATGGCGCGGGACGTGACGTGCTTGCCTTCCTTGCCGGCCAGCGGGCCGTCATTGATGGAGAACTGCATCGACACGGTCGGCGGGTCGATGGCGACGAAGGGAAGCGGCTCCTGGTCCGAGGTGCCGGCGATGGTTTCGCCGATGTTCACGTTGTCGATGCCTGCGGCGACACCCACGATGCCACCGGCGCTGCAGCCTTCGGAGTCGGTGGTGGCGAGACCGGAGTAGCTGAAGGTCTTCATCACCTTCGACTGCTGCTTGGTGCCGTCCTCGCGGAGCAGCCAGACGGTGTCGCCCTTCTTCACGCTGCCGCCGAGGACCTTGCCCACGGCGACGCGGCCGACGTAGTCGTCCCACTCGATGTTCGAGACGAGCATGAGGAAAGGAGCATCCGGATCGGCCTTTGGCGCGGGGATGTGCTCGATGATCTTCTTGAGAAGAGGCACGCAGTCCTTCCGCTCGTCATCGGGGCTGTCCATGAAGTAACCGTCACGGGCGGAGCCGTAGCTGAAGGGAGCATTGAACTGCTCTTCATCGGCATCGAGGTCGAGAAGGAGCTCCAGCACCTGGTCGTGCACCTTCATCGGGGTGGCGAGCGGGCGGTCGATCTTGTTGACCACCACGATCGGCTTGAGGCCTTCCTGCATCGCCTTGCGCAGCACGAAGCGGGTCTGCGCCTGCGGGCCGCCGGAGGCGTCCACCACGAGGAGCACGCCGTCCACCATCTTCATCACGCGCTCCACCTCGGCGCCGAAGTCGGCGTGGCCCGGGGTATCGACGATGTTGATCGTGTAGCCTTCCCAGTGAATGGAGGTGTTCTTGGCCTTGATGGTGATGCCCTTTTCCTTTTCGAGGTCCATCGAGTCCATCGCGCGCTCCTGCTGCGCCTGGTTGTCGCGGTAGGTACCGCCGGCTTGGAGGAGCTGATCGACGAGGGTGGTTTTCCCGTGGTCAACGTGGGCGATAATGGCGAGGTTGCGGATCTTCAGGGACATGGCGGCGTTGGCCCGGGCGCGGGCGGGGCGGGGCTATGGACGCTTTTGCCCCGCTTGGCAAGGGGTAAGCACGTGGCGTTCCTGCCACGGACCGCTAAAAATCAGTCCCGGAGGGCGGATTCAGGTCGGCCAGGCCTCCATCGCCTGCTCGGCGACGCCCCTCAGCTCGCACCCGGTCGCCCGGCTCGCGGCCTGCACCGCCAGCCCCTGGATCACCGTGGAAACGTAGCGGGCCAGCCGCTTCGTGTCCACGCTGGCAAGGAATTCCCCCTCCTCCTTCGCCCTCGCGAATCGCTCCTCGATCGACCGCAGGGTCTCGCACCGCACCGTCACCAGCTCCTGCTTCACGGACGTCGCCTCGTCACCGCAGGCGAGCGCGCTCTGGATGGAAAGGCATCCGCAGGGATTCTCCGGATCGCTCAAAAGATTCACCGCACCCGCCAGCAGCTTTTCCGCCGCCTCCCGCGCCGTCGAGGCTTCCAGCGCCAATGCCACATACGAGGCCGGGCCTTCGCAGTAGCGGATCAGTGCCTTCCGGAAGAGCGCCTCCTTGTTCCCGAAGGCCGCGTAGAGACTGGGGCGGTTGATGCCCATCGCTTCCGTCAGGTCGGCCATGGATGCCCCCTCGTAGCCCTTTTCCCAAAAGACACGCAGCGCCCGGTCCAGCGCCACGTCGGCGTCGAACGCGCGCGGGCGACCGATGGGCGATGGGGTCTCACTGGGTTTCATACCTGACGGTAAAAAATGTCGCTTGACCCCGGCTTGTCCAGCGGATAGATATATACCGTTCGTTACATAAACCCCTCATCGAAGGGGCACGATATGAAAACCATCGAACTCAACAGCGACACCTTCGATGCCGCGCTTGCCGGCACCGACCAGCCCGTGCTTGTGGACTTCTGGGCCTCATGGTGCGGCCCTTGTAAAATGATCGGCCCCGTGGTCGACCAGATCGCCACCGAGCAGGAAGGCAAGGCCCTCGTCGCCAAGGTGGACGTGGATGCCCACCCCGAGCTTGCCCGGCGCTTCGGCGTCAAGGCGATCCCCACCCTGATCGTCTTCAAGAACGGCGAGGCGGTGAATGTCTTCCGCGGCGTGCAGGACAAGGCGGTTCTTCTGGCCGCATTGGCCGCCTGATTGCTTCTCCGGAGCGTGGTGCCCTTCCCCTTCATTTGAAGGCGAGTGCCACGCTCCTTTCATTTTCCATCATGACGGATTCATCCCGGGGCGAACGCTCGATCCTGCCCATCATACTTCTCTCCGCCGCCGGGTTCACCGTGCTGACCACCGAGTTCGTGATCGTGGGCCTGCTGCCCGCGATGGCTCGCGATCTCGGGGTCAGCGTGTCTCGCGCGGGACTGCTGGTGACCTTGTTCGCCTTCACCGTGGCCGTGGTCGGACCGCCGCTCACGGCGTCGTTTTCGCGCTTCGAGAGGAAGCGGCTTTTCGTCACCACGCTGCTGCTGTTCGCGTTGTCGAACCTGCTCGCGGCGACCGCGCCGAACTTCGGCATCATGGCCTTCGCCCGCTTCATTCCTGCGGTGATGCTGCCCGTCTTCTGGGCGCTGGCCAGTGAAACGGCCGTCGCCATCACGGGTCCCGAACGCGCGGGGAAAGCGATCTCGATGGTGTCCTTCGGCATCGTGGCCGCGACCATTTTTGGCATTCCCATCGGCACCTTGGTCGCGGATGCCTTCGGCTGGCGTATTGCCTTTGCTTCACTGGCGGTGCTTTCCTTGATCAAGGCAGCCCTGCTTTTCTTCGTCCTTCCCGTGATCGAGGGGAAGAAAGAGTCCGCCCCGGTCACCTCGCAACTGGGCATCCTGCGGGATCCGATCGTCAGCGGCCATGTGTTGCTCTCGCTCCTCGTCTTCGCCGGGATGTTCACGGCCTACACCTACCTCGCCGATATCCTCGAGCGCCTCGGTGGCTTCGATGGCACCACGGTCGGCTGGATCCTGATGGGCTTCGGCGGCGTGGGAATGATCGGCAACTGGCTCGGCGGTCGCCTCGTGGACCGCAGCCCGCTCGGAGCCTCGATCGCCTTCAGCGCGCCGATTGCACTCGCGATGATCCTGCTGGTGCCTGTCGTGAAGTCTTACGCGATGCTCGCCCTGGTCCTCGCGGTCTGGGGCATCGCACAGGCGGCGCTCTTCACCGTGTCCCACGTCCGGGTCATGAAGTCCGCTTCCGCCAATGCAGCTCTCGGGGCGTCCCTCAATATCTCGGGCGCGAACATGGGCATCGGCCTCGGAGCGATCATCGGAGGGCGCGTGATCGATGGCTTTGGGCTCCAGCATGTGGGCTGGGCCGCGGCCGGCGTCATCGGCCTTTCCATCGCCGCCGCCTTCGTGCTGATGACGACGCGGTCGCCCGGCGTTGTTGCCCCCTGCCCCGAGGCCGAGTGACCCTACACCAGCGCGGCCAGTTTCCGGAGCACTTCAGAAAACGACGGACGCAGCGTGGGTTCCACCGAGAGGCAGTGTTCCTGCAGCCTCCTCAGACATGCGGATTCCGAATCGCAGTGATCTAACAATTCCCCGAGCAGGCGACCGAAGGCCAGCACCTCGATCTTCTCGAACCTCGCATCGCCCGCCGGATAAAACGACGCCGCGCCGAAGTCTCCCAGCATCGCGTGGCCATCCGCATCCCGCAGGACATTGTGCGCGTAGAAGTCGCCGTGGAGGATTCCCTTCGCATGCAGTGCCGCCCCCGCGGAGGCGAGGCCGCGAGCGATCTTTCCCACCACGGGCAGGCTGAACGATTCCCCGGGCGCATAGACATCACGACTGCAAGTGGCGAAGTCGGGCGGCCCGGCAAGCGGACGATACTCCGGCCCAATGCGATCTATGACCAATCCCGCCGCACCCGCGGGATGCCCCGCCAGATCCCCGAGGACCGGGATGAAGCCCGGATGGCTCCCGGCGGCGAGACTGGCGCGGCGCTCGCTATCCGGCAGGCCGTCGCTGGTGATGCTGCCCTTGAAGATTTTCAGGGCAACGGAGCGACCATCGGAAATCCTCCGGGCCGCATGAATCACCCCGGACGCGCCCTCGCCAAGCTTTTCATCGATCCGGAGATCCGCCCAAGGAATCGTGGCGGCCCCGGTGGCCTCCGGCGAAGGCGCACACGGGTTTCCCGCGAAGGCGAGCCACGCGAGACTCGGCATCTCCAGCAGCCACGGCGGCAGTGACTCGAAGCGATTCGCCGCGAGCCGGATGAGTTCCAGATTCGTGCAGGCGGCCATTTCTTCCGGCAGGCCCGCGAGGCGGTTGCCGGAAAGCATGAGCTTCTGGAGCGGTCGGCAATTTCCAATCGAGGCGGGCAGCGCTTCGATCCGGTTGTCGGTCAGGATCAGCCACCGCAGCGAGGGCGGCAGCGCCTCCACCCGCGCGATGCTGTTCGACTTGAAGCCGACCATGGAAAGCCCCGCGCACTCCGCGATGACCGACGGGACGTGACTGAAGTCATTCTCCGAGCAAAAGAGGATGCGGAGCTTCCCCAGCCGCGGCAGGTCATCGGGGAGATCGGCGAGGCGATTCCCGGAGAGATTCAGCACCTCCAGCGAGTCCGCGAGGTCGAAGATCTCCCGCGGGAACTCCCTCAGCCCGCAGGAAAGATCGAGCCGCGTGGCCCCGGCGAGCTGGCCAGCGCGGAGGAGGGTGAGGGTGTCGGAAGACATGGTGATTCAAATGAGCCTTCGCAGCAGCAGCTACCCTTACGAACGGGATCAATGTTCCTTGGAATGCCTCACGCCAAAATGCAGCTCAGCCAACCGGAAACGCGCCAATGGCTCGTATACCTTGGTCGGAAGCCTCGTAAACTTCGGTCGAGACTGGATAAGCTGAATTCGAGTATTCCCTGACAACCACACGTCCAAGACGACCTGTGAGGGCCACATGCTCGGCTGCCCAGAGGTAAATGAAATCCCGATCCGGCACGACGGCAAGCAGAGGCCAACCTAGCCTCGGCCCCAAAACGTCTTTCAAATTGGGCGCGAGCAGGAGAGCAGCCTTGAAAGGAAGCGTGGTCTCCAAATAGCCGAGTGGCACCCCATCGATGTCCGACACTTGGAAGGTGGCTGACTCCAATGCCTTTGCGAGGTTTTCAAATGCTCGTTCCCCCGCCTCGATCTCGCTCAAGACGAGCGTATCCAGCATGTCAGCCGTCACCCAACTGATCAGCCGGTCGTCGGAAGAGACGTGGACTAGCACTCGGTCGACCCGGTCACTGAGCGCCTCACGGATCTCGGCGCATTCCTCGTAATCATTTGGCTCCAGACTCCAGAAAAGCCGATCCGCCGATAAATCTGTATCGGACTCCGGCGAAGCCGCGAGGACAGCATCCACGAAGCGCGAGATGCGCCCGATATCGCCGTCACTCTTCACATCACGCTGCAGGTTTTCCAAGCTCACCAGGAGCTGGCCATCTCCGACTTTTATCGAATGTCGCATGGACTCCGGGTCGATGGTGAAAGCGACACCCCTGCTCCTCAGTTCGTCTTCAAACCTCTCCCTGACGTCCATGATGATAGAGAATGACCTTTTGCCCGGGTTCGCAAAACAAAGCTACCGCACCGCCACGAAGTCCCCGCGGAAGTGCAGGCAGATCCGGCCGGCTTCCTCCATCTCCACCTCCAGGCTGATCCTTGCCTTGCCCGCCTTGGCAAAGGTCGCGCGGAAGTCCGCGAGCTTGCGCTCGTCTGGTCGCCGGCAGATCGCGCGCAGCGTGCCGGTCACGGGGTGGCGGTAGTCCAGCTCGCTGCGGCGGATCACCACGTGCGCGTCGCGGTCATCGAGCGAATGCCAGAGGCACGCGTAGCCAGTGAGGGTCGCGAGCGCGGCGAGGCTGCCGCCGAATGCCGTGCCGAGGTGGTTGTGATTCGGCTCCAGCGGCGCGGTGAGGATGAAGGTCTCGGCGTCCGACGACTCCACCCGCACTCCCATCGCGCGGGCGAGCGGGATCTTCTCGTGCAAGAAGGCCTCGATCTCGGCGGGGCTCATGCGTCGAGTTCGTGGATGCGCTCCACGTGCCGGCCACCCTCGAAGTGCGTGGCGAGGAAAGTATCAACGATGGCAAGGGCGGTGCGCAGGTCGATCACACGCTCGCCGAGCGAGAGGACATTCGCGTCGTTGTGCTGGCGGGCCAGCTTCGCGGTCTCGACATTCCAGCACAGCGCGCAGCGGACGCCCTTGATGCGGTTCGCGGCCATCGCCTCACCATTGCCGGAGCCGCCGAGCACGATGCCGCAGCTATACTTCCCCTCGGCCACGCCCAGCGCGACCTCGCGGATGAAGGGCACGTAGGAAACAGGGGCCTCGGAGTCGGTGCCGACATCGATGACGGTGATGTCCCGGGCTCGGAGCTGGGCGATGATTTCCCGCTTGTACGAGAAACCGGCGTGGTCGGATCCAATGGCGATTTTCATGTGTGTGGACAGCAGTGCACGGGCACGCCCTACCCTCACGGGCGGCGACTCCCGACTCCTCAACTTGCACGCCACCGCCCGGCTTGCCAAGCCGCCATCCCACCATCCGTACATAGGCCGCACCGGCACCCCCGTCAGATTACATGTCCCCCCCGGGCCAGAGGTGATGAGACGGGTGATGCCAGTGCTGATGAAATCATGCACCTTCACACGGCCCGCGTCCATCCGACCGCGGCCCGATTTCCTCCGCCGAACACCCGGACAATCCTGTAAGGCACCACCCCTACGCCACCCTCACTCGTTCGGATGATCGCGCCGCCATGCAATGGCCTGGCGCAGGAGCTCGGAGGCGTCCTTCAGCTCCAGCTTCTCCTTGATGCGGGTGCGGTAGGTCTCGACCGTCTTCACGTCGAGGCCCAGTTGCTCCGCGATCTGGCGCGTGCCGAAGCCCTCGCCGACGAGGCCGAAGACCTGCAACTCCCGGTCCGAGAGGACATCCAGCGAACGCACCGCGCCCTTCGTCTTCCCCAGCATGCGGGACAGGATCTCGGCGGAAAGCTCCTCGCTCAGGAAAACCTTTCCCGCCATGACCTGGCGGATCGCATCGAGGATCTTGCGGGTGGCTTCCTGCTTCGTGATGTAGCCGTGTGCCCCGGCGCGGATCACGCGCTCGGCGTAGAGATTCTCATCCTGCATCGACAGCACCAGGATCAGCAGATCCGGGTACATCACGCGCAGGTCCTTGATGAGGTCGAGGCCGTTCGAGCGCTTCAGCGTGAGATCCACGATGGCCAGCTTCGGATTCACCCGGCCCACCAGCTCCAGCGCACCGGCACGGTCCTCTGCCTCGCCGCAGACGGAGAGGTCGGGCTCGCGATTGATGACTTCCGCGAGGCGCTCGCGGACCATCGGATGATCGTCCACCAGGACGATCGTGGCATGGGCATTCGCTGTGGAGGTCATCGGACGATCGGGGCTGAGGGAGATGAAACACAACGCACGCGGGTGCCGCCATCTTTTCCCGCGGAGATGTCGATTTCCGCGCCGATCGCCCGCGCGCGGTAGTCCATGATGTGCAGGCCCATGCCGCCGCCGCGGGTATCGCGGGTGATGCCCGCGCCATCGTCCTCCACCACCAGCTCGAAGTCGCCGTCACGGGTGAAGAAGCGGATCGCGATCATCGAGGCGGACGCGTGCTTGATCGCATTGTTCAGCGCCTCCTGGGCGATGCGGTAGAGATGGATCGCGGCCGCCTTGTCGAGGCCGGACGGATTTCCCGAGACCTCCGCGATGCAGCGGACACCGGTGTGGCGCGAGGTGCTGCGGGCCAGGTCGCGCAGCGCGGTCTCCAGGCCCTCCTCCTCCAGCGGCACCGGGTGGAGGCCCTTCGCGATGTCACGCGCCTGGCCGATGGACTCGTCGATGGACTTCGCGATGCGCTCGGCATCCGCAGCTTCCGGCGCGGACTTTTCCTCCAGCGTGCGCTGGAGCAGACCGGCGGAGAAGGCGGTGGCCACGAGTTGCTGGCACAGCCCATCGTGCAGGTCCTGGCCGATGCGTGCCTGCTCCGACTCGCGGGCGTCGAGAATGCGGCGCTCCAGCTTCAGGCGGGTGCGCACCTCGTCCTCCAGCCGCGCGGTGCGATCATGCACGCGGGCTTCCAGCGTTTCATTCAGCCTGCGCAGCGAGGTGACCAGCCACACGGCCACCAGCAGGACGCCGAGGCGCAGGGTGGAATTCCAGTAGGGCAGGTACTTCGGGATCAGAGGCCCGGACGTCACCAGGTCGGCATACAGCGAGACGGCCGTGGCGAAGATGGAGAAGAGGATGCTCGTCCGCGTCCGCGCGTGCCGCGTGACGAGCAGCACCGGCAGCAGGTAGAAGAAGGCACTGCTGAGCTGCGGCTCGATGTGCGTGTCCACGGAGCCGATGAGCAGGACCATGAGGGTCCCGATCACCACCACCTGCCAGGGCCTTGAGGGGAGAGTCACTGACCTCCCTTATCCGATGCGGCTTCCGCAGACCACCATTTCGAGAGGCAGGCCCCGGCGATGCCCGGGATGGCCAGGCCGGACTCGGAATAGTGCGAGCTGTCATTGAAGAGCATCAGCCGCGCCCGCACCGGGTCCTTGAAATCGACGATGTTCAGCGCCGCGGGATCCTGGTCGAGATTGTCGCGATAGCGCCGGGGATCGAAGCCGAGCAGCGAGCTGAGCAGCAGGCGGATGGTCGCCTTGTGCGAGACGACGATGACCGGCTTGCCCTGGTGATTCTTCACGATGTCGAGCAGCGCGGGCAGCGCGCGGGCGGTGACCTCCAGGCCCGTCTCGCCTCCCGGCGGCGCGTAGGTGAAGGGATCGCGATCCCACGCCGTGACTTCTTCCGGGTAGGCGGTCTCCACCTCGTCCCGCGTCATCTGCTCCCAGTGGCCGTGGGAGATTTCCTTCAGCCCGTCCCGCGCGATCACCTTGCTGCCATGCGGCGCGGCGAGGATGCTGGCGGTCTCCATCGTGCGGCCCAGCGGTGAGGCATAGACGGCATCCACGGGGATGAGGCTGAGCCGCTCGGCCAGGCGGCGGACCTGTGCCCTGCCCTCCTCGGACAGCTCGACATCGGTCGAGCCGGCGAAGCGGTCTTCGGCAGTGAGCACGGTCGCGCCGTGGCGGATGAGGAAAATGCGGGTGACGGACATGCGCGTCGAAGGGAAGCGATCAGGCGTCCTTCTTCCAGCCGGAAATCCGTTCACTCAGCCATGCAATTTCCTCGGGGAAGACCGTGTGGTCGTAGCCGCGGAAAATCTGCTTCGTGAGTGCCGTATTCGACCGGGATAGGATCTCCACGCTCTCCTCCACGAGCGGCAGCGGGATATGCGGATCGTGGTCCGCGCAGGCGACCAGCACCGGAGTCTGCTGGAGATCCGCAGGCTGCCGCTCCACACCCGGCGGCCCGATCAAGGAGCTGCTGAGACCCGCGATGAGGCCGTAGCGGCGGGGATTCCGGTGTGCATACTCCAGCGCGAGGCAGCCGCCCTGCGAGAAGCCCGCGATGGCGATGCGCTCCTCCGGGATGCCCGCGGCACGGGCTTCACTGACGAGCTGGTCCACCAGTGCGAGCGCGCTGGAAAGCCACGGCTCATTCTCCTCCAGCGGGACGAAGAAGCGCTGCGGATACCAGGTGAACTGCGTAGCCTGGGGTGCCAGCACCGCGAGGTCGTCCGCAGGCAGGTAGCCCGCGAGACCGGCGATGTCCTCGGCATCCGCCCCGCGGCCATGCAGCAGGATCAGCACGCCGGAGGCATCCGCGAGCGACTTGCCGCGGCGCAAAGTACGGGAAACATCGTGGATGCTCATGACAAGGTGGTGGCGGGGTTCAGGGGTGGCAGGATTTTCTCGATGCGGGCACGCAGGTGCTCGTGCTGCCTTGGCAGCTTGAGGCCGGTGCCCAGCGCATCCGGGTCCTCATCGACCGCGAAGCCGGGATTTTCCGTCGCGATCTCGAAGAGAATGCCACCCTTTTCACGATAGTAGATCGAGTGGAAATAGTCGCGGTCCATCACCGGCGAGACCTGGTAGCCGGACCTCTGCAGCTCGGCCTGCTTCCGCAGCTCCGTCTCGTCGTCCGGCACGCTCCACGCGATGTGGTGGATGGTCCCGGAGCCGCCGAGCCCGCGCGGGCCCGCACTCTGGATGACATCCGCATAGCGCCCCGAGCCACCGAGCCCGGCCTCGAAGCGGGCGCGATCTCCCTCGCGCTTCACGAGGCGGAAGCCCATCTCCATGGAAAGCAGCGCCTCGGTCGGCGTGGCAAAGGCGACCGTCAGCTCTGCCGTGTGCAGCCCGCGCAAGGCGTGCTCCGCCGTGATGCCCGCACCGGTCCAGCCGCTGCGGCTGTCATCGGCCACGGCCACGATCTCGACGGGGATCTGGTCCGGATCGGCGAAAGCAAGCACGTCCTCGCCGAAGCGGGTCTTCCGCTCGACCGCGATGCCGTGCTTCTCCAGCCGCTCCTGCCAGTAGCCGAGCGAGCCCTCCGGCGCGGAGAAAACCAGCGCCGTGGTCTGGCCGCTGCCGACGCGACCGCGCGCATCATGGCCGGGCCAGTAGAAGAAGGTCACGATGCTGCCGGGCGAGCCGTTTTCATCACCATAGTAGAGGTGATAGGCGGAGGGATCGTCGAAGTTGACGGTCTTCTTCACCATGCGCAATCCGAGCAGGCCGGCATAGAAATCGATGTTCCTCTGCGGGTCGCTGGCGATGGCGGTGACGTGGTGGATGCCTGTGATTTCCGGTTTCATGATCGTGGTTCCTTTCAAAAGATGGGGATGAAGATGGAGCGCCGCACGCCCGTGCTGAGCTGCCGGGTGCGATGGCCGCGGCCCTCTGTGTCCTCCAGCAGGAGGACGTCGCCGCCGCCGAACTCGCGGACCTCGCCGTCGCCGGTCTCGATGGAGATGCGGCCGTCTAACAAGATGATCCACTGCCTCCGCGGGGCCGGATGCCAGTCGTAGTCGTAGCTGGCATCCGTCTCGCGGAAGACGATGGCACCGGCAGGCAGGTCGGCGGACAAGCGGCCGATCTGCCCGGCATCCTCCAGCGGGATGGCGATGTCCTCGAAGCGGGTGACCCCGTCGGCATCGGCGTGGATTCGGGTGGCGTTCACGGCATGAGACTATGACGCGGATGGCCATCCGGGAAATGCCACCTGCGAGGGCTGAGCATGATACCGCGACATGCCCAGCCCTCCGTGGAGGCATCCATCAGATCCCGAATCCACCGTCCACGCCGAGCGTGATGCCCGTGGTGAAGCCGGACAGCGGCGAGCAGAGATAGAGCACCGCCTCCGCGATCTCCTCCGGCTTTCCGAAGCGGCCCACGGGATGCAGGCCGGTCATGTAGGCCAGCGCCTGCGGGTCGCTGCGGAAGCCCGCCGTCATGTCCGTCTCGATCACCGCGGGGCACACCGCATTGACGCGCACGCCGGACTTCGCGTTCTCCAGCGCCGCGCTTTTCGTGAGGCCGATGACGGCAGACTTGCTGGCATTGTAGATCGCGGAATTCGGCACGGGTCGTATCCCGAGCACCGAGGCGTTGTTCACGATGACGCCGCCGCCGGACTTCTCGATGGCGGGGATCTGGTGCTTCAGGCACAGCGCCACGCCGCCGACATTGATCGCCAGCGTCCGCTGGATGATGTCCGCCGTCACCCCGGTGATGGGCCCGTGCTCAAGGTGAATGCCGGCATTGTTGAAGGCGAAGTCGAGCCGCCCGAACTTGTCGAGCGTCGTGGCGACGAGGTTCGCAATGTCGGCTTCCTCCGCGATGTCCGTCCGCACGAAGAGGCCCTGCCCGCCCGCCTGTGCGATGAGCCCGACGGACTCCGCGCCCTCGCTTTCACGACGGCCCGCGACGACGACGCTCGCCCCCTGCGCCGCGAAGGCGATGGCCGTCGCGCGCCCGATCCCGGCGGTGCCGCCGGTGACGATGATGACCTTTCCCGCGTGAGTTTTCATCGTTCGTTATGAGCGTGCGAACTCCAGCAGGTCGGCATTGAGCTGATCCTTCGCGGTGTCGCCCAGGCTGTGGCCGCCACCGGGATAGATCTTCAGCTCGGCTACCGGGACCAGCTTCGAGGAAAGCATGGCCGAGGCACCGATGGGCACGATCTGGTCGTCATCGCCGTGGATGATGAGCGTCGGCACGTCGATCTTCTTCAGGTCCTCCGTGAAGTCGGTCTCGGAGAATGCCTTGATGCAGTCGTAGGCGTTCTTGTGCCCGGACATCATGCCCTGCAGCCACCACGACTGGATGAGTCCCTGCGAGACCTTCGCCCCCGGGCGATTGAAGCCGAAGAAAGGACCGCTCGCGACGTCGAGGAAGAACTGCGCGCGATCCGCCAGATACGCCGCGCGGAAGCCGTCGAAGACCTCCATCGGCAGGCCGCCGGGATTCGCATCCGTCTTCAGCATGATGGGCGGCACGGCACCCATCAGCACGGCCTTCTTCACGCGCCTCGTGCCATGGCGGCCGATGTAGCGCGCGACCTCGCCGCCGCCGGTGGAGTGGCCGATCATCACGGCGTCCTTCACATCGAGGTGGTCGAAGAGCTCCGCGAGATCGTCGGCATACTGGTCCATGTGATTGCCTTCCCAGGGCTGGCTGGAGCGCCCGTGGCCGCGGCGGTCATGGGCGATGCAGCGGAAGCCGTGCGACGCGAGGTGGAACATCTGGGCCTCCCACGCATCGGCCGTCAGCGGCCAGCCGTGGCTGAAGGTGACGACCGGGCCGTCCTTCGGACCCCAGTCCTTGTAGTAGATCGTGGTTCCGTCCTTGGTGGTTATGGTGCTCATGGTGTCTTATGGGGTTGGGGATTTTTTTCAGGGAGCGGGCTCGTCGATCAGTTGCTGGATCGCCGCGCCCACGGCGAGATCCTCGACCTGGCCCATCTTGTGCGCGCGGAGCATCCCGGCGCGGTCGATGAGGAGCAGGCTGGGCGTGCCGCGCATTTCATAGCGGCGCATCGTCTGCGGGATGCGGTCGTCGCCGGCGACATCGATGCCCACGGGGACCTTCACGCGGAACTCATGCAGGAAGACCCGCAGCGCCTCCGCATTCATCACCGCGTGATGCTCGAAGACGGTGTGGATCCCGATGACCGCGACATCGCGCGGATCGAAGAACTGGAAAAGCTTCGTCGTCTGCGGCACTCCGTGGAGCACGCAGCCGGGGCACAGCATCTGGAATGCATGCAACACGACCACGCGCCCGCGGAGATCCGCCAACCCGACCGGCCCGTCCGCATTCAGCCACTCCGCCACGCTCCACTCCGGAGCGGGCACGGGCTTGGCGAGCAGGAGCGGATTCGTCATCACCGTGTCTTGTAAGGCAGGCTCAGATCCTTCGAGGCGACGGAGTACACCTCATACACGCCCAGCATCGGCTTCGCCATGCACGAGGTATTCACCTGCATGTAGCAGGTCACGCCGTCGAAGTTGAACTTCGTCTTGTTCCGGATGAAATACGCCGGGACGATGGCGCGGATCGTATTCCCCCGCTCCACGACGGAGTGGCCCGCGGCGTCGAGATACATGGGCATGCCGCAATTCGTCGGCGGCAACACCACGCTCTTGTCCTCCTTCTTGAATTCCTTCACCGACAGCCCGCCGGGCACGCGGTCGTCCTTCGCGAGCAGCGCCCAGTGGGTGTGGTAGATCACCTTGTCATCGTCATACTTGCCATTCGCGTCCTCGTCCCACAGCGGCGTGTCGTCAAAGTCGGGATGCGAGGTGATGGCCAGCGCCACGATGCCCTCGGCATCACCCATGCCCACGTCGGCGGCCTTCAGGCTGGTGGGGAAGACATAGGCAACAACGGGTGCTCCATCGAGCTTGCCCACGGCCTTCGGCACGGTCTTCCCGGCGGGGCCTTCGAGATCCATGCTGAAGACCATCAGGTCCAGGTCGTCCTTGTATTCGACCGAGACGTTCTTGATCTTCAGGCTGGGCGACTTCGCCAGCGCGGGGTCGTTGTTCAGCTTCACCTCGCACGCGCGGAGCGGCACCGGGAGGAGGGAGAGGCCCAGAAGGGCTAGCATCGGGAGGGGATTCGTTTTCATGTCGTTTCGAATGATGTTTCTTCAATGACATCCGAGATACGGCACGCACCGACCCGGACTCATATCATTTTGGAATCTCGCATCAACTCGTGACAAACTTCCTCCGGCATTGTCAGGCGACGCCCGATTTTGCCTCCGCCCACGAGAGCGCGTGCGCGGCGACCTCCTCCCAGCCGGTCTCGGCGATGATGTAGTGGCTGCGGCCGGGGAATTCCTTGAACTCCGTGACCGCACCGGAGCGATACTTGAGGAAGTTCTTCCGGTTCAGCGCGGACGGCATGATGACGTCCTTTTCGCCGCCGATCAGCAGCAGCGGCGCGCGCCTGGAATTGGTGAAGTCGATGGAGGTCGGTGCCTTCCCCATGAAGTTGGCGAGCGCCGCCTGGAAGATCGCCCGGCCGGAAGCAGGGATCGCGACGCTTTCATAAGCCTCGCGCACCTCCGACTCCGACAGCGTGTTCGCAAAGACCTTCCAGAACTGCTCCAGCGTAAAGAGGAAGGTCCCTTTGAAGGTCGCCGGCTTCAGGAAGGCCGGGGTCAGGGCGAGGTAGGTGGAGAGCGGGAGGAGGTACACGCCCTTCGGCGGCACGGAATCGATCGCCACCCCGGCCGCACCATAGCCCCGGTCGATGAGCACCTGCGTGATAACCCCGCCATAGGAGTGCCCCATGATGATGGGCGGCTCCGGCAAGGAGCGGATGATCTCCGCGTAATGGCCGATCACCTCCTCCGCGCCCACGCCATTCAGCGCGGAGGGATCGCGGCGCATGGCGGCGGCATCATCGCCCACGCCCGGCCAGGCCGGTGCGAGCACCTCGTAGCCACGGGATTCATAGTAGTGGCGGAACTTGTCCCAGCAATGCGGCGTGACCCACAGGCCGTGGATCAGCACGATGGTTCGCTTCGCGGGAGATAAGGTGGCAGTGGCGGTCATAAGGGAGGGAAATGACAAAGGCTCATCCCTTCATGGGTCTCCCTCCCCGCCCGTGACGGACTTTTTCGAATGCATCGAAAAGAGCCCGTCACGCATCGCTCCTGCGCCGCATCAGAAGGCAAAGCAATCGCAACCGCTGCCCCACAGCGGGCCGGGCGCGGGTGCGGAGCGTGGACCTGACTTCGGCGACAGGGTGCGGCCGTCCCAATGCGGCGCGCCGTAGCCGCCGAGTGTCGCCACCGGCGACCACTCCGGCAGCACCGGGATGGCCGGTGCATCGTGCTCGCGGAAGGGACCCGCGGCATACACCGGCTTGCCGCCGACGAGCGTGAGCACCGATTGCAGGTCGCGGATCTCTTCCTCAGCGACGGACATGTAGTCGTCGCTCGTCACCACGAGGTCCGCATGCTGGCCGGGGATGATGCGGCCCTTCACATCGTCCTCGCCCGAGAACCACGCGCTGCCGGCGGTGTAGAGCCGCAGCGCTTCCTCACGCGCCATGCGGTTCTCCTCCGGGTAGAGCTCCAGCCCGCCGACCGTGCGGCCGCTGACGAGCCAGTAGAGCGAGTTGAAGGGATTGTAGTTCGCCACGCGCGTCGCGTCCGTGCCCGCCCCGACCGGGATGCCCATCTCGAGCATCCGTCTAACAGGTGGCGTGCGCTCCGCGGCCTTCGCACCATAGCGGTCCACGAAGTATTCCCCCTGGAATGCCATGCGGTGCTGGATGGCGATGCCGCCGCCCAGCGCCTTCACCCGCTCCAGATTCCGGTCGCTGATCGTCTCGCAGTGGTCGAGGAACCAGCGGAGATCGTGCAGCGGCACCTCGCGATTCACCCGCTCGAAGACATCGAGGAAACGCGAGATGCTCTCGTCGTAGGTCGCGTGCAGCCGGAAGGGCCAGCGGTTCGAAGCGAGCGACGTCACGACGACTTCCAGCTCCTCTTCCAGCGATGGCGCGAGATCGGGCCGCGGCTCCAGGAAGTCCTCGAAGTCCGCGGCGGAGAAGACGAGCATTTCACCCGCGCCATTCATGCGGAAGAAGGCATCGCCATCACCGGGCTTCGTCATCTTCATCCAGCGGGCGAAGTCGTCCTTCTCCTCCTTCGGCTTTTGCGTGAAGAGATTGTAGGCGATGCGAACGGTGAGCTGCTCGCGATCATGCAGGTGGCGGATGATCTCGTAGTCCTCGGGGTAGTTCTGGAATCCGCCGCCGGCATCGATGCAACTGGTCACGCCGAGGCGATTCAGCTCGCGCATGAAGTGGCGGGTGGAGTTAAGCTGGTGCTCGGGTGGTAGCTTCGGGCCCTTCGCCAGCGTGGCGTAGAGGATCATCGCATTTGGCCGGGCGATGAGCAGGCCGGTGGGATTGCCATGCTTGTCGCGCTGGATTTCCCCGCCCGGAGGATTCGGCGTGTCCTTCGTGTACCCGCAGGCGCGCAGCGCGGCCTGATTGAGCAGGGCGCGGCAGTAGAGATGGAGGATGAAGACGGGCGTGTCCGGCGCGGCGGCATTCAGCTCGTCAAGCGTGGGCATGCGCTGCTCCACGAATTGGAACTCGCTCCACGATCCCACCACGCGCACCCACTGGCCGGTCGGCGTCGCGGCAGCCTGGATCTTCAGCATGCGCATCGCCTCGGCGAGCGACGGGATGCCATCCCAGCGCAGCTCCAGGTTGTAATTCAGGCCGCCGCGGATGAGGTGGAGGTGCGAGTCATTCAGGCCCGGGATCACGCGGTGGCCTTGCAGGTCGATGACCTTCGTCTGCGGCCCAGGTTGGATTTCCTCGTCGCTCGTGGCGAGGATGCGGCCGTCCTTGATCGCGACATGCTTCGCCTCCGGCTTCGCGGGGTCCAGCGTGGTGACGCGACCGTTCTTCAGGATGAGATCGGGTATGTTCATAAAGTCGTGGTTTTCCCCCTGGGAGCGCGGAGCCACCGGCCCGCAGAAGTAATCTGGCGCGCGTATCCAAGTGCAGGGACCGCATCGCCTTCGCGTAGCTGTTTCTCCGGGGAGATCACATGATGAGGACCGAGCCCCACGGTGCTTCTGCGGGCCGGTGGCTCTGTATAGACCGGGGACATAGGTAGCAGGTGTTCGGGGACATGGGTTACACCTTCAAGGAGGAGGAAACCA
>NZ_JAPDDS010000016.1 GCF_025950085.1 Luteolibacter flavescens
CCCTCATCCACCTGTCGATGTCGAGGCGCATGCTGGCGAGAATTACAGCATGAGTTATTTTTCAGACGGCTTCTAAGGAAGGATCGATGCTTTTTCAGCATGAGGATCCGAGGATCGACCCACCGGGGCCAGCGGGAACCGCGGCCCTTTTCGTTGGTGGATGGCGAATGATGCCGGGGGAAATTGAGGATTTTGCTTCGTAGCGGATGCGCTGCGCGCTTCCGGGTGGGCGGGCTTTGTCTGGAGATCGCCACGTTGATTGTACGTGCGGTCCGCACCCCGCCGGAACGACGCAGTAGTCCCGCTACATTTGTGTCGACGGAATGTCGACACGCCGCAGGTCACACGAAGCCGAGGACGCGGGCGGTGCCGTGGCCGGGGATGGTGAGTTCCCCGGCTTCGTAGGCGGACTTGTGGAGGTAGCCGAGGGCGGTGTGGAGGCCGCTTTCATTCGGCCATGGGGCGATGCTGGTCAGCGTGCCGGCGGGCTTGCCGTCGAGTTCCATCTCGGTGCCGGGGGCGATCCCGGGCTCGACGAGGAGAGCGGCGAGGCGGCGGTTCACCTTTCCGACGGTCTTGAGCCGGGAAAGCACTTCCTGGCCGATGTAGCAGCCCTTGTGGTAGCAGACGGTCGTGCGGTCGAGACCGGCTTCCGGCGGGAGGATGCCGGGCATCAGGTCCGCGCCCCACTTCGGCAGGCGGGCCAGGATGCGACGGGTCTCGGACTCGGCTTCGGTGAGGATTTCCAGTTCCGGAAGCTCCGGATGATCCGGAAGGGGCTGGCTGCTGGAAGCCGCTGCCACGGGGAGCCAGAGATCGAAGCCATCCTCGCCGATACGCTTGGCACGCCGGACGAAGCCACCTTCAACGGCGGGCGGTTCGGTCGCATCGACGACGTGGACGAGTTGCCACTCGTCCGAGACATCGTGGATCTCCGCGTCATCGGCGATGAGGTAGCGGCCGAGACGGGCTTCGAGTTCCTCGCGCTGGTCGGCAGGGCCCTCGACCCATGGCGAGCCATCGGGCCCGCGGAGGACGTGGACATAGGCCTGCAGCTTGCCCTTAGCATCCGTGACGCAGGCGGGCAGGGCGGTCTCGCCCAGTTCGCGAACGTCCTGGGTGATCTGGCCATTCAGGTAGCGCACGGCATCCGGCCCGCGGAAGGCGAGCAGGCAGCGCGATTCCGGGGCGAGGGCGCGGAGCTTCACGGCTGGGGCTGGGTCTGGACGTAGGGGGCTGCGAGGGCCGAGTAGTCGCGGTCGGCCAGGCCTTGGTCGCAGAGTTCCTGCATGCGCTGGGAGACGGTGCGGATCGCCGGGGTCTCCAGCCCGGCCTCGGCGGCCAGGTCGAGCACGTAGCGGCTGTCCTTCAGCATGTTGGAGAGCGAGAAATGCGTGTCGAATTCCCCCTTCGCCATCGTCGGCAGCTTCATCGCCGCGAGCACGGACCCGCAGGCATTCAGCGAGACGGCATTCACCAGTTGCGCCGGGGCGATGCCGTGGCTCGTGGCGGTGGCCAGCGATTCGGCGAGCGCCTGCACGGTGCAGGCGGAGATCAGGTTCGTGACCAGCTTCATCACGGTGGCGGTGCCGGTCGCGCCGCAGCGCAGCACGGACTTCCCGCTCTGCAGCAGCACGGGCTCCACGCGGTCGATCAGCGCGTCATCGCCACCTGCGTAATAAACCAGCGCGCCACCCGCGGCGGCCTCGCGGCTGCCGGTGAAGGGGCAATCAAGGAAGCCGATCCCGCGCGCGGCGCATTCCTCCGCCAGCCAGCGGGTGGTCGGCAGGTCGATGGTCGCGTGATTCACCAGCACCCGCTCACGGGCAGGCGCGGCGAAAATCCGGGCGGCGATCTCGCGCACGGCCGGGGCGTCCTTCAGGTAAAGGAGCACCAGATCCGCGTCGGCGATGGCATCCTCCACGCTGGCAGCCTCGGTCGGCAGGCCTTTAGGGGTGCGATTCCAGGTTCTCACCCGGCGTCCGGCTTTCTCCAGATTCGAGGCCGCGCGGGAGCCGATGATGCCGAGCCCCAGGACGGCGATGGTGTCGAAACTCATGGTCATTCCTCGCGCTTCAGGGCGAGCTCGGCAAGCTTCGCAGCCTGCTTGGTGATCTCGGCGACCTTCTCCTTCGAGATTTTCTCGCCGTCTTCCAGCGTCATCTCCGTGCGCAGGCCGGCGAAAAGATCGCGCATTTCCAGATACGTCGGGCGCTCGGAAATCCGGGGATTCAGGCCGCCGACGATCGCCGAATAGTAGTCGGCGATGTCCTCGCGCATCACGTGCTTGGCGCGCTCCGGGCTGAATTGCGTCTCCACCGCGGACGAGGAGACCTGCAGCGCGCGGATCCAGCCGCCCATCGAGATCAGGTGGGCGAGGTCGGCGTCGCGCAGGGCCACCAGCTCCAGCTCCACGTCTTTCTGGGTGGCGGAGAGTTCCTTCTTGAGCTGCGCCACGTCCTGCTTGCGGGCGCTTTCCAGCAGGCTGGCGGCATGGCGGTTCACGCGCTCGCCGGCACCGAGGGCCTTGCCGTAGCGGGTCAGGTCGGCGGCGAGCTTCTCCACCTTGCCGAGTTCACCCGCCTGCACGACGAGAAAGCCGTCGGCGATCAGGAAACCCAGCTCCACGGCCAGATCCGCACGATCGAGCGGGGTGGTCGCCGGAGTTTCGCGCTGGAATTTCAGGATGGGCAGGGGAGCGAGGCTCTCCAGGGATTCGAAGATC
This sequence comes from Luteolibacter flavescens, assembly GCF_025950085.1. Taxonomy (NCBI): domain Bacteria; kingdom Pseudomonadati; phylum Verrucomicrobiota; class Verrucomicrobiia; order Verrucomicrobiales; family Verrucomicrobiaceae; genus Neoluteolibacter; species Neoluteolibacter flavescens. The sequence continues at coordinate 2,726 of NZ_JAPDDS010000016.1, forward strand.
TTGGCGATGGCCGGGGCGGTGAACTCGTTGATGGCGAGCTCCTCACGCACGTGGGCATCTTCGAGGAGGTCGGCCGGGATTTCCGGCTTTCCATCCTGGGCGGTCGCCGGGAGACAGGCCATGATGGCTCCGAGAGCGGCGGCAAACGTCGGGCGGGAAAGAATCACGGAAAGAATGCTGCCACCGGAGCGTATTTCCCGCAACTGACAATGCGGGGACCGAAGCCAAACACGGTTGGAGATATCCCGGCTTGACTTGGGTTTTGAAGAATGTTGGCCTCCGGCCCGCCCGGATTGCCTCTCTTCCAAGCGCTTGGCGGTGCCACGCTCCAATCTTTACCCGAGCCTCATGGACTTCTCATCACCCCTCTGGTACGCTTCGTACATCCTCGTGCTGACCGGTCTCGCCGGTTATGGCTTCCACCGCCTGTGCATCGTGTATCTCTACGCGAAGCACGCCCGGAAGAAGCCGGAGCCGAAGGAGATCTTCACGGACCTGCCGCTGGTGACCATCCAGCTCCCGGTTTTCAATGAGATGCACGTGGTGGACCGCCTGCTGGACTCCGTCGCCAAGCTCGACTACCCGCAGGACAAGCTCCAGATCCAGGTGCTGGACGACTCGACTGACGAGACGACGGAAATCTGCCGCCTCGGTGTGGAGCGCCTTCAGGCCCAAGGCTTTGACGCGGAGATGATCCACCGTACGGACCGCACCGGCTACAAGGCGGGCGCTCTGGAGAACGGCACCCAGTTCGCCAAGGGCGAGCTGCTTTTCATCCTGGATGCCGACTTCGTGCCAAATCCGGACGTGCTCCAGAAGACGGTGCACTACTTCTCCGATGAGAAGATCGGGATGATTCAGACCCGCTGGGGTCACCTGAACCGGACCTTCAACGTGCTGACCCGCATCCAGGCGATGTTCCTGGACGGTCACTTGGAGCTGGAGCAGACCGCGCGCAACCGCAGCGGCCGCTTTTTCACCTTCAATGGCACCGCCGGCATCTGGCGGAAGAGCTGCATCGCCGACGCCGGCGGCTGGGAGCACGACACGCTCACCGAGGACATGGACCTCAGCTACCGCGCCCAGCTCAAGGGCTGGCGCTTCATCTTCCTCAATGACGTGGAGACCCCGGCCGAGCTGCCGGTGGACATGGACGGCTTCAAGAGCCAGCAGCACCGCTGGACGAAGGGCTCCATCCAGGTCTGCAAGAAGGTCCTGCCCGCGATCTGGAAGGCCAAGGTGCCGCTCTACATCAAGATGGAAGCCACGGCGCACCTGACGTCGAACTTCGCCTACCTGATGCTGATCTGCCTGTGCTTCCTGATCTACCCGAACCAGGCCGCCGCGCCGAACTTCGGCGAGTGGACGAAGTACATCATCAATATCCCGATCTTCTTCTTCGCCTCCGTGTCGGTGATTGTATTCTACATCACCGCCCAGAAAGCCCTCCGCCCGAACTCCTGGTGGAAGGAGCTTCCCTACCTGCCGCTCCTGCTGGCGCTCGGCATCGGCATGTCGATCAACAATGCCAAGGCTGTGATCGAGGCCATCTTCAATCACCAGACCGCCTTCGTCCGCACGCCGAAGTATGGCATCGACCAGAAGCCGAAGGCTGACTGGAAGAAGAGCAGCTACAAGGCGATGAAGACCCTCACGCCGGTGGTCGAGCTGCTGTTCGGTTTCTTCTTCCTGTTCGTGGTGGTCGAGGCTGCCATGAAGGGGAATATCGCATCCGCAATTCTACTGCTTCCCTTCCCGATCGGTTTCTTCTACACTTCGCTATCGTCATTGGCACGCTTGCTGCCCTCCGGTCGCGTCGCCTTGGACTCCACTGTCGATAACTCCAAGGAAAACTAGAAGCACCCACATGATTCGGCGAATTCTCCGTTCCGCCTACGTACTCGCATTGGCCCTTCCCTCCACCCTCCTGCTGAACAGCTGCGGGAGCGCGAGCAAAGACACGAGCAGCCAGATGATTGTCAGCGTGACCGACCAGCGGATGCTGCTCGTGCGCGATGGCAAGCCCGTCAAGAGCTACCCGATTTCCACCTCCAAGTTCGGCATCGGCTCGGAGCGTAACAGCAACCGCACGCCGCTCGGCCGGATGGAAGTCGCCCGCAAGATCGGCGGCGGAGCTCCTACCGGCATGGTCTTCAAGAGCCGCCGCCCGACCGGCGAGGTCCTGAAGCCGAATGCGCCGGGCCGCGACCCGATCGTCAGCCGCATCATGTGGCTGAATGGCACCGAGGCGCACAATCAGAACACCTTTGGCCGTCTCGTGTATATCCACGGCACTCCGGAGGAGTCCCGTCTGGGCACCCCGGCATCCTACGGCTGCATCCGCATGGGCATGAAGGATGTGGTGGATCTCTACGACCGCGTGGGCGAGGGCGCCGAGGTCCGCGTGATGCGCGGATCGCTGCTCGATACCTGGGCCGGCCAGGAGTTTGCCCGCAAATATTCCTCACAGAAGCTGCTCGGTGTGGCACAAAGGTGAGGCCGCCCGACACTCAAGCTTGACAGGGGAGCTTTGATTCCTACATTGCCGCCCCCGCGCGACCCGGCTCGCGCCTGAACCGTCCGAAACTTTTTCCGAAAATGGCCAATCACAAGTCCGCCCTCAAGCGCGTCCGCCAGACGAAGGTCCGCACCGAGCGCAACCGCGCCCGCAAGATGACCATCAAGACGCTCCGCAAGAAGACCCTCGCCGCCGTCGCCGCTGCTGACAAGCCAGCCGCCGGCCAGTCCCTCTCGGAGTTCTCCTCCGCCGTGGACAAGGCTGCCAAGAAGGGCCTCATCCACAAGAACAAGGCCGCAAACCTGAAGAGCAAGGCTGCGAAGGCATTGGCCACGATTGGCTGAACTCCTTCCACCGGACGGTTTTGAAATCTTGAAGCGGCTCCGGGCTCCGGTGCCGCTTCTTTCTTTTGAAGACCCATGGCAACCCCGACCCCGGATCCCGACTCACGCGAGGCGAAAGCCGCCAAGATCGCTGCAAATCCTTCTGCCTACAAGGTTTGTGAAGGATGCGACTCGATCGTAGGCACTGGCGTCGTCCTCTGCCCGAATTGCCACAGCTATCGCTTCGACGCGACGCCGGAGAGCGTGCGGAGGCAGGCCCTGGCCCTCGGAGCGCGCGAGCAGACCTCGGTCACCGCGGGCGATCTGAGCTGAGGGTCGGAGTTTTTTCCAAAAATAACGTCAATTTCCGGGAACAAATTGGATCTTGCCGTGTTCTAAGACGAGGTTATTACGACCACCGATTCCACAACAACCCACCACAGCATCCATGAAACTGCTACTCAGCTCGTTCGTCGCACTCTTCTGCTGCGCCCCTCTCGCCTTCGCCGGTGACTGCGACAAGTGCAAGGAAGGCGACAAGAAGGAAGAGACCACCCTTGCCGGCAAGTGCAAGGACGGTGACTGCGACAAGGAGGAAGATCCCGCCCTCGCCGGCAAGTGCAAGGACGGCGACTGCGACAAGGAGGAAGAAGCTGCCTTCGCCGGTAAGTGCAAGGACGGCGACTGCGACAAGGAAGAAGAGCCCGCTCTCGCTGGCAAGTGCAAGGATGGCGATTGCGACAAGGAAGAGGACCCAGCCCTCGCCGGCAAGTGCAAGGACGGCGACTGCGACAAGGAAGAAGAGACTCTCCTCGCCGGTAAGTGCAAGGACGGCGACTGCGACAAGGAAGAAGAGACCCTCCTCGCCGGCAAGTGCAAGGATGGCGACTGCGACAAGGAAGAAGATCCGGCCCTCCTGGCCTGATCGCTTCTGTTGAAGCTATAGATTTTCCGAGCCGCCGGTGACCCCCGGCGGCTTTTTCGTGCCTGCGTCGCTCGACAGTGGATGGCATTCCCCGATGGTCCGGGACGGCCACGGCCTTCCTCCCCATGAGCACCCTCAGCCTCGTCTATCCCCACCAACTTTTCGCCCGTCATCCGGCGATGCGCGAGGGCCAGTCTTCGCTGCTCATCGAGGATCCGCTGTTCTTCGGCAATGACCCGCATTGGCCGATGTCGGTGCACAAGCAGCGGCTGGTGCTTCACCGGGCGTCGATGAAGGCATGGGCAGCGGGGCAGGAAGGGGTCAGCTACATCGGGGTGCCAGCGGGTGCGGATCTGGATTCCGCCGGTCTTTTAGAAAAGGAGGTTTCGAGAAAGGTGACTCGGCTGGAGTTGGTCGATCCGGTGGATGACGTCCTGATGCGGCGCATCCGTCGCTTCGCGGAGGGCCGGGGGATGGAGCTGGTGATTCATCCGTCGCCGAATTTCCTGACGCCGCCGGACCTGCTCATGGAGCACACCGGACCGGGCCGGAAGAAGCCCTTCATGGCGTCCTTTTATCAGGCGCAGCGCCAGCGCATGGGGATACTCGTGGAGGCCGATGGCTCGCCGACCGGCGGGAGGTGGTCCTTTGACGAGGAAAACCGGCAGCGCTTCCCCGAGGATCATCTGGCGCCGATGGTGCCTCGCATCACGCCAAACGAGCATGTGAAGGAGGCGGCCGAATGGGTGGAAGCGAGGTTCCCGGAGAATCCGGGGCGTGCGGATACCTTCGACTATCCGGTGACCCGCCGCGGGGCGTTGGCGTGGCTGGACCGGTTTCTGGAGCAGCGCCTTGCGGACTTCGGCGCGTATGAGGATGCGCTTTCGCGGAATCACCGGGTGCTTTTCCATTCCGTGCTCACACCGGTGCTGAATATCGGCCTGCTGGATCCCCGGGAAATCGTGGACCGGGCACTGGCCCATGCCGCGAAGCACCGCGTGCCGATGAATTCCCTCGAGGGCTTCATCCGTCAGGTCATCGGCTGGCGGGAGTTCATGGCGGGCATCTACCGGCACCGCGGTGTCGCGATCCGGAACGGCAACTTTTGGAAGCACGACCGCCCGATGCCCCGAGCGCTTTACGACGGGACGACCGGCATTCCTCCCGTGGACGATACGATCCGCCGCGTGCTCGACCATGGGTGGTGCCACCACATCGAGCGGCTGATGGTGATGGGGAATTTCATGCTGCTCTGCCGCATCCGCCCGGACGATGTCTACCGGTGGTTCATGGAGCTATTCGTCGATGCCTACGACTGGGTGATGGTGCCGAACGTTTATGGCATGTCGCAATTCGCCGACGGCGGCACCTTCACGACGAAGCCCTACCTGAGCGGGTCGAACTACCTGCGGAAGATGTCCTACTATCCGAAGGGCGAGTGGTGCGACACATGGGACGCGCTTTCCTGGAGCTTCATCAGCGATCACCTGGAGTTCTTCGGGGCAAATCCCAGGCTTTCGATGATGGCCCGCACTTGGGAAAAGCTGCCCGCGGCGAAGAAAGAGGCGCATCACGCCCGCGCCGCGTCCTTCCTCAAGGGGCTCCGCTAGCCGCGCGGGTGGAATTTCTTGTGCACCGCCTTCAGCCGCGAGGCATCCACGTGAGTGTAGATCTGGGTCGTGGAGATGTCGGCGTGGCCGAGCAACTCCTGAATCACCCGGAGATCGGCCCCACCCTCCAGCAGGTGAGTGGCGAAGGAGTGGCGGAGCAGGTGAGGATAGACGTTCTGGTCGATCCCCGCCATGGCCGCGCGTCTCTTCACCACCTGCCGCACGCGGTCGGGCGAGAGCTTCGTGCCGCGGACGCTGAGGAAGATCTCGGAGCCGGTGCGCTTCTTCACGAGGGCCGGACGCTCGTTCCGGAGGTAGTCTTCAAGCGCTTCCTCGGCCTGCTGGCCGACAGGGACGAGGCGGGTCTTCGAGCCCTTTCCCGTCACGCGGATGAAGTGCTCCACGGTATCGAGGAATTCCAGCTTCGCCGAGCAGATCTCCGCGAGCCGCAGCCCGGAAGCGTAGAAAAGCTCCAGGATCGCGAGGTCCCGCCGCCCGAGCAGCTTGGAGGTGTCGATGGATTCCAGGAGCTTGCGGATGTCCGAGGCGTGGAGCGTTTCCGGCAGGGATTTTTCCGGCCGGGGGGAAAGGAGCGGCTCGGCGGGGTCCATCGGGAGCTTCCCCCGCGACACCAGCCAGCGGAAAAAGATCTTCAGGTGAACGGTGGTGATCCGCAGGGATGAGGCGGCAAGCCCGGCGGTCTTCCGCTCCGCGAGAAAGGCGGCGAGCTCATCGGTCCCGACATCCCGGAGTTGCAAGTTGCATTTCCCGATATAGGCTGAAAGTGCATCGAGAGACTGCTGCACGGAGAGCTGGTAGGCGGTCGATAGTCCGCGCTCTGTCGCCAAATACAGAATGAATCCCTCCGCCTCTGCTTCCACGGCGGAAAGCTGCCAGATTCGTGAGGTTTTGGCTAGGGAGAGGGTGCCGCTTGGGAAACGCGGCCGGGTTTCCAATTGCTCCGGCACGCGCAACGCTCTTGGCTCCCCACCTTCATGCCTGAGATACCTATTTCCTGGTGGGTCGCGTTCAACGCGTTCGTAATCTTCATGCTGGCCCTCGATCTGGGGGTCTTCAACCGGAAGGCCCACGTGGTGAAGCTGAAGGAGGCGCTGGGCTGGACCGCGGTTTGGATCGTCATCGCGATGATCTTCAACGTGTGGGTATGGAACACGCTCGGCGCGGTGAAGGGCCAGCAGTTCCTGGCAGGCTACATCCTGGAGAAGTCGCTGTCCGTGGACAACGTCTTCGTGTTCGCGGTGATCTTCTCCTTCTTCAAGGTGCCACGGGAATACCAGCACAAGGTGCTGTTCTGGGGTATCTTCGGTGCGCTGGTCCTGCGGGCGGGCATGATCGCGGGCGGTGCCGCGCTGATCAACAATTTCACCTGGATCATCTTTGTCTTCGCCGCGCTACTGGTCTATACGGGCGCGAAGATGTTCTTCCACAATGAGGACTCCGTCGATCCGGGCAAGAGCATCGCGGTGCGTCTCCTGAAGAAGACGATGCCGATGACGAACGACTATGTCGGCTCGAAATTCCTCGTGAAGCAGGACGGCAAGTGGTTCGCCACGCCGCTGCTCGCCGTGCTGCTCTGTGTGGAGGTCACCGACGTGATCTTCGCCGTGGACTCGATCCCGGCGATCTTCGCCATCACGCAGGACACTTTCATCATCTACACGTCGAATGTCTTCGCGATCCTCGGCTTGCGTGCCCTGTACTTCGCCATTGCGGGTATCCTGCCTTACTTCCACTTCCTGAAGTATGGTCTCGGCGTGATCCTGATCTTCGTCGGTATCAAGATGTCGCTGGCCCACAGCGCGTGGAAAATCGACATCAATGTCTCGCTGAGCGTCATCGCCGGCGTGCTGGCGACCTCGGTGATCGCTTCGATCATTCATCGCAAATTGCACCCTTTGCCCGTCACACCAGAGTCCCCCGAGGATGCGGTGAAGCTCGAACAGGCCGAAAACGAGAAGGAATGAGGCTTGCGCACTTGAGAAACAGGGATGAAATCCTCCCCTGCCTCTCTCAGGTAACTACCTAAATAATGTCCGCACCCCTTGAGATCGCGTTAGTCCTGTTATTGCTCATTTTTAACGGGGTCTTCGCGATGACCGAAATCGCCATCGTCTCATCCCGCCGCGCACTCCTCCAAGCCCGAGCCGATGCCGGGAACAAGGGGGCTGCACGGGCCCTGAGACTGGCGGAATCGCCGAACCGATTCCTTTCCACCGTCCAGATTGGCATCACGCTTGTCGGCATCTTCGCGGGTGCCTTCGGTGGTGCCAGCCTTTCGGCCAAGCTTTCGGCCTGGCTCCAGCCCATGGGCTTCCTCGGCAATTTCGTCGAGGAAGTCTCCTTCGCGATCGTGATCGGATCGATCACCTTCGCGTCGCTGATCGTGGGCGAGTTGGTCCCGAAGCGTCTGGCAATGCAGTTCCCGGAAGGGATCGCGAGCATGATGTCCGGGCCGATGTCGGCTCTTTCGAAGATCGCATCTCCCTTCGTGTGGGTCCTCTCCTGGTCCACGAGCACGCTCCTCCGCCTCGTCGGGGTGAAGGAGTCCGATGATCAGAAGATTTCCCGTGAGGAAATGACGGTCCTGATCCGCGAGGGCATGGTGGCCGGTGGCGTGCAGCACACCGAGTCGCAGATGATGGAAGGTGTTCTGGAATTCGAGCAACTGGACGTCTACGACCTCATGATTCCGCGCCCGAAGATGGTGTGGATCGAGCGTGACGAGCCCCACTCGGAAGCTTGGCCGCGGATCGTGAAGAGCACGCAGTCCATCTTCCCGGTTTACCAAGGCCAGCGGGACAATCTTGTCGGCGTGGTTTCCGTGAAGGACTGCTACGCGCAGATGGCGGCGGGCATTGAGGTGAAGTTCCAGAACCTCATGCAGGCGCCGCTGCTGGTGCCGGAAGTCCAGAAGGCGAGCCTGCTGTTGGAGGAATTCCGCCGCACCGGTCACCACACCGCTTTCGTGGTGGATGAATTCGGCGGCGTGATAGGCATGGTCACCCTGATCGACCTGATGGAAGCGATCATCGGCGACGTGCCTTCGAAGGAGGAGCGCCTGACGATGCCCTTCAAGCAACGCAAGGACGGCTCGTGGCTGATCGACGGCATGTTCGAGATCGAAAAGCTCGAGACCTTCCTCACCGACTTCGACGCGCCCGAAGGTGCCGGCGATGAATACCAGACGCTTGCCGGTTGGTTCTCGCAGCGCCTCGCCCGTGTCCCGACCGAGGGCGACCTCATTGAGGAACACGGCTGGAGATTCGAGATCGTTGATATGGACGGCATCCGCGTGGACAAGGTGCTGGCCATGCAAATCCCGCCCGTGCCTCAAGAAGAGATAATCGCGCCACTTTGATGTGGCGCGAATAAGGAAATTGTGCCACATTGGCGGTGGAGAGGGTGATTCTCATCCATCTTTCCGCTGCCGATCATGCCACACCAAGTTCCACCGCAAGAGCTCGACGCTCTGCTTCAGATCATCCGCAAACGCTATAATGGGGCGTCCGTCGGCGAACTGCTGAAGGATGCCTCGCTTGGGCTTGCCAGGCGGACGCTCCAGCGGAGGTTGGACAACTTGGTTGAGCAGCGTGCTATCGTGCCTGAAGGGGAAGGGCGCTCCCGGCGGTATCGTGCCACGTGGCACGTTTCTGATTATGGCGAGTATGTGCCTGATCGGGGCGAGCCACAGCCGCTGACGAGTATCATCCGCGAGGATTCGCCGGAGCTGAACGACGCCGTGTGGCAAATCCGTGGGCTCGTTCGCAAGCCCCTTACGGAACGTCGCCCCGTGGGCTATCGCAGTGAATTCCTCGATGCCTACGAGCCGAACCGGACTTTCTACCTCCCGGAGCGTCTTCGTGAAGAGCTTGGCCGGATCGGTCAGGTCGGCATGGAGAACCTGCCCGCAGGGACGCATATCCGGCAGGTGGTGGACCGCCTGCTCATCGACCTCTCGTGGAATTCCAGCCGCCTGGAGGGGAATACCTACACGCTGCTGGAGACCCAGCGCCTGCTGGAACTGGGGGAAGACGCGGACGGCCGGGCGACCGAGGAGGCGCAGATGATCCTGAACCACAAGGCCGCCATCGAAATGCTCATCGAGGATGCGGGGGAGATCGGCTTCAACCGATACACCATCTGCAACCTCCACGCCGTGCTCGCGGACAATCTCATCCGCGACGGCGCGCTCGGGAGGGTGCGCTCCTGTCCGGTTGGCATCAGCGGGACCGTGTTTCATCCCCTCGGCGTGCCGCAGCAGATCGAGCAGCGCTTTGACGACATCCTGATGAAAGCGGACGCCATCCGGAATCCGCTGGAGCAGGCATTCTTCGTCATGGTCCACCTGCCCTACCTGCAGCCCTTCGAGGACGTGAACAAGCGGGTGTCCCGCCTGGCGGCAAACATCCCGCTCATCCGCAGCAACCTGTGCCCGCTCTCCTTCGTCGAGGTAAAGCGCGAGGACTACATCAGCGCCACCCTCGGCGTCTATGAGCTGAACCGCGTGGAATACCTGTGCGACGTCTTCGCGGAAGCCTACCGCCAGTCATGCCTGCGCTATGCGCGGGTGCGGCAGGAGGTGGGCGAGCCGGATCCATTCCGCATGCGCCACCGCGCTGCGATCGCCCGCGTCGTGCGGGAGGTGGTGCAAGCCGCCATGGACCAGAAGCAGGCGCTGAAGTGGATCGCTGTGGAAGCGGAGAAGGAAATGCCCGAGGCCGAGCGCGCGCAATTCATCGGAGAGATCGAGCAAGGCCTGCTCAATCTCCACGAAGGAAACATCGCGCGCTACCGGCTGCGCCCCGCGGAGTTCGCGGGGTGGCAGGAAAACTGGCGCTGAATTCCCGGTCAGTCGCCGAGCTTGAAGTTCGGCGACTGGCTGAGGAAGCGCTTCGGATTCTCGAAAAGGATCCGGTCCACGTCCTTGGCCGAGTGCTTGCGCCGCTTCATCTCAAAGCCGCATTTCACCACGGCCAGCGGATCGGAGACGCCCCAATCGCACGCGGAATTCAGCCACAGCCGCTCGCTGTCGCTGGTCTCCAGGATGTCGATCGCGCGGTTCGGCGTGCACTTGCTCTCGGGATAGAGGGTCAGGCCGGCCCAGTATCCCTGCTCAAGTACTAGGTTCACCGTATGTTCTTCCACGTGGTCGATGATCACCTTGCCGCGGTCGAGCTTGGAGAAAGAGGCGAGCGCATCGAGGATCAGCCGCGTGCCCTTCAGCTTGTCCTCCAGGTGCGGCGTGTGGATCAGCACGGGCAGGTCGTGATCGAGCGCGAGCTGCACGTGCTCCTCGAAGATCGCGAGCTCGCTCTTCGTGTTCTTGTTCAGGCCGATCTCGCCGATGCCGAGCACGGTCGGCTTGTCGAGGAAGTCGGGGATGATCGTCATCACCTCGCGGGCGAATCCGGCGTCTTCGGCTTCCTTCGGATTGATGCACAGCCAGCAGAAGTGCGGGATGCCATATTTCGCGGCTCGCTTCGGCTCATACTCGGTGAGCTGGCGGTAGTAGTCGTGGAATCCCTGCGGCGACGAGCGGTCGAATCCCGCCCAGAAGGCAGGCTCACAGATCGCGGCGCAACCGGCCAGGGCGAGCTTCTCATAGTCATCCGTCGTGCGGCTGACCATGTGTGCGTGGGGCTCGATGTATTTCATGAAGCGCGAGACTGGGGGGGCGGTAGGCTCAGGACTGGAGGCTCTGTGGAGCGCCGAATGCACCTTGGAAGGTGGCTTTTTCCGCCGGTTCCGTGGAGTGGTCGGAGAGCGCCTCGAGCACGGCCTTTGCCCGGCCGGGCTGATCGGACAGGAGGATGGGCAGTGCCTTCTTCAATCCATCGAATCGGAAATCCGTCTCTCCCTGGTGCCTCTCGATGCGGTCGAGGAAGGCGGCGATGTCGAGCAGCTTGTACCGCGCGTCCATGAAATGGAGGTCGAGGATGTCCTTCTTCGTCGGCATGCGGGGACTCTACGGCGGCTGTTCCCGATTCCCAGCGGGAAAGCGTGGGAGGCGGGAATCCGGGCATGCACCGTTTGAAATGCACGGCCCGATTCGGACTGGCGAATCTTCCCGGTGGTGAAAGATTTCACCGGGGCATCCCGTCCCGCTTATCGCACCATGCGCTTTTCCCTCGTCCTGCTCGCCCTGCTTTCCTGCGCCACCGCGGAGGAGAAGCACTGGGCCTATGTGCCGCCGGTGAAGGCGGACGTGGCGGGGCACCCGGTGGATGCCCTGCTCGCGAAGGCATGGGAGCGCTCGAAGCTCCAGCCCGCAAAGCCCGCGGCCCCGCGCCAGTGGCTGGAGCGCGCGGCATTCACGCTCACCGGCCTGGCGCCCACGGACGAGCAACTGCGGCGGATCGAGGCCAGTCCGGACGATGCGACGTGGAGAGCGCTGATCGACGAGTTGCTTGCGAGCCCGGCCTACGGCGAGCGCTGGGCGCGGCACTGGATGGACGTGGCACGCTATGCGGATACCCGCGGCTACAATTTCGACCAGGACAACCGCTACCCCTTTGCCTACACGTATCGGAATTGGCTGATCAAGGCCTTCAACGACGACCTGCCGTACGACCGCTTCGTGAAGTTGCAGATCGCAGCGGACCTGCTGGTGGACCGGCCGGATCATCCGGACCTCGCGGCGCTCGGATTCCTCACCGTGGGATTGCGAGGCGGACCGGTGGAAACGATCGACGACCGCGTGGACGTGGTCACCCGCGGCTTCCTCTCCAGCACGGTCTCGTGCGCGCGCTGCCACGATCACAAGACGGACCCGATCACGATGCGGGACTACTACTCGCTCTACTCGATCTTTGACCACACGGAGGAGCCGGAGGACAAGCCGGTCATCGGCGCGGCGGAGGACGAGGCGGCGTTCCAGGCATACCAAGCGGAGTCCGCGAAGCTCGACGAGCAGGACCGCGCGGTGCGGCAGCAAATCGTCGATCACGTGCGCTCGAAGGAAGCGCTGCCGAACTACCTGGAACTGGCCTGGCTCGCGCGCAAGGAAGACTGGAACCACGGCAAGGCGACCAGCGAGGGCTTCAAGCGGAACCGGCTGCGACCGAACGCTCTGATGCGCTGGAAGGATTTCCTCGGCGAGAATGCGGAGGGCGAGCGGCTGAAGCGCTGGCTCGGCGAGATGGACGCCGCGGCGGATGACAACGCGCGCAAGGCGCTCTGCGAGGCGCTGGCCGGAGAATGGCTCGCCGCAGGCGAGGGGAGCGAACTCGCCGGGCTCACCGCGAAGGAGGGATGCCCGCTGAACTACGATGTGGATCGTATTTCGAACTTCATGGACGTGGAGGACGGGAACCAGCGCCGCGCCCGCATCGGAGCGAAGAGCAAGCTGATGATGGAGCATCCCGGCTCCCCTCCGCGGGCGATGACTCTTTCGGACAAGGGACAGTGGGGGCAGGCGGTGATCTTCGAGCGCGGGAATCCTGCGGCCCGCGGTGAGAGCTTCGACCGCCAGTGGATGTCCTTCCTCGGGGGTGGCAAGTATGCCGATGGGATGAGCCCGCGCCTGTCGCTGGCGGAGAAAATCACCGACCCTGCGAACCCTCTGACCGCGCGGGTCATCGTCAATCGCACGTGGGCGTGGCACTTCGGCGCGCCATTGGCGGAACCGGGGGACTTCGGCCCGCAGACGCTGAGGCCGGAGCTTCTGGAGCTGCTTGATACGCTGGCGGTGAGCTTTTTGGAAAAGGGTCAGTCGATGAAGGAGCTGCACCGGCTCTTGCTCACGTCGCAGGCATTCCGGCTCGGAGCCGAGGGCGCTGCGGAGAATGATGCGATCGACCAAGCGAACACGAAGTTCTGGAAGTGGAACCGCCGTCGCCTCGACTTCGAAACGATGCGGGACCGGGTGCTGGCCTCCAGCGGGGCTCTCCAGACGGATCGCACCGGAGGTCGCTCGATCAATCTCGACGATCCGCCGGCTGACACTCGCCGCAGCCTGTATGCCTTCGTCGATCGCTATGCGCTGCCTGGCACCTTCGTCTCATTCGACCTGCCGCATCCCGACCATCACAGTCCGAAGCGGGTGGAGACCACCGTGCCGCAGCAGGCACTGTATTTCCTCAATGGCCCCATGGTGATCCGCCAGGCGGAGAAGCTGGCAAGTGATGAACGCTTCAAGGCGCTGCCCGATGATCGCGCGAGGCTGGAGTGGGTCTATCGCACGCTATTCCGCCGCGCTCCGGCAGAGGAGGAGATGCAGGCGGCGCTCGATTGGATCGGCGGCGTGGACCCCGCGGACTACGCGCCCAAGCTCGGCGGATACTGGGAAGTCCGCCACGCTCCGGACGCCGCTGCGCCGACGAACGAGCTGGCCACCTTTCCGATCTTCGCCGACGGGGTCTGGAAGACCGGCCCCGATCCCGCGACGGCTCCGATCCGCTGGCTGAATGTGGCGGCGAATGGCGGCCATGCCTCCGCACATCACGCGATGGTGCTGCGCTGGCGTGCGACGGGATCCGGCCAGGTGAAGATGAGCGGGCACCTGAAGCGCACGCAGGAGGGTGGCTCCGTGCTCGCGTGGCGCATCGATGGGAAGGGTCATCCGCTTGCCGAGGCAGAGCTGGCTCCCGACTCGTCTGCCGACATCGAGAGCACGTGGACGGAGGTGAAGCCGGGAGATACTATGGACTTCGTACTTCGCGCGCCGAATGGCGATAGCTGCGGGAATGTCGCCTGGACGCTCCGCATCGAGGGTCGCGAAAGCGAGTCGAAGCCGGCGGAGGAGATCGGTAATTTCACCCGGCAGTTTCCCAAGTCGAACGATCCCGCGCCGGGCGCACAGCCGGCGAATCCGTGGGCGGACCTGGTGCAGATGCTCTGGGCATCGAATGAATTTCACTTTGTCGACTGAATGGCTGAAGGGGCTTCACATCTCCCTCGCGTGGCTGGAGCGTCTCGCTCCAGTCCGTTGGGACGGCGTGCCGCCTCTTCCAGAAGCACGAGGGGCGAGACGCCCCTCCAACGGACTGGGGCAAGATGCCCCAGCTACAGTTAGATTCCCATGTCCCATCACCGCCTCACCGCCGCCGATGTAGTGCTCGACCGCCGCGATTTCCTGCAGCGGTGCGGGATGGGTTTCGGCGCGATGGCTCTTGCCGGATTGGCGAGGGCGGACGAGGTCCCCGTGCCGCACTTCGCGCCAAAGGCGAAGCGGGTGATCCACCTCTTCATGAATGGCGGGCCGTCGCAGGTGGATACCTTCGACCCGAAGCCGAAGCTCCAGGAATTCCACGGCAAGTCGATGCCGCTCGATGGCCTGAAGACCGAGCGCCCGACCGGAGCAGCCCTGCGGTCGCCCTTCTCCTTCAAAAAATACGGGCAGAGCGGGCTGGAGGTCAGCGAGCTCTTCGAGCACACGGCGAAGCACGCCGATGACTTGTGCGTGATCCGCTCGATGACGGCGGACGTGCCGAATCACGAGCCCTCGCTGATGCTGATGAACTGTGGCGATGGCCGCTTGTCCCGCCCCTCGATGGGATCGTGGATCAGCTACGGCCTCGGCAGTGAGAATGAGAACCTGCCGTCCTACGTCGCGCTGTGTCCCGGTGGCATGCCGATCAAGCGCGCGGAGAACTGGCGCTCGTCATTCCTGCCCGGGAATTTCCAGGGCACCTATCTCGACAGCTCGATCGAGGACGTGAACCGGATGATCGAGAACCTGCGGAATCCCTCCGCGCGCGACAGCCGCCAGGCGCGGCAGCTCGATTTCCTGCGGAAGCTGAATGACCGCCACCTAGTCTCGCACGGTCATGACCCGCAGCTCGAGGCACGCATCCGCAGCTTCGAGCTGGCGTATCGCATGCAGAGCGAGGCGACGGACGCCTTTGACGTGACGAAGGAGCCGCAGCACGTGCGGGACATGTACGGGCCCGGGGCCTTTGCCCGGCAGTGCATGATGGCGCGCCGTCTGGTCGAGCGTGGCGTGCGCTTCATCCAGCTCTGGCATGGCAATGGCCAGCCATGGGACAGCCACGATGACATTGAGGACCATCGCCGTCTGGCTAAGGAATGCGACCAGGGCATCGGCGCGCTGCTTGCGGACCTGAAGATGCGCGGCCTGCTGGACGAGACGCTGGTGCTGTGGGGTGGAGAATTCGGCCGCACGCCCGCGGTGGAGCTACCACAGGCGGGGTCGAATGCGGGCGTGATGAAGGGGCGGGATCACAATCACTACGGCTTCACCGTGTGGATGGCGGGCGGCGGGGTGAAGGTCGGCCATGTCCACGGCGCGACCGATGAATTCGGCTACAAGGCCGTGGACAAGCCGATGCACGTGCATGACCTCCACGCGACGATGCTGCATCTGCTGGGCTTCGACCACGAGAGCCTCACCTACCGCTACTCCGGGCGGGATTTCCGGCTGACCGACGTGCACGGGAAGGTGATCCAGGATCTCTTCGCGTGATCCACCGACATTGAATTGCGTGGCGGGCGGTGAAGCGCTGGAATCGCGCCATGAAATCGCTCGCTGCCGCCGGCGTCGTCCTCCTAGCCGCATGTCAGGACCAGGCTACTCCGCCGGTGACCACGGCAGCGCCGACCGCTGTCGCACCAAAGCCAGCGGCAGTCGCGAAACCAGCGGCCCCGCCGGTGATGAAGGCTGGCAAACTGACGGTGATGGATGTCACCACGCTCTTCCCGAGGCAGCAGGCGGGCACGGTGCTGCTGTATGATGCGCGGCCCGGCTTCGTGGCCGGATTTGGCAAGATCCCCGGGGCGATCTCGTGGCCGAAGAATGATTTCGATGCCCGCATTTCGCAAAGCGAGGCCGAGATCCGTGCGGCGAAGTCCGCTGGGAAGCCGGTGGTGATCTATTGCACCGATGCTGCCTGCCCGGATGCCCGCGCGGTGGCGGAGAAGCTGGCGGCGCGTGGTCATGACATCTCGATCCTCGACGGTGGCTTCGCGACGTGGAAGGAAGCGGGATTGCCGACGGAGTGAGATCTTGAAATGCGCGGGGCGATTCCGGTGTATGGTCATCTTCCATGGCCAAGACCTCGCGTTCCCTGCTCATCGCCCTCGGTTGCGTGGCGGCGACCACCGCTGCCTTCATGACCTCGAGCCCGGCTCAGACGGCCAAGGCCGGGGCCGATGGAAAGAAGAAGATCGTCTTCGTGGCGGGGCGTCCGAGCCATGCGCCGGGCGAGCACGAGCATCGCGCGGGAAGCATGCTGCTGGCGGAGGACCTGAATGAAAGCGGCCTGCCCGTGGAGGCCGTGGTGGTCACGGATGGCTGGCCAAAGGACGAGTCGGTCTTCGACGGTGCAGCGGCGGTGATTTTCTACGCGGACGGCGGTGGCGGGCATCCGGCGATCCAGCATCTGCCAAAGCTCCGCGAGATCGCGGACTCAGGCGCGGGCATCGGCTGCATCCACTATGCCGTGGAGATCACGAAGGGAGAGCCGGGCAATGCCTTCCTCGATCTGATCGGCGGGTACTTTGAGAGCGATTGGTCGGTGAACCCGCACTGGGATGCGTCCTTCAAGCCCGCGAAGCATGAGATCAGCCGGGGCATCGATGACTTCAAGATCCGCGACGAGTGGTACTATCACATGCGCTTCCGCGGAAAGATGGAGGGCGTCACGCCGATCCTGACCGATCTGCCCGGGCCGGAGACCCTGTCGCGGCCGGACGGGCCGCACTCGGGGAATCCCGCGGTGCGTGCGGCGGTGCTGGAGAGGAAGGAGCCGCAGCACGTGATGTGGGCCTTCGAGCGCGAGGCGGCAGGTGGCAAGGGCCGCGCCTTCGGCTTCACCGGCGGGCACTTCCACAAGAACTGGCAGCACGATGACCACCGCGGGATCGTGCTCAACGCCATCGCGTGGATCGCCCAAGTGGAAGTGCCGGAGAACGGCGTGCCAAGCAAGACCCCGACGGACGAGGAAATGCGGGAGAACCTAGATGAGAAATGAGCTGTGTGGACCTTCGGTCCACACAGGCGCAGGCCGGGCGCTGACTTTACAAGTCATGCCTGAAAGGATAGGCATGCTGCCATGACCCTGCGGAAAAACGCGCACATCGCTTTCTTCAGCACGTCCACGAAGGCGGAGAAGGCCTTGTGGATGGCTCATTGGAGCGGCGCCCTGTTTCTCGCCGCGGGGCATTTTATCAATGCTCCGGGATTCCTCATCACGGGCTTCGCCGTGCTCGCGATGGTTTACGGGATCTCGGCTGCCGGGTTGAAGGGACGGGCGGGATCGGTCAATCGCGTGGCTGTCGGCTTGTTCCAAGGCCTGGTGGTTGCCTTGCCCATGTTCGCGCTGCTCATGGTTCTCGGCTTGCTGGCCTTTGTGTTCGCGGGCTTCGGAGGAGGCTTCACCGTGGATGGCGCATTCCGGATGCTCCAGTTCTGCGGGGTGATAGTGGCGATCATGACCAGCGCACAGGTCCCGTGGATCGTGACGCGATGGAGTCCGGAAGGTGGCGCGCGGCAGGCAGCTTGAGTTGTTAGAAAGCCATTGGGGAGTTTGCTTCGTAGCGGATGCGCTGCGCGCTTCCGGCTGGGCGGGGCCGCGAGATGGATCGCCGCTTTGATTTTCAATTCGGCCCGCCCCCAGCCGGAGCGACGCAGTCGCTCCGCTACATTTGTGTCGACGGAACGTTGCCACGCCTTGCTCAGGGACGCCTGCGGCGTCGCGTGTCGATCAATGGTACTCCTGGATGCTCTTCACCGTCATGTCCTGCTCCTTCAGCGAGCGGATCGCCTTCACGGACGCGCGGGCGGCGGCCATGTTGGTGCAGTAGGAGATCTTGTTCGCCACGGCACCGCTACGGATCTTCACCTCGTCCTCGCGGGCGGAGTGTCCGCTCGGGGTGTTGATGATGAAGTGGATGTCCCGGTTCTTCATCATGTCGATGACGTGCGGGCGACGTCCTTCGCTCAGCTTGAAGAGGCGGTGGCAGGGGATGCCCTCGGTCTGCAGGCGGTCGCAGGTGCCGCCGGTGGCGTAGATCTCGAAGCCCAGGTCCACGAGCTCGCGGGCGACTTCCATCGCGGCGGTCTTGTCGCGGTCGGAGACGGAGAGGAAGACATTGCCCTTTGTCGGCAGCGGGTTGAAGGAGCTGGTCTGCGCCTTCGCGTAGGCCATGCCCCAGTCGGCGTCGATGCCCATGACCTCTCCGGTCGAGCGCATCTCGGGGCCGAGCACGATGTCGATGCCGGGGAAGCGGTTCCACGGGAAGACGGCCTCCTTCACGGAGAAGTGCGTGGGCACCACGGTCTCGGTGAAGCCGAGCTCGGCGAGCGTCTTGCCGACCATGATCTGGGCGGCGTACTTCGCCAGCGGCACGCCGGTCGCCTTCGAGACGAAGGGCACGGTGCGCGAGGCACGGGGGTTCACCTCGATGACGTAGAGCTGCTCGTCCTTCACGGCGAACTGGATGTTCATCAGGCCCTTCACGTCCAGCTCGCGGGCGAGCTCCTTCGCGGCGCGGGTGATCTCGGCCTTGATCGCGTCGGAGAGCGAGTGGGCAGGGATGCAGCAGGCGGAGTCGCCGGAGTGGATGCCGGCCTGCTCGATGTGCTCCATGATGGCACCTACGACGGATGTAGTACCATCCGAGATGCAGTCCACGTCCACCTCGGTCGCGGCTTCCAGGAAGCGGTCCACGAGCACGGGGCGATCCGGCGAGACGTCCACGGCCTCGCGCATGTATTTCCGCAGCTCGTTTTCCTCATAGACGATCATCATCGCACGGCCGCCGAGCACGAAGGACGGGCGGACGAGCACCGGGTAGCCGATGCGCTCGGCGATGACGGCGGCCTCGTCCTCGGAGACGGCGGTGCCGGCCTCGGCCTGCTTCAGGCCGATCTTGTCGAGCAGCGCGGAGAAGTGCTTGCGGTCCTCGGCGAGCTCGATGCTCTCCGGCGAGGTGCCGATGATCGGCACGCCGTGGCGCTTGAGATCCGCGGCGAGATTGAGCGGCGTCTGGCCGCCGAACTGGACGATCACGCCGTCCGGCTTCTCCTGGTCGCAGATGTTGAGGACGTCCTCAAGGGTGAGCGGTTCGAAGAACAGCTTGTCCGAGGTGTCGTAGTCGGTGGAGACCGTCTCGGGGTTCGAGTTCACCATGATGGTCTCGTAGCCGAGTTCCTTCAGCGCGAAGGCGGCGTGGACGCAGCAGTAGTCGAATTCGATGCCTTGGCCGATGCGGTTCGGGCCGCCACCGAGGATGATGATCTTCTTCTTGTCGCTGTCGCGGGCCTCATTCTCGTCACCGTAGGTCGAGTAGAAGTAAGGCGTGTAGGCCTCGAACTCCGCCGCGCAGGTATCGACGAGGCGGTAGGTCGGGATGATGCCGCGGGCCTTCCGCTCGGCGCGGATGGTGTCCTCCGTCGGTACATCGACCACGGCCCCCTCGGGCTCTGCGCGTGGCGGTGCGCCGGCAGGCTGGTCCTTTTCGCCGTGGATGGAGGCATCGTGGATCTCCGGCGCGTGGGCGCGGGCCATAGCGATCTGGCGGTCGGAGAAGCCGAGGCGCTTCGCGTCCTTCAGGTCGAGCGTGGCGAGGTTCTTGCCCTCGTCGGCGATCTCCTTGAGGTGGTGGAGGAACCACGGATCGATGGCGGTCGTTTCGAAGACCTCGTCGATGGTCCAGCCATTCAGGAAAGCGGTCTGCAGCCAGAAGATGCGCTCGGCATTCGGCACGGCCAGCTTCGTCTCGATCTCCTCGCGGGTCGCGCCGTGGATGTCCTTCTTGTCGAAGCCGAAGCCCCAGCGGCCGGTCTCCAGCGAGCGCAGCGCCTTCTGCATGGACTCCTTGAAGGTGCGGCCGATGGACATGGCCTCGCCGACCGACTTCATCGAGGTGGTGAGCACCTGGTTCGCGGTCGGGAATTTCTCGAAGGTGAAGCGCGGGATCTTCGTGACCACGTAGTCGATGGTCGGCTCGAAGGAAGCCGGGGTCTCGCGGGTGATGTCGTTCGGCAGTTCGCCGAGCGTGTAGCCCACGGCGAGCTTCGCGGCGATCTTGGCGATCGGGAAGCCGGTGGCCTTCGATGCGAGGGCGGATGAGCGAGAGACGCGCGGGTTCATCTCGATCACGATCATGCGGCCGGTCTTCGGGTCGATGGCGAACTGGATATTGGACCCGCCCGTTTCCACGCCGATCTCGCGGATGACCGCGAAGGACGCGTCGCGCATGATCTGGTACTCGCGGTCGGTCAGCGTCTGGATCGGCGCCACGGTGATGGAGTCGCCGGTGTGGACGCCCATCGGGTCGATGTTCTCGATCGAGCAGATGACCACGCAGTTGTCGGCCTTGTCGCGCATCACCTCCATTTCGAATTCCTTCCAGCCGAGGAGGGATTCATCGATGAGGACTTCGGAGACGGGGGACAGGTCGAGGCCGCGGTGGATGATTTCCTCGTACTCCTCGCGATTGTAGGCGATGCCTCCGCCCTGTCCGCCGAGGGTGAAGGCGGGACGGATGATGAGGGGGAAGGTGCCGATTTCCTCGGCCACCTTGCGCGCTTCCTCCATCGTGTGGGCGATGCCGGAGCGCGGCATGTCGAGGCCGATCTTGATCATGGCCTCCTTGAAAAGCTGGCGGTCCTCGCCCTTGTCGATCGCCTCGGGCTTCGCGCCGATCATCCGGACATTGTGCTTCTCCAGCACGCCGGACTTGTGGAGCGACATCGAGGTATTCAGCGCGGTCTGGCCGCCGAGGGTGGGCAGCAGGGCATCCGGTTGCTCGCGGATGATGATCTTCTCCACCACCTCCGGCGTGATCGGCTCGATGTAGGTCCGGTGCGCGAACTCCGGATCGGTCATGATGGTGGCCGGATTCGAGTTCACGAGGACGACCTCGTAGCCCTCCTCACGCAGTGCCTTGCAGGCCTGAACCCCGGAATAGTCGAATTCGCATCCTTGGCCGATGACGATGGGACCGGAACCGATGACGAGAATTTTGCGGATCGAGGTATCTTTGGGCATGGCGGGACGGGACGAGGGATGGCTGGCGCGCGCGGGGTAAATTTCGGGGTGTTTCGCAGGCCCCGCCCCGGATGTAAAGGGCTGGATTGACGGGATTTTAGCAGCAGGGGTTTCGCGCCCCGGAGGCATCCCGCCAGTGCGGCACCGCGTGCGGGCTCAGCGCGACTGGGGCAGCTTGTCGAGCATCGCGTCCCGGTAGCGCGAGGGCGGCATCCGGTGGACGGACTTGAAGACGCGGGAAAAGTGGAAGGGATCCGGGAAGCCGCAGGCGGCGGCCACTTCCTTCACCGAGCTGCTGCCCTCCAGGAGCAGGGTGGCGGCGTGCTGCATCTTCAGCCGGGTGAGGAATTGGTAGGGGCTCTCGTCGTGGAAGCGGGAGAAAAGGCGGCACAGGTAGGGCGCGTCCAGGTCGCAGGCATTTGCCACCGCCTCCAGGGTGCCGAGCGAGAGGTAGTTCTGCTCGATGCAGTGCTTCACCCGGCTGAAGGTGGCGAAAGCGCGGGTCTCCGTGCTGCCGGCATCCACGGCGTCCTCGTGGCACATCAGCAGGAGCTGCTGGACGATGGCAGTGCAGATCGGCCGGGAAAACTTCGAATTCCGCGACCCCCGGTCGATCAGAGTGTCAAAGGCGCGCCGGATGGGCTCGGACCTCAGGCAGTGGGAGAGCACGCCGAGCCTCAGATCGTAGCGCAGGAGGAAATTCGCGGTCTCCGATCCCCGGAAGCCGACGAAGTATTTCAGCAGCGGCTTCTGCGGGTCGGTCTTGATGTGGTGCTCGATGTCCGGACCGTAGAGGAAGAAGTCCCCGGCCTTCAGCGGCGACTCGACCCCATTCAGCGAGACGATCCCTTGGCCGCCATGGACGAACTCGAGGACATACCAGGGGAAGCCCATGCGATCGATCCGGTAGTCCGGCCGGCAGCGCTCGAAGCCGCCGCATTTCACCTCGAAGTCCGCGGGGCCCGGCTGGTCGAAGAAGAAGATCTGGGAGGACTCGACCTGTCGCGACATGAAGGTCGCCGGGCTCACATTGGGATCGGTGGAGGGCACGAACTAATTCGTGTGACAGGATCGGCAGGTGGGGAAGGTAGAATCGTCCATCCTAGGTAAAATATATCCATTGATGGCGCGGGTTTTGGTTGCGTGGCGACCGGAGTGATCTGGCCGGGCTGTGGGGATCAGAAGATCCTTTCCGGCACAGTCACGATATCCCCGTCCTCGACCTTGAAGGATTGGCCTTCGGGGACGGTCAAATTCAGGTTGATGACCTCGCCGCGACGGTTCACGCGGATCTTCTTCGGAAAGCCAAAATCGGTCATGTCCCCGGCCTTTGAAATCACTGACCGGAGAGTGTCGGAGCCGCGCAGGGCGACCGGTCCTGGTCGGTTCACCTGACCGATGACAGTGGCCGTGCCCGTGGAGGCTTCTTTCATGCGGGTGGCATAGGACTCGTCTTCGCGGAGGCCGCGGGATTTCGAGGGAAGACGGGGGCCGGTGGAGGTGCTTTCAAAAGAGGACCCGCCGGTCGGGCCGGAAGTCGAGCCAGTTCCCGCAGTGACGCCGGACAGGCTGGCGTCGCCCGCCTGCCGCTGCGCCACATCCGAGGCGGCGGTGAGCAGGCACCCGACGGCCATTGCCTGGAGCATCCACGGTTTCATCCACAGGCATGATGGGGTGAGGCGGGGCGGATGCGAAGCAAATAGCGGCGGAACGCTTTGGCGGCTGCGGATTCCACTTGGCGGAGGCCGGGGGCGTGGTGAAATTCGTGCTGATGCCCGGAACGCCATCTGAGAAAAATCCCGCCACGAAGGGGCGGCGTTTTTTCCAGAAGCTCTCCTACAAATTCTATGCCCGCGGCGCGGAGCTCAACCACTGGTTCCGCCGCCGGGTGAGGCCGCCTGGCATCGCGCTGATGATCCTCATCGTGGTGGCCGCCGGGGCCGCGGCGGGGAATGCGGAGGCCCCCGTCTTCCAGGCATTCTCGCTGGTGTGCGGGCTGCTGATGACGGGGCTCTTCATGCTGCTTTTCCGGCGGGCGTCGTTGGAGGCGACCCGAGAGCTGCCCGCCCACGCGACGGCTGGTCAGCCGGTCACGTATCACATCACGCTGCACAATCGCTCCCGCCGTCCGCTGAAGCGCTTCCAGCTCCAGGAGACGCCGCCGGATCCACGACCGGACGAGGCGACCTTCCGCCTGAGTGTGGAGCCGGGGGAAAAGCAGCGGAATTTCTTCGACCGCACCTTTGCCTACTACCGCTGGCAGTGGCTGTGCGACACCCGCCTGCTCTTCGATGGAGGGCGCAGCCAGGTCATCGAGCGCCTCGGCACCACCGCCCACATCCCGGTCACGCAGACCCCGCGGCGTCGCGGCCTGGTGCGGATGAATGACCTGCGGGTGCTGCTGCCGGATCCGCTGGGCATCTTCCAGCGCTGCGTGAAGGTATCCGCCCCGCCCTCGCTGCTGGCGGTGCTGCCGCGGCGCTATCCGCTGCCGCGCTTCGAGCTGCCCGGCAGCGCGCGCTTCCAGCCCGGCGGCGAGGCTACCGCGCGACACGCCGGGTCCACGGGGGAATTCACCGGGCTGCGCGACTACCAGTCGGGCGACCCGCTGCGGCTGATCCACTGGAAGACCTGGGCGCGCACGGGCAAGCCGGTGGTGATCGAGCTGGAAGACACGTTTTTCCCGCGCCACGGGCTGATCCTCGATACCTTCCCGGCTCCGGGCGATGAGGACCTCTTCGAGGATGCTGTGTCCGTCGCCGCGTCCTTCGTGGTGGCGGTGGACTCGCGCGAATCGCTCATCGACCTGATGTTCATCGCGGGGCAGGAGCGGGTCGTCACCGCGGGGCAAGGGATCGCCCGGGCGGAGACGCTGCTGGAGGTGCTGGCCGGTGTGGAAAGCACGCCGGACGAGGACTTCGATTCGCTTGCGAAGCTGGTCCGCCGTCATGCCGACGATCTCGCCGGGTGCCTGTGCGTTTTCGCCGGGTGGTCGGAGAGCCGGGCGAAGCTGCTCCAGCAGCTCAATCGCCAGGGCATCGAGACCTCGGCCATGGTCATCGTGAGGGAAAAGCCCGATGCCGCTCCCCGCTGTCATTTCCTGCGCTCCGCCGACCTCGCGGGCGATCTGATGAAATTGCCAAGGAGGCTGTGAGGGTGGAAGTTCCAAGTCAGAAGTTCGAAGTGCCAGGAAAGGCAGGACGAGCCATGGCCTCTTCGGGCTTCAACTTCTTCATTGGCACTTCAAACTTATAACTTGGAACTTCCACCCCGATGACCCCACCCCGTTTCCTGCTCGGTGCCGCGCTCCTCTTCTGGGGCGTGATGACGGAGCGCGTGGTGCCGGGGCTCGCGTGCGCGATGCTGGTGGAGGGCGCGCATTGGACGCGGGTGCGGTGGAATTTCGGCGAGCGGGCCTTCCTGAATGCCTGGCGGCTCTCGGTGCTCTTCCTGCTGGTGGCCATGGTGCTGGTGGTGATGGACGGGGCGCGGCTGAATGCTATGTCGATCGTCTTCACCTGGCTGCCGGTGGTGATGATGCCGCTGCAATTCGTGCAGGCCTACGGGATGTCCTCCACGACGACGCTGGCGACCTTCTCCATGATGGTCAGGCGCCGGCGGGATCACGCGCGGAAGCACGGGCTGCCATTCCGCGAGATCCGCTTCGGCTTCGGGAGTGTCTTCTTCTGCTCCACACTGCTGGCCTCGTGTCTCGGCTCGCAGGCGAAGCTACCGTATTTTTATCCGCTGCTGATCTTCCTCGTGGCGTGGGGGCTGATTGCCGCGAGCGCGCGACGGTGGCGGCAGATCGGTTTTGCCATGTCCTTCGCGCTGCTGAGCGCGGCGCTGCTGGGGCGCGGCGGGGAGATGGGGCTGGTGAAGCTGTATCGCTTCATGGCGGAGCGGGGTGGCTCCGGCGACAGCGGGGCGGGCTCCGAGTATGCACGCGAGCGGCGCACTTCGATCGGTGCCATGGGTAGGCTGAAGCAATCGCCGGAGATTGTCTGGCGGCTCATCCCGGAGCAGGGCCCGCTGCCGAAACTGCTGCGGCTCTCCTCCTACAATACCTATCTCGACCAAGGATGGCAGGCGGACCTCCTGCCGGAGGACTATCCAGTGGAAAGCGACGGCTTCAACGGCGTGGCGGAAATCAACAACCCGGAGCGCCCCGACGATCTGGATGACACCTTTTACATCGCCGATCCGGATTTGCAGGACCAGAAGGTGGCCGTCGCCCGCGACCTGCCGAGATTCCGCATCCGGGGCGCGACCATTTCGCGGGACTTCAGCCTGCTGCCGCTGCCGGGGAATGCCGCCAGCCTGCATGAATTCAACCCGGAGGAATTCGAGCGGAATCCCTTCGGCACCTTCCGCCTGAAGCCGGCCCAGCCGGTCGCGGACGCGCGGGTGCTGTGGCATCCTGAGTTCTCGCCGGAGCTGCCGCCGTGGAAATCCATGGCGAGCATCTTCGAGCGCAGACGCTTCGACTTCCCCCACGGGCCGCTGCCGGAGGATGCGAAGAAGCGAGTGGTGGTGGAGCCGGAACTCCAGATCCCACCGGGTGAGGCTCCGGCGATCTCGCAGGTGACCGCGGAGATCGGGCTGCGCGACCTTTCATTCGAAGACAAGATCGCGCGGGTGAGGGAGTTCTTCGCGAAGGAATTCAGCTATACCCGCTACAACCGGACACGCGAAAACTTCGATCCGGCGAAGCACGGTACCCTGATCGGGAAGTTCCTGACGGACACCCGCGCGGGCCACTGCGAGTTCTTCGCCACCAGCGCCGCGCTGATGCTGCGCGACGTCGGTGTGCCGACGCGTTACGTGACCGGCTTCGTCGCCGCGGAGATCGACCCGAAGACGAAGCAGGCGCTCCTCCGTGGCACCCATGCCCACGCGTGGTGCCGGGCCTGGGACGCAGAGCTGGAGCGCTGGGTGGATGTGGATGTGACGCCGCCCGACTGGCTGGGGCTGGAGGGCCCGCCGCGGATGACCCGTTTCCAAGGGCTCACGGATTGGTTCCAGCAAGTGCGCGAGGATCTGCTGGTCTGGCGTGACAAGCCGGGTCGGATGATGTGGCTCACGCTCGGACTGCTCACCCCCATCGTGCTCGGCATCGCCTACATCGGGCGGAACCTGTGGAAATCCCGCAGCAGGCTGGAGGCGGAGAAGGCCCGCGCGCGTGGTGCCACGGTGGTTTCCACGCCGCTCACCGCCTTGGAAAAGCCTGCGCGGAAGCTGCTTGGCGAGCGCCCCACCGGCACGCCGCTCGGCCCGTGGCTGCGGCGGCTGTCACCGCTGCTGGCGAGTCCGGACGATCTGGAGCGCGCGCTGGGCCTGCACCAGCAGATGCGCTTCGACGTGGGAAATGCCGATGCGGGGTTGGCCGCGGAATTGCAAAAGCTGGTCGAGCGTCTGAAGCGTGAACTCGGCACAGCGAAGAAAGGCGGGCTACCCGCTCCTACTTCTTGAGCTCGATCTTTTCCCCGGCCCCTGGGACATCAAGCTTCGCTGCGGAGGTCGGCGGCTTCACCGGGCCTTGCACCGGTTCTTCCTCCTTCTTCGCCTCGTCTTGCTTGGGCGCGAGGTCGTTCGTGCTGCGGATGGCTTGGTAGATCAGGTTGTAATTGTGCCGCACTGCCGCGGGGAAATTCACGCGGCCGGGCTCGACGATCTTCTCGCGGAGCAGCTTCGAGGAAAGGTCCGCGGTCAGGTCGGCTCCCACCTTCACGGCGGCACCGACGCCGGGGACGCCTTGGCCGACATTGCCGCCGGTGCGGATCACGTCGCTGGAGATCGTTTTCCCCTGGAGGGCGAGATTCGACTGCGCGGAGACGATCGAGCCGTTCTTGTCGATGGTCACCTCCAGCACCGCGTGGTCGTCGCTGGCCAGCCAGCCGCGGCGGTGGTCGATGCGGACGGAGGCGAAGATCCCGCCGTCCGGGGTGGGGGTGATCTCCGGCTTGTAGGTCCGGTATTCGGAGCCGGAGAGATCGTAGTCGCAGGCATTCTTCGACTTGGCCTTCCAGCCTCCGAGGCTTTTGCCGTAGGCCTCGATGTCCAGCGTCACGCCGGCGTGCAGCGTGGAGACGAGGAAAGAGAGGATCAGTGCGGTGCGGATCATCATGGTGAAGGGCGGTCGGTGGCGCGGGGGAAAATACCACCGCGCAGACGGATTCCTTCAGTGAAAAATTCGCAGAATCCGGTGACCCGGCATCTTTTGCTCCTCCTCGCTTGGGGCCTCCCGATCCCGAAAATGCGCAGGTTCGTCCCTGAAATGCGCAAGATTCTCGCCACCGGGAGCAGCTTCCGAAAGATTCCAGATCCTGCCTTCCGTAGCTCGCCAACCCGCTGCATCCAAACTCAAGCATGGATAATCTTGCTGCGGCTGGTAACGTTTTCCCTTCGCTCACATGACCCAGAATCCCTCGTTCCTCCGCCTCGGTGTCGCCGCGATTGTCCTGCCGGTCGCCGGTGTTTCCCATGCCGCGGAGCCATTGGTGGCCCTGCAAAAGGGCGACCACGTCGCGATCGTCGGCGGTGGTCTGGCGGATCGCCAGCAGCACCATGGATGGTTGGAGGCGCTGATCCATCGGGCCTACCCGGAGCTGGACCTCACCGTGCGGAATCTTGGCTTCGCCGCGGACGAGGTAAGCGTGCGCCCGCGATCCGCGGACGTGCCGACCACGGAGTGGTTCCTCTCGATGAAGAAGGGCGACACGAGCCCGCGGCCGGGGGTGGTCTACAAGGCGGGCACGGACTTCGGGGCGGACGTCATTTTCGCCTACTGGGGCTTCAATGAATCGTTCCACGGACTGGAGGGACTGGAGAAATTCAAGGGCGACCTCGGCAGCTATCTCGATGCCCAGCTCTCGGCGAAGTACAACGGCAAGGCTGCGCCGCGCGTGGTGCTCTTCTCGCCGATCGCCCATGAAAACCTGAAGAGCCCGGACTTCCCCGACGGCGAGGCGAACAACGTGAACCTCGCGCTCTACACGAAGGCGATGGCCGAGGTGGCGAATGCGAAGGGCGTGCCTTTCGTGGATCTCTACACGCCGTCGAAGGAGCTTTTCGCGAAGGCGGGATCGCCGCTCACCATCAATGGCATCCATCTCACGGAGGAGGGCGACCGGCAGCTCGCGCCGGTCCAGTTCGCGGCGCTCTTCGGCAAGCAGCCGCCGTCGCTGGATGACGCACAGGTGGAAAAGATCCGCGCCGCGGTGATCGACAAGAACCAGCAGTGGCACCACCGCTACCGCACCGTCGATCAGTACAATATCTTCGGCGACCGCTCGCGCATCTCCTACGCAGGCGTGACGAATGCGACCACGCTCGGCGAGGAGCTGGCGCAGCGCGACGTGAAGACCGCGAACCGCGACCTGCGCGTGTGGGCCGTGGCCAAGGGCGGCGACCTGAAGGTGACCGACGACAACCTGCCGAAGGTGAACCTGGTCCCGCCGAACCGCGAGGATAACACTCCCTACCTCGACCCGGAAGAAGCCATCCAGCACCTGAAGCTGGCACCGGGTTGCAAGGTGGAGCTGGTCGCTAGCGAGATCAGCTTCCCCGATCTGGTGAATCCGGTGCAGATGGCCTTCGACACGAAGGGCAAGCTGTGGATCGCCGCGTGGCCGAACTATCCGGAGACCTCGCCGACCACGACGAACTTCGACAAGCTGCTCGTCTTCGACCTCGATCCGAAGACGGGCAAGGCCGTGAAGTGCACCACCTTCATGGACGGGCTGAATTGCCCGACCGGCTTCCAATTCTACAAGGACGGCGTGCTGCTGATGCAGTCGCCGGACCTGTGGTACATCCGCGACACCGATGGCGATGGCAAGGCGGATACGAAGGAGCGCGTGCTGCACGGTCTGGATGCCGCGGACTCGCACCACGAGACGAACAGCATGTGCCTGGAGCCGGGCGGCGCGGTCTATCTCAGCGACGGTGTCTTCCACCGCTCGAGCGTGGAGACCTACGACGGACCCGTGCGAAATACGGACGGCGCGATCTACCGCTACGAGGCGAACACCGGGAAATTCACGCGCCATGCTCCCTATGGCTTCGCGAATCCGCACGGCCGCGTCTTCGACTACTGGGGCAATGACCTGATCACCGACGCGACGGGGAACGACAACTACTTCGGCCCCGCGATGAGCGGCCACCTCGACTCGGGCAAGCACCCGGGCATGCGGCAGTTCTGGAATCGCCCGTCGCGCCCGACGCCCGGCACCGCCATCCTGACCAGCCGCCATTTCCCGGATGACTGGCAGGGCCTCTTCCTGAATACGAACGTGATCAGCGTGCAGGGAATCTTCCGCGCGAAGCTCAGCGAGGAGGGCTCCGGCATCAAGGGCGAGACGATCTCGAACCTCATCGAGACGGACATCGCGAAGAATCCGAATTTCCGCCCGTCCGGTATCACGGTCGCGCCGGATGGCTCGCTGTATTTCATGGACTGGTCGCAGATGCTGATCGGTCACCTGCAGCATCACCTGCGCGATCCGAAGCGCGACCACCAGCACGGCCGACTTTACCGCATCACCTACGAGGGACGCCCGCTGCTGGAGCCGAAGAAGATCGACGGTGAGCCAGTGGCGAAGCTGCTGGAACTGCTGAAGGAGCCGGAGAACGACGTGCGCATGCGTGCGAAGATCGAGCTCGGCAAGCGCGACCCGAAGGAGGTCATCCGCGGGGTGCAATCATGGCTGAGCGTGCTGGATGAGAAGGACGCGAAATTCGAGCACAACGTGCTGGAGGCGCTGTGGGTCCACCAGTGGCACAACGTGGTGGATCTGGACCTGCTGAAGCGCGTGCTGAAGTCGCCCGATCCGCGCGCCCGTGCGCAGGCCGTGCGCGTGATGGGCTACTGGCGGGACCGCGTGCCGGACGCGCTGGCACTTCTGAGAGTGGCGGCGGATGACGGGGCACCGCGCGTGCGGCTGGAAGCGGTCCGCGTGGCCAGCTTCTTCCGCGAGTGGGAGGCGGCCGATGTCGCGCTCACCGCGCTGAAGCACCCGACCGACTACTACATCGACTACTGCCTGAAGGAGACGATGCGACAGCTCCAGCCATGGTGGAAGGCGGCCATCAGCGAGGGCAAGGCGATCGCGGCGGACAATCCCGCGGGGATCAATTACGTGCTCGGCTCGGTGAGCACCGGCGATCTCGCGAAGCTGCCGAAGACCCCGGTGACGCTGACGGCGATCCTTACGCGCCCCGGCGTCCCGCTGCCCCAGCGCCAGCAGGCCCTCACGGATCTCGCGACCATCCAGAAGGCGAAGACTCTCGACGTGCTGATCACGACGTTGGCCGCCGGTGGTGATGGCAGTGATGACCTTGCGCGCCTCCTGCTCCAGCAGCCCGTCGCCGATCTGAAGGCGTCGCGCGCCGGGGTGGAAAAGCTGCTGGCAGTGAAGCTCGCCTCCGTGCGGCAGGCCGCGCTCGCCGCGATGATCGCTGCGGATGGCAGCGTGGACACGGTGTGGGCCGCGGCTTCCAAGTCGCCGGGGCTGCTCGTGGATTTCCTGAATGCGGTTCCAAAGGTCGCGGACGCTTCCGTGCGCGACGGTGCCTTCGACAAGATCCTGCCGCTGCTGTCGTCCTTCCCCCCGGCGCTGGAGGCCGCGCTTTCCGGCAAGAAGGGCGAGGCTCGCTACGTGCGGGTCGAGCTCCCGCGCACGGGCACGCTCACGCTGGCGGAGGTGCAGGTCTTTGCGAATGGCGAGAATGTCGCGCTGAAGGGTAGTGCGAAGCAATCGAGCACCGCCTTCGACGGCGGGGCGCAGCGGGCCATTGATGGCAAGACGAACGCGCTCTACGAATCCGGCACCCAGACGCACACGAACGAAGGCGAGGACAGCCCGTGGTGGGAGCTGGACCTGAAGTCGGACCAGCCGGTCTCCGAGATCGCCGTGTGGAATCGCCAGGGCTTCGAGGATCGCCTCGATGGCTTCACGCTCACGGTGCTGGATGCCGATCGCCAGGAGATCTTCAAGAAGACGGGCAATCCCGCACCGCGCCTGAGCGCGAAGGTCGAGGTGCCGCATGACCCGGCAGCGGGCGTGCGCGCCGCGGCCATCCGCGCGCTGGTCACGATGAAGAAGGAGCCCGCGAAGGTCTTCACCGCACTCGCGAAGCTGGTCCAGTCCGGCGAGCAGGTGCCCGCAGCGGCAAAGGGGATCTCGCAACTCCCGCGCGACGCGTGGGCGAAGGATCTCGCCGATCCGGTGGCGGCCGCGCTGGTGACTTGGGCGAAGCAGGTGCCCGCCGACAGCCGCACCACGCAGGACTTCAGCGAGGTGGTGCAGGTGGCGAATGAACTCGCCGGCATGCTTTCCCCGGATCGCGCCGCCACCGCGCGCAAGGTGCTGGCGGACCTGAAGGTGAATGTCTTCGTCATCAAGGCGGTGCCCGAGCAACTCCGCTATGACACCACGGAGATCACCGTGGAGCCGGGCAAGCCCTTCGAGGTGATCTTCGAGAATCCGGACCTCATGCCGCACAATATCGTCTTCGTGCAGCCCGGCACGGTGCAGGCGGTCGCCACCGCCGTGCAAGCGCAGGCACCGGACAAGCTCGACAGCAAGGGCCGCTCCTACGTCCCGGAAAACGACCCGCGCATCCTAGGCGCGACGAAGATGATCGAGGCCGGCCAGAAGGAGACGCTGCACCTGACCGCCCCGGAGAAGGAAGGCGTCTATGAATTCGTCTGCACCTTCCCCGGCCACTGGTCCGTGATGCAGGGGAAGCTGGTGGTGAAGGCGAAGTAATAGCCGGTCATTTCACGGCCTCCAGACGTTCCAGCATGTCCCGGGCAAGCCAGCTTGCGTGCTCCCGCTCCAGGCGGGGCTCGAAGACGGTATTGCCCGGGCCGAATGCCTCGTAGCGGATCTGTTTTGTCCACGCTTTCTCCGTGGCGTAGGCCCACGGGATGGCCGCCGTGACGACGACCAAGGCGATGCTCGCGAAGGGGGCGGCGGCGTGCAGCAGCACGGATCGGTGGAGAATCCGCGACGATGGGCCGTTGAAACAACCCACCGCTTGCCACAAGAGCCATAGCAGCGGGAATCCGACGAGACCTGCAATCGTCGCGTAGCTCGCGATCTCGGCGGCATCGTGCCACCTCATGGCCTCTTTCGGGAGGAGAGATCCCAAAGGAATAGCGAGGAGAGCTGCCGGGAAACAGATGCGACCCGGGTCCGGGCCGATCCATCCGAGGGAGAGCATGCCTCCGCGTTGCCCGAGCTGGCGTCGTGCGGTCTGGAGGATTCCCAAGATTACGGCGACCACCAATGCCGCCGATTGCGCGAGCCAGAGGATGAAGCCGTGCTCGGTGATGGAGTGTTGCCGGTTGATGAGGCCGGGAGGATGGGTGGAGAGCAGATAGAGGCCCACGGGAAGTACGATGCCCATGGTAGCAATGCGCAGGCGATCCCTGCGGTCCAGCAACCCAGCCAGCCTCGCCGGAAGCAGGCCGAGTGACCTTCGATCGCGGAGAGGGGCGAGAAGCAGGAATCCCAGGGCGATGATGAGCAACAAAGCGATGGCGTGCAGCATCAGGCGCTCATACATGGCATACTCGGCGAGTCGTCCTCCTCGGACTTCCGGCTCGGTGATCGGGGCAGAAGCAGGATCGCGGCGATCATAGCTGTAGGCGTTGCGGGTGACGAGGCTGCTTGCTTGACGCTGAGTCAAGGCATCCGCGGGGGAAGGATGCGGGACAGCGAGTTTCGGGTCGGTTGACTTTGCGAAATCCTCCCATGGCTTCGCACGGTCGGCCTCTCCGATGCGGTTCCATGCATTCCCCAGGAAAATGGCGCAGTCTCTGGTCATCCTGCGCATGACGAGGCTGCGGATGGTGTGGTCACTGCCTGCTCCCATCCGGAAGGAGACTGCTTTCAACCGTGCTTCGAGAAGTTCCATGTCTTCCTTGCCTGCATGATCCGCCGTCTTCCCGAATGCCTCGGTGATGAACCTGGCGTCCAGCCACCCGGAGGTGACATCTTCCGGCTGCGCGAAGGCCAGGAACTGCTCCTTGTAATATTCACAGTAGTCGACCGGTGCAGGCCAGACGCTGGCGCGGATCGCATCCTGCCGACGGCGGAGGTCATCGAAGCGGGGCATGGCCAGCGCGATGTCCAGCTCCTGCCAGCCACGGGCCAGGCCTGCCGGATCGAGCACGACTCTCTCCGGCTTGGTCACGGTCTTTTGCCTCGGTGGCGGCTCGCCTCTCCCACGGGCGGCGAGGCGCTCCTCCCTCGTGGGCGCCGGAGGTGGCGGGGCATCTCCCATGGAGGACTTGATCGCCTCCACCGCGTCCAGAAAGCGGAACCAACCGTTGCCGGGGTCGAGTCGCTCTCCCGTCTCCACCAGATCGGCCGGCCACTTCTGATGCTTTTGCCGATAGGCCAGCGCGTAGGCCATGTAGTGGGCTGCGTCATTGGGATGGCTCTCCCAAACCCGTCGCCACTTGAGCACGGGATCGGTTTCTTCAGGAGCGCCGACGATCAGCAATGCCTCCGACGCTGGCAGCTTCTCCAGCGCATGCGCGGTTTCCCAGCCATCGGCAAGCCTTCCCGGGATGCTTGGGAAAGACGGCACGCCTGCCTCGGTGCAACACATGGAGCCTAGATAACCATGGAGCTGGTTTGTATCCCAGATCCGCAGAATGGACTTCCACGCGGGTGGCCCGGCGATGACGAACCAAGCGGTGACCGCTCCAACTAGGACAAGCAGTGCTTGGGAGATGCGATGACGCCGCAGGAAGCCCGGCGCGCCTCGTCTCATCCGCTCCGATGCCGCATGTACGTCGTCACTGGAGGTCTGGCAGGGGAGGGTGGAGGAGAGCGCGATGGCTTCCTCGAGGAGTTCGCGTCGCTGTGGGTCGTCGCCCAGCGGCTGCATCACCGCATCCACGAATGCACGCTGCCCGGGCTCCAATTCCATCGCCATCGTCTCCCATGTTGAGACAGGTCCGGGCGGGAGAAGCAATTCCGGGATGAAGGGACGTTGTGGCCCCGAAGCTGTCCTGATCCCGGATCGGGTGACACGAAGGCAAAATCCCGGCATTGACAGGGTCCTCCGCGGCACGTAGGGAATCTGCCCCGCGCCGCGAGCGTCACGGCGGAGTAGCCAAGTGGTAAGGCATCGGTTTGCAAAATCGCTATTCGTGGGTTCGATTCCCACCTCCGCCTCCATGTTCAAAACCAATGGTTTGCGTTTGGATTTGGCGTGGTTTGACAACGTCGGTACCAACACGGGATTGGTCCGAAGAATCCCGGCGGGCAGAGGCTGTCCTGCTCAGCTCCGACAGGCTTGGATGACAAGGAGGTCGGGGCCAAGGGGCGGATTTTCCAATGCCACGGTCGGCAAGTGGCGCAAGCGCTACGCCACATCGAGCGCTCCACGCCCCGGAACCTGTCGATCCATGCCGTGGTGGACAACCACGCCACGCACAAGACCAAGGCGCTGCGCGAGTGGCTGATGCGCCACCGGCGCTTCAGCCCAACGCATTCGATCTGTCTCTACCAGGTGGAGCGCTTCTTCGCGAAAATCGAGAGCTATTGAAGCAAACTTGTCTAACGGGACACCAGGCCGGCTTGTAACGCGAAACAGCTTTGAGGAAACGGCTTCCCTAGCCAAGTTGCGGACATCGTTTATTGTCCGAGGCTCATTTTCCGGCCCTATGTCCAATCTACCGCCTCCGATCCCGAAAGCGTACTGGTATTACTCGAAGGATGGACAGACCTTTGGCCCCTATACCGGAGAGGTTCTCCAACAGAAGCTGCAAGCCGGGGAGCTGACCACCCGGACCCTGGTAGCAGCCGCGGGCGACAGCGGTTGGCGCAGCCTGGCTGAGGCCATGGGCACGGTGCCGACCCCGCCGCCGCTCGCAGGAGGGGAGAAGCCAACGCTGCTCGCCGGCCTGGCGGGGAAGGTGAGCGAGGCGTCCGGGCTGGAGAAGCTGGAGGGCTTCAGCCTGAAGCACCTCTTCTCCGAGGTGACCCGCAAGCACTCGCCCGAGCAGATCGAGGAGCACTTCAGCGTGGGCACGGCCACCACCACCCCGCCGCTGCAGAGCGTGAATGCGGCATGGCCGACGCCCTGGGCATTCGTCCATCTGTTAGGCCTGAGCCTCGCCTCCTCGCTGGTGCTCTACTGGGCGCTGATGCGCTTCCAGAATCCGAACCTGATTCCCGGTTGGATCTTCGTGGGCTGCTTCGGCATCCCCTTCTCGGTGCTCGTGTTCTTCATCGAGTCGAACCAGTTGCGGAACGTGTCCTTCTACCGGGTGATGGCGCTGCTCATTCCCGGCGGGATCCTCTCGCTGGTGACCAGCCTGCTGATCTTTGAATACACGAAGCTGCATAGCTACATCGGCGCGATGTCCGCGGGCATCGTGGAGGAAGTGGGCAAGCTGATCGCGGTGATCTTCTTCACGCGGAAATGGGTGAAATTCGGCTGGACCCTCAATGGCATGCTCTTCGGCGCGGCGGTGGGCACGGGCTTCTCCGCCTTC
This sequence comes from Luteolibacter flavescens, assembly GCF_025950085.1. Taxonomy (NCBI): domain Bacteria; kingdom Pseudomonadati; phylum Verrucomicrobiota; class Verrucomicrobiia; order Verrucomicrobiales; family Verrucomicrobiaceae; genus Neoluteolibacter; species Neoluteolibacter flavescens. Next base: position 38,597 of record NZ_JAPDDS010000016.1, read on the forward strand.
GAGAGCGCGGGCTATGTCTTCGTCTCGATGGCGCGGAATAGCGAGCCCGAGACGATCATGATGATGCGCGCCTTCCTGTCCCCCTTCACGCACACCATCTGGACCGCCGCCGCGGCAGCAGCGCTATGGCGGGTGAAGGGCGACCGGCCCTTCGAGATGGCCATGGTGGGCGATCCGCGTTTCGTGCGGATCTTCGTGATCGTGGCGGGCCTGCACATGCTCTGGAATAGCCCGCTCGCGATCCCCATCGTGGGTGGTGACATGGGCTTCATCGCCTTCCGCATCCTGCTCGGCCTGGTTGGCTGGATCGTGGTGCTGCTGCTGCTCCAGGCGGGGCTCAAGGAGGTGCGAGCGGCACAGGCCGGCCTGGCAAGTGCCGGGCCCGATTCAGGGAAGCTTTCCTCTCCCTCCTGAAGGGACGCGGAGCCGCTGATTTGCCGGCTTGGTGGCAGTGATGACACGGCTCGGCAGAATCCTCTTGCAAATCCCTCCCGAGTGGTATGAATTCCGCCCGCGGTCGTCAGGCCGCCCCGTTTACCCGCACATCGGGCGATGGGAATCGATGGTGACCCCTTTCCCGGGGAGCCAGCACTTCCGGAGCAGAGGATGACCGCAAGACGCGGAGTCCGGCGACCTCCGGAGCCCGGCCGGTATCCACCGGCCACTTCCATCCGGCGACGTTGATCCAACGCCCCCGGACGGCGTCCCCGAACGCCTTGGAAATCCCGCTGAACCAACGATTCCAAGTATGAACGATCCGAAGCCCTCCTCCTTCTCCTTCCTGCTATCCCCGCAAGCCCGTGTCGTGACGGTCGCGGCGACGTGTTGTCGCTGCTGATTGCCCGCGCGTTTGTCAGGTGCTGCCCGCTGCTGCCGTGTTCCGGCCTGCGGTGGCCCTCCAGCCAGCCCCGATGGGGCCGTGGCTACTCCCCTCATGGGGCTTTTCCTCCGCTTTAATACTATACCATGAAATTCACTTTTAGAATTCCTCTCCATTTGGCGATTCCGTCGCTGGTCATCGGGCTCCTCGCGCCGGTGGTGAATGCGGCTCCCGTCGTCCAGGCGACCGAGGGCCATGTGCTGTTGGCCTTCCGTGATTCCTCGAACTCTGCCGCCGGTTCTTACCTCGTGAATCTGGGCCCCGTTTCCCAATTCGAATCCGCGGCTGCAAACTCGACCACTGCGGTGGCGACGATCGGCGCGCTGGGTGCCGACCTCGATGCCTTCGACAAATTCGACGAGGGCACCCAGACCCTGCTGCCGTGGCACACCCGCAGCCAGGTGCTGTGGGCCGCCTTCGCTCGGAACTCGAATGACAATGACGCGGTGTACATCACCCGCGCCCGTCCGTCTGTGGCCGCACAGAGCGCGCCGTGGGGTGCCCGCACCGGCTCGCAGCAAAATGCGGCCTCGTCCGAGATCGGCTCGGTGGTCATCGGCGGCTACAATGTGCTGTCCTCGACGGTGGGTGAGCCGGACTCCGCGAACAACTCGCGCGGTGGCTTCCAGCCCGTGTCCGTGGATGGCAGCGTGAGCTACCGCTGGCAGGTGGCTTCCGAGGGTCGCTCGGATTTCGGCCTGTGGTCGTCGGTCGAGCGGAGCTTCGTGAACGGAGCCGCCGGCTCGCCGCTCGACCTCTACGTCTATCGGAAGAATCCGAATGCCGCGCTCTATGAAAACGGGACGGTCGGCTACCTCGGCTACTTCTCCATCACCACGACCGGCGTGGTGAGCTTCACCCGCGCGGGGACGAATCCCTTCCTCATCGATACCGACGGTGACGGCTTCAGCGATGGTGACGAGGCGCTGGCGGGAACGAATCCCAACAACCCATCTTCCTTCTTCCGCATCCCGGCTCCGGTCGTGGTGCCCGGCACTTCGCAGACCTTCAATTTCCCGACGATCGCCCTGCGGAAATACATCATCGAATACAATGACGACCTGGCCGGTGCGTGGATCCAGGTGCACGAGCACCTCTCCGGCAGTGGTGCCGCACCCGTGAACTGGACGGATACCGACCCGGCCCGGGTCAGCCTGCCGCGGGGCTTCTACCGCGCCCGTGTGGCCAATCCATGAGCCGCACCGATTCCGTCCGAACGATCCGATTCATCTAACAAAAATTTTCCATCGATATGAAACTCTCTCACTCCGCCGTCCTCGGCTTCGCCACCCTGGCCTCCATCCTCGCGGCTAGCGCCGATACCGTCACCGTCTATTTCTCCGCGTCGAATGGCGACCGGAATGCGACGCAGGTCGCGCTCTCCCGCCTGCTGCGGAACTGGAGCTACCAGGGCACCTCCGGTCGCTTCCCGGCCAGCGGCACGCTGAATCCCGACGGCAACTACACCGGCACGGACAACACTTTCCGCCAGTCGAACTTCGGCACCTGGAATGGCACCTGGAACGGCCACACGGTGATCGTGAAGACGAACTACGCGGGTGCCCTCTCCGGCATCGCCGCGGTGGCGAACCAGACGGTGCAGGTACGCTTTGACGTAACCAATGGCCAGGGCACCACGAACGTGCCGTCGAACCTGCTGACGATCTCCGACAACACGCAGTACACGCAGCATGTGGTGGACTTCGGCCTCTCGACGAATTTCCAGCTCACCTCGCCCTTCAATGGCGACTACAACGGCCTGCAGTATTCGGAGATCCAGGAAATCCCGGTGGGTATCTCCCAGCTCGGCTTCTACGGCAGCCCGGGCATCCCGATCGACAACATCACCACGCAGCAGGCACGCCAGCTCTATGACACCGGCTCGCTGCCGCTGTCCTTCTTCACCGGCAACTGGACGAATGGCGACCAGCACAAGTGGATCTACGCGCTCGGTCGTAATACGGATGCAGGCCAGCGCTTCGCCGCGCAGCTCGAGATCGGCCGCAGCGGCCTCGGCGAGCAATACGTCTATCAGGCCACGGATGGCACCAACCCGACCGAGCCTCTCGCCGCCGGTGGTGCCGCGAATGCGCCGCTGGTCGAGACGCCCGCTGGCTCCGGCAATTGGCAGGCGAATCCCTCGTATGACGCGTCCAAGAGCTACACCATCGGCACGTCGGTCATCGGTGGCACCGTCTCCCGCCAGCGGAAATGGCCGACCGAGACGTGGTCCGGCATCACCGCATCCGGCGGCCACACCAGCGGTGCGAACCTTGCCACGGCACTGACGCGCAAGCTCGGCCAGGATGCCTATCGTGCCTCGGACCCGGCTGCCACCGCGGGCTGGTACATCGGCTACGTGACCCCGGGCGATGCGGATGCAACCGTGCTTGGCAATGGCCAGGGTGCCGCGCGTCCTGCCGACAGCAAGGGCGTCGCGCTGAAGTACAACGGCGTGGAGAACACCCCGGACAACGTGAAGAGCGGCCGCTACACGCTGTGGCTCTACAACCGCATCGTGGTGCCGAAGCCGCTCGATGGCCAGGGCATCTACTCCGGTGTGGCAGGCGTGACGGGTGATCCGACGACGACCTTCCGCGGTGAATTCGTGGAAGCCCTCGCGAACGGCATCCGCCAGGTGGTCTCCACCCAGCAGGGCATCTCGCTCAGCGATGCCGCGCTGAAGGTCCACCGTCTCGCCGATGGCGGCACGGTCTATGCCGGTCAATTGCCGCAGGACTGATCCACTCAAGACGCCCGGGACCGGGCCGCGCTGCACCTCATCATCGTGCGGACGGCCCCGGGCTTCTCCCCTCCCAGACATTTTCCGCGGCCCGTCCGGGCCATCCCTCTTGTCCCATCTTACCCGCGAGCAGGAAGATCTCCGAGCTTGGGGCAGCATCGAGACAGCTTGTCGTGAAAGCATTCCCGTCATCCCTTTTCCCGCGTCCTTCCCGCCCGGTCCGCATGGCCGTGCTGGGACTTTCGTTTGTCATGGCGGGGCTGCTTCCGGCCTTCGCGCAGCAGCCGCAGCCGGAGATGACCTTGCTGGTCCGCGAGTATCGCGTGCAGGGCTCGAAGCTGCTCTCGTCGCTGGAGATCGAGGAGGCGGTGTATCCTTTCCTCGGCCCGGGCCGTACGGCGGCGGATGTGGAAGGCGCACGCGCCGCGCTGGAGAAGTCGTATCGCGACAAGGGCTACCAGACCGTGACGGTGCAGATCCCGCCGCAAGATCCCCGCACGGGCATCATCCGCCTGGAGGTGACGGAGGGGGCCATCGGCAGGCTGCGCGTCACGGGATCCCGCTACTATCTTCCTAGTAGGATCAAGCGGGAGATCCCGTCCTTGGCCGAGGGGAATGTGCCGGACTTCGACCAGGTGAAGGCGGAGATCATCGCGCTGAACCGCCTGCCGGATCGCACGGTGAAGCCGCAGCTCCGCCCCGGCGTGGAGCCCGGGACCTTCGACGTCGATCTGGAAGTCGAGGACAGGTCCCCGCTGCACGGATCGCTGGAGCTGAACAACTGCTATAGCCCGAATACCACGCAGACCCGGCTGAATGCCTCGCTCAGCTATGCCAATCTCTTCCAGCTCGGCCACACGCTCGGGCTGGACTTCCAGGTCGCTCCGGAGAATCCGGACGATGCGCTGGTTTACTCCGGCTACTATCTCGCCCGTGTCTCGGACGGCGTGAGCCTGATGCTCCAGGCCACGAAGCAGGACAGCGACATCTCCACGCTGGGCGGCGCGGCGGTGGCGGGTCGCGGCGAGATCCTCGGCCTGCGCGCGCTCTTCGACCTGCCGGGCACGGACACCTTTTACCAGACCTTTGCCCTCGGCATGGATTGGAAGACCTTCGAGGAAGACCTGACCGTGGCCGGTGTCACGGGGAACACGCCGATCGAGTACTATCCGATCAGTGCGAACTACGGCGCGAACTGGGTGCGCAAGGACTCCTTCACACAGGCGAACCTCTCGCTGAATTTCCACCTGCGAGGCATGGGCGGAGACGGTCGCGAGTTTGACAACAAGCGCTACCAATCCGACGGCAGCTACATCTACCTGCGCGGGGATGTCTCGCACACGCGCGACTTGAAGGATGGCGCACAGCTCTTTGGCAAGGTGCAGGGCCAGCTCTCCAGCCAGCCGCTGGTGAATAGCGAGCAACTCAGTGGCGGCGGCCTCGGCAATGCCCGCGGCTACCTGGAAGCGACCGCGCTGGGCGACAACGGCGTCTTCGGCTCAGCCGAGTATCGCACGCGCTCCTTCATCGGAAAGAAGGACGAGCGCGGCAAGCAGGCGGACGAGTGGCGGCTGCACGCCTTCGTCGATGGCGGCACGCTCACGGTGCTGAAGCCGCTGCCTTCGCAGAAGTCCTTCTACAATTTCCTCAGCGCCGGCGTGGGCACGCGCTTCCGCCTGCGCGACCACTACAACGGCTCGCTCGATGTCGCGGTGCCCTTCACCACCCAGACCGACGCCGAGTCCGGCGAGGTCCGCGTCACCTTCCGCGGCTGGGCCGAATTCTAACAGTCCCCTTCCTGACCATGATCGCACGTCACGTCATCGCCTCCCTCGCGCTTCTCGCCCCGCTCCACGCCGCCGAAGGCTGGTGGAACAAGGAGTGGACCCAGCGCCAGAAGATCAACATCAACACCGGCTCCGATGCCGCGAATCTCTCCGGCGCGGTGGAAAATGCGGCGGTGCTGGTACGCCTGCACGACGGGAATTTCCAATTTGCCAATGCCGCCCCCGATGGCAGCGACCTGCGCTTCGTCACGGACGATGGCACGGTGCTGCCGCACGAGATCGAGAAGTACGATGGCCTCGTGGATGGCGGCTTCATCTGGGTGAAGGTGCCATCGCTGGCGGCGGGTGGTGCCACCACGGTGAATCTCTACTACGGATCTGCGAATCCCGCCGGAGTGCCGGTGGCGAAGCCGGGCGATGTCCATGACGCGGCGCTGGTGTGGCACTTCGCGGATCGCGGTGGTGCTCCTGCGGATGCGACGGCGAATGGAAACGATGGCAGCATTCCACTCACGTCATCGGAGGGCGCGATCATCGGCAGCGGTGCCCGCCTGCTCGGTGCGGAGCCGGTGACGGTGGCCGCATCGCCTTCGCTCGACTTCAGCAATGGCTTCACATGGTCGGCCTGGGTGAAGCCGACCGCGCTGCAAGCGGGCGCGGAGATTTTCCGCCGCGGTGACTTCCGTATCGTGCTGGACAATGGCGTGCCGGTGGTGGCCGCGGGCGGCGAGCGCAGCACTCCCGGCCAGCCGGTGACGGCGGGGAGCTGGACGCACCTCGCGGCGACGGCGGAGGCGGGGAAGGTCTCGCTCTTCGTGAATGGCGAGCCGGTGAGCCAGCTTGCGGCGACCTTGCCGGTGCTGGATGGTGCACTGACCATCGGTGGCACGGAGGCGGGTTCGCGCTTCGTCGGGGAGATCGATGAACTGCAAATCTCCAGCGCCCCGCGCTCCGCGGACTGGGTGAAATTCACCGCGATCAGCCAGGGAGGCACGGATGCCGGACAGCGCACGGTTTCGCTCGGTGAAGTGGAGGGCGGCGAAGGTGGCGGCGGTCACAGCGAGGCGCTGGAGCACGTGATGCTCTTCGGAGACATCGCGAAGAACATGATGTTCGACGGCTGGATCGCCATCGGTGTCTGCGTGGTCATGATCGTGATCGGGTGGACGGTGGCGTTCAAGAAATTCACCTATCTCAACAAGGTCCAGAAAGGCACGCGCGCCTTCCTCCAGCAGTGGGAGGAGCTTTCTTCCGACCTCACGGCGCTCGATCACAATGACCCCGCGGGCATCAGCTCGCTGGAGCAGACGGCGGACGATCGCACGCGCGGGCTGATCCGGCAGTCGCCGCTCTATCAGATCTATCACATCGGCTCGAAGGAGATCCGCCACCGGCTTGATCGCGACAAGGATCGCACGAAGGGTCTCTCCGGCCGCTCGATCCAGGCGGTGCGCGCGGCGCTGGACCGCGGCCTGGTGCGCGAGACACATCGTCTTACGAAGGGCCTCGTTTACCTCACCATCAGCATCGCCGGCGGCCCGTATGTCGGCCTGCTCGGCACCGTGGTAGGCGTGATGATCACCTTTGCGATCATCTCGAAGAGCGGTGAGGTGGACGTGAACTCGATCGCGCCAGGCATCGCCTCCGCGCTGCTGGCGACTGTCGCCGGTCTGGTCGTCGCGATCCCGGCACTCTTCATCTACAGCTACCTGAATAGCCGTATCAAGGAGACCACGAGCGACATGCACGTCTTCATCGACGAGTTCGTCGCGAAGATGGCCGAGTTCTACCCGCCCGCCGGGGAGTCTTCTCCCTACGCGCCTAACAACGACAAGGTCGCCTGACGCCATGGCCTCCGCCGACGACAAGTCCTACGACGACATCAACGTCACGCCGATGGTGGATCTCTACCTGGTACTGCTGCTGATCTTCATCATCATGACCACGGCGGGCGTGCAGGGAATGAAGGTGCAGCTCCCGAAGTCGTCCGCGGCGGTGGACCTGTCGCAGCGGAAGATGCAGGCCATCACGGTGAACAACGAGGGCAAGATCGCCCTCAATACCATCCCCGTGACGCTCGCCGAACTGGAGAGCAAGCTCGGCACGCTGAAGTCCACGACGAAGGACCTGCCGGTGGTGGTGCGCGGCGACCGCAAGAGCCAGTACCAGGGAATCATGGACGTGCTCGAGGTGCTCGGGCGCGTGGGCATCGATGACATCGGCCTGGCTGCCGAAACCTCACGCTGAAGCAACCATGCAAGCCGACGACGGGAAAGACTACGACGACATCAATGTCACGCCGATGGTGGACCTCTACCTCGTGCTGCTGCTGATCTTCATCATCATGACCACGGCAGCGGTGCAGGGGATGAAGGTGCAGCTCCCGAGCGCGAGCAAGAGCTCCGCCGCGGCGAATCCGAACGCGCCGAAGGTCCAGGCCATCATCATCGGCGACAATGGCCAGATCGAGCTGAACCGCGAGCCGGTCACGCTCGGCGAACTGGAGCGCCGTCTTGGTGCCTTGAAGGCCACCACTCCGGATCTGCCTGCCGTGGTCCGCGGGAATCGCGCCACGCAATACGAAGCCATCATGGATGTACTCGATGTCCTGGCTCGGCTGAAGATCACGAAGATCGGCCTCGCCACCCAACCTGCGAAATCATGAGCGCACGTCATTCCGAAAACTTCGGCTGGCTGGTCCATCGCATCATCGGTGGCGCGGTGGTCGTTGCCCTGTTCGCGGCTGCTTCTTCGTGCAATCGCTCGGAGACGGCGAAGAAGAAGCCGAAGCCTGTGGAGATCGTGGCGATCACTCCTCTTCCACCACCTCCGCCATTGCTTCCTCCTCCCACCCCGGAGCCCGAGAAGGCACCGGAGCCGGAAGATCCCGAGGAACTTGTCGAAGAGGAGCAGGTCGAGGAAGCCGAGCCGGAAGTCCCCGGTCCGGAAGAGCCGCCGGACGAAGGACTGGGCACCAGCATCACCGGGAACGGGGCTGATGGCTTCGGCCTGTCCACTCGCGGCGATGGCCGCCCCGGTGGCAGCGGACCGGGAGGCCCGGGAACCTCCGGTGCCCGCGCCGCTTTCCTCCGCGGTGTCAGCACCACCTTGCAGGCCGAGCTGAAGCGACACCCGGTGCTCGGCAAGGCAACGTATGACGTGACGCTGAACGTCCGCGTGAGTGCGGAGGGTCGCGTTCTCTCGATCACTCCCGAGCCCTCCACCGGCGATCCCGCGATCGACCGCATCCTTTCCCATGACTTCACCGGCGTGCTGCTTCCCCAGCCGCCGCCCAGCGGCAAGCCCGGTGTGGTGAAGACCCGCGCGAAGAGCGCGAAGCCGCGCGCATGACTCCTCCTTCCTCTCCTTTCCCAAGAACCGCCATGCCCACCAAGCACGCCCATCACCCCATCCTGGCCACGATCGCCGCAGCCCTCGCGGGAGCAGCGATCACCCGTGCCGAAGAACCACCGGATCTCCCGCCGGTGACGACGCCGACCACGCAGGAGCAGTACGACGAGGTCTTCAAGACGAACATCGCGGCGCCCGAGCTTCCGCCCGAGCCAGCACCGCAGGCACTGCCCGCGCCTTCGCCAAACATGGCGGTGAATCTCGTGGTGCTCATGGTCAAGAAGGGCGTGCTCACCCAGGAGGAAGGGCTTGCCCTCATCGAGCAGGCGGAGGCCGAGGCAAAGACCGCGCAGGCTGCCGCCGTCGCCGCAGTTCCTCCGGCACCGCCGCGCCAGGAGGGCGAGGTGAGCGTGAGCTACGTGCCGCAGACGGTCCGCAATGGCATCCGCGACGAGATCAAGCAGGAGCTGATGGCCGAGGCCCGCGAGGAGGGCTGGGGCAAATCGAGTGCTCCCGAGTGGACCTCGCGCATCCGTCCCTTTGGCGATATCCGCGGCCGCTATGAGGGCATCTTCTTCGGCGATGGGAATGACAACACGGGTGCATTCCCGAATTTCAACGCGATCAATACCGGCGCTCCCTTCGATACGTCCGGCACGCTTTTCTCGCCGCAATACAACGTCGATCAGGACCGTGATCGTGCCCGTCTCCGCGTGAGGCTCGGTGCGGACATACTGCTCGGCGATGGCTTCACCGGTGGCCTCCGCGTTGCCACGGGCGACAGCAATTCGCCGGTCTCGCCAAACCAGTCGCTCGGCGGATCGGGTGGGAATTTCTCGAAGTACCAGATCTGGCTCGACCGCGCCTTCATCGCCTACGAGGCGGTGAAGAACGAGGACTACGAGCTGTCCGCGGTCATCGGTCGCTTCGACAATCCCTTCTTCAGCACCGAGGTGATGTGGGATGACGACATCGGCTTCGACGGTCTCGCGTTGCGCGGACGTGCAAGCGTGAACGACCGCGTGACCGCCTTCGGCGCGGCGGGCCTGTTCCCGGTTTATAATACGGACCTGAACTTCGCGTCGAACCAGCCATCGAAATTCGAAAGCCAGGACAAGTGGCTCTACGGTGCGCAGGCGGGCATCGACTGGACGATCAACGAGGACCTCAAGGCGAAGTTCGGCGTGGCGTGGTATGAGTTCTCGAACATTGAGGGCGAACTCTCCACTCCGTATGTCCCACTGGGGCCGAATGACGCGGGGAATACCGATGCGACCCGTCCGTCCTTCGCCCAGCGCGGCAATACCTACATGGCGCTGCGGAACATCATCCCGACGGCGGCCAATGGCTTCGGCACCACGAACCAGTGGCAATACTACGGTCTCGCCTCGTCATTCCAAGTGCTCGCGCTCACCGGCAAGCTGGAGTATTCGGCGTATGATCCGGTGAAGTTCGCGCTGACAGGTGAATTCCTGAAGAACCTCGCCTTCGATGCGAACGACATCGGGGCGATCGCCGTGAACAACCGCATCGGTGCGGGCACCGGCACCTTCGACGGCGGCGACACGGCTTGGAACATGATGTTCCAGTTCGGCAAGACGGCGATGGACAAGAGGGGCGATTGGGTCGCGGGACTCGGCTATCGCTATGTGGAGTCGGATGCGGTCGTGGACGGCTTCACGGATTCCGACTTCGGCGGGGGCGGGACGAACGTGCACGGCTTCACCCTCGGCGGTGCGGTCGCGGTTTCCCCGAACGTGCGCCTCGGCCTCAAGTGGATGAGCTCCGACGAGGTCTCCGGTCCGCCGCTTAGCACGGACACCCTGCAATTCGACATCAACGCCAAGTTCTGATCATGAAAGCCCTCCTTCTAACAGCCCTGCTCTTGCCCCTCGCCGGGATCGCGCAGGAAGACGAGAGCGCACGGCTGCGCGAGGCGTTGAAGAACACGACGCTCCAGCTCCGCACGGCACAGGGTGAGACCGCGACTGCGCAGGCGGCATTCATCGCCGCCGAGCAAAGGGCGAAGTCGCTTGAGGCGAAGGTCGCCGATCTGGAGAAGCGCAACGCCGCGCTGGCCAAGCAGGCGAACGACGACAAGGCCGACTCCGAGAAAAGCATCGCCACGCTCAGCAACCGCCTGGCGGAGCGCGAGAAGCGCCTCGCCGACTTCATCGTGGCGCTCGACAAGTGGAAGGCCGCCTACCAGACGGCGGTTTCTTCCGCGAAGAAGAACGAGGGAGAGCGCGAGAAGCTTGCGGGCGAGGTGGTGTCCTTGAAGCACACCGTGGCTGACCGCGAGCGGAAGAACATCGCGCTCTTCAATGTCTCGAACGAGATCCTCGACCGCTACCAGAACTACGCGCTCGGGAAGTCCCTCGCCGCGAAGGAACCCTTCATCGGCAACGCCCGCGTCGAGATCGAGAACCACGTCCAAGGCTACAAGGACCGGATCATCGACCAACGCCTCGCCGCTCCCAAGAAACCGTAACTCGACCACGAGAACACCATGAAACTCCGATTGCTCACACTCATCGCCGCCACCACCACTGCGGCCCTCCACGCTGACACGGCCACGCTTGGCAAGATCGGCGAACTTGAACTCAAGACCGACGAGATCCGCGAAGCCATCGCGGGCCTCGAAGCCGGGCAGGACGCCGCCTTGGCAAAGGATCCGGCGGCGCTCAGCCAGTATGTGCGCGCCCTGCTCATCCAGCGCCTGGTGCTGAAGGAAGCGCTCGCGCAGAAGTGGGATCAGCAGCCGGAGGTGGTGGCGAAGCTCGTGCGTGCGCGCGAGTCCGCCTTGACCGAGAGCTTCCTGGAGAATGCGGCAAAGGTGCCCGCGGACTTCCCGTCGGAGAGCGATTTGCTGGCAGCCTACGAGGCGGCGAAGCCATCGCTGCAGGTGCCGAAGACCTACAGGCTCGCGCAGGTTTTCGTCGCGCTGCCGAAGGACGCGGACAAGGCCGCGACCGACAAGGCGAAGGCGAAGCTGGATGCGGTGGGCAAGAAGCTGAAGGAGAAGAATGCCGACTTCGCAGCCATCGCCGCCGCCGAAAGCGACGAGGCCGCGAGCAAGGCGAAGGGCGGGGAGATTGGCTGGATCTCCGAGGCACAGGTGCAGCCGGAGATCCGCGAGAAGCTCCCGAAGCTCGCCACCGGCACGGTGTCCGAGCCGGTGAAGCTGGACGATGGCTGGCATATCCTGAAGATGCTGGATTCGAAGGAAGCCCACACCGCGGCGCTCGATCAGGTGCGTGACCAACTGGCCGTCCAGCTCCGCGCCGAGCGCGCACGCCTGAATCGCCAAGAATACCTCGCCAAGCTGCTGAAGGATCATCCGCTCGCGATCAACGAGATCGAACTCGGGAAATTGTTAGAAAAGTAAACCGGCAGGACCGCACGCCGGCACCGCCACGAAGAACCAAGCGCCATGAACATCGAAGCCACCATGCGACACTCGCTCCTGACCACGGCGCTCCACATGACGTGGGGCATGTCCGTGCTCATGATGCAGGCGAATGCGGACATCCTGCGTGGTGGTGGAGGCAGCGGCGGTGCGGCACCACCGGCGGCGAGCGCGACCCCATCCGGCGGCACCACTCCCTCGGTGACGAATCAGGCGCGGACGAATGCGCAGGATTCGCTGGCGCGGACGACCCAGGCGATCGCCGCGGTTCGCGCGATGCAGCTCGCCGCCCGCAACAACGCGGTGAACGGGCCGAACAACCTCGGCAACCACCCGGGAACCGGAGCGCCGCTGCCCAATGTGCCAAACGGCCTCGGCCAAGGCGGCCTCCAGGTGCATGGCAATGTCGCCACCGATGCCTCGTGGTGGCAGGGTGCAGAGCTGCCAACCCAGACCACCGACAGCAGTGGGACGAAGGTGACCATCAAGCAGACCGCGCAGCAGGCGCTGCTGAATTGGGAGACCTTCAACGTCGGCAAGGACACCACGCTCACCTTTGACCAATCCGCGGCTGGATCGGGAGCGAACCAATGGATCGCCTTCAACAAGGTCAACGATCCCCTCGGCAATCCCACGCAGATCCTCGGCACCATCAAGGCGCAGGGACAGGTCTATGTGATCAACCGCAACGGCGTGATCTTCGGTGGCTCGAGCCAGGTGAATACCGGGGCGCTGACCGTGTCCGCGCTGCCGATCAATGACGAGCTTGTCGCGAACGGCCTGCTCAACAATCCGACCCAGGCATTCCTCTTCAATGGTCTCGGCCAGGGCGACATCGGCGACGTCACGGTCCAGGCCGGAGCGCAGATTAAGACATCCGTCTCCGCGGATGGGAATGGTGGCCGCATCTTCCTCGCGGGGGCGAACGTGACGAACGATGGCACGCTCTCGTCTCCTTCCGGGCAGGTCATCCTTGCCGCGGGATTGCAGGTCGGCGTGGTGGCTCACAATACGGCGGACCCTTCGCTGCGCGGACTCGATGTCTTCGTGGGCGCGGTTGTGGATCCTGCGTCCGCGCTTTCGCCGTATGCTGGCACGGTCACGAACAATGGCCTGATCGAGATCGCGCGTGGCAGCACCTTGCTCACGGGGAAAACCATCGCGCAGAATGGCGCGATCGACAGCACCACCTCGGTCTCGCTGAACGGACGCGTGGACCTGCTGGCGAACTACGATGCCGTTAGTAATCCCGGCTTCGTCGCGTCGAATCCGAATACCGGCAGCGCCTTCGCATGGCGATCGACCGGGAACATCACGCTCGGTGAGAATAGCGTGATCCGCATCCTCCCGGAGCTGACGAGCACCGCCACCTCCATCGGCACGGAGCTTGCGCTGCGCTCGCAGATCAATCTCCAGGGGAAGAACATCCACCACGCGCAGGGCTCCATCCTGCTCGCGCCGAATGCGAAGGCCTCGATCCAGGCGGGCACGTGGGCATTCCTCAATTCCACCACGCTGCCGACTTCGAATTTCGTCTCCACCGGCGGCCAGGTCTTCCTCGACCATGGCTCGGTGATCAATCTGGCGGGCACGACCGATGCCCTCGCCTCGGTGCTCCAGAATATCATCGAGCTCGAGTTGCGAGGCTCGGAGCTATCGGTGGCACCGGTCCAGCGCGAGGGCGAGCTTCGCGGGGAGACTATCGTCGTCGATCTCGGGAAGACCGGCACCTATGATGGCCGGCAGTGGGTGGGCACGCCGCTGGCGGACCTTATCGGCTACCTCGGTCTCGTGCAGCGGGACGTCGCGCAGCTCACGACGGCAGGCGGCACGCTCACGATTTCCGCGGGCGATGCGGCGGTGGTGCGCGACGGCTCGGTCATCGATGTGTCCGGCGGCTGGACGAATTTCAAGGGCGGCACCGTTGCGACGACGCGAGTGGTCAGCAATGGCCAGATCGTCGATATTTCCCAGGCGACGCCGGATCAGGTTTACTCCGGGATCTACACCGGGAATTCATCGGTCGCGCACTCGAAGTGGGGAGTGGTGGAGAAGTTTAGCCGTGCCCTCGCCCCGGCAGGCACGCGCTATCAGGAAGGCTACACGCAGGGTGCGAATGCGGGCTCCGTCACGATCACGGCCCCGGCCATCGTGCTGGATGGCTCGCTGCGCGGAAACACCGTCGCGGGTGAAAACCAGATCCGCAACCAGCCCGGATCGAGCGCCTTGCCAAAGGCCGCCACCCTCGCGCTGCATTTCCGCGGCCGGGAAAATCTCGCGCCGAATTACTTCGTCACTTACCCGGACGGGCTCGACATCGTCTTCAAGGAAGGCGTGGAGCAGGATGACGTGCCGGACTTCGCGCTGGATGCGAATGGCAACGCGGTGGCGCTGCCCGACGCGCGGAAGAACGAGGTCTTCCTCTCTCCCGGTCTGCTGACGTCGAGCGGCTTCGGCCATCTCGCGGTCACGAATGAGAACGGCACCATCACCGTGGCCGAGGGCCAGCACCTGACGGCATCGCCGGGTGGCTCGATTTCTCTAACAGCATCGAACATCGACATCCTCGGCAACGTCACCGCCGCGGGAGGATCGCTGTTCTTCACCGCGCTGAATGCCTCGCCCTACGATGTCGCCGTTGGCCTGTCGCAGAATCCACCGGTGGCCCCGCCGATCAGGCCGGGCCGAGGGATCTTCACGCTGGCCGAGGGTGCCACGCTGAGCACGGCGGGGCTCGTCACGGACGACCGCTTCGCTTCCTCCTATGCGACGCCTGCGATCGCCGACGGAGGCAGCATCCGCATCGAGGCCTACTCGGCGGATCTCGGCAGCGGCAGCCTCGTGGATGTGTCCGGCGGCTACGCGATGAATTCGGATGGCAGAGGCCGCTACGGCAATGCCGGCTCGATTTCCATCCTCACCGGCAAGGACCCCGGCGTGAGCTCAAATCTCGGCGGCACCCTTCACCTCGGTGGTGCCCTGCGCGGGATCTCAGGCGGGAAGGGTGGCACGCTCACCCTGCAAGCCGGTGCCATCCAGGTGGGCGGTGCTACCGCGCCTGCGGGCGTATATCATCTCGATCCGTCATTCTTCAGCGAGGGCGGCTTCACGAAGTTCAATATCCAGGGGCTCGGCGGTCCCGGTCTCACGGCGGTGAAGGTAGCGGAAAACACGCTGCTCACCCCGGTCGCGAAGCGCCTCGCGGCGGTGGCAAATTCGTCCGGTGGTGGATTGCGCCTCGGCGAGTATGCGGACGTGCATGGCCGCGATCCCGAGGTCTCCGAGCGCCAGGCGGTGAGCCTGAGCTTCACCTCGGACGGCGTGCGGGATGCGGCCACAGGCTTCCTGCTTCATCGTGGCGATGTCGTCATCGGCGAAGGCTCGGTGATCCGCACCGACCCGGGTGCCGCGGTCGAGGTGCGCGGCAGCACGGCCACGGTGCTCGGGTCCATCCTCGCGCCCGCAGGATCGATCCGCGTCTCGGGAAGTTCTAACTCCGGCAATGTCTTCGGCGATCCGAACCAAGCCGTCGCCACCACCTTCCTCGGTTCGCACAGCGTCCTCTCCACCGCGGGCACCGTGGTGCTGAGGCCGGATGCCTACGGTCGTCGCATCGGCAGCGTGCTGGGCGGAGGAAGCATCAGCGTCTCCGGGAATCTCGTTGCAAGCGCGGGTGCGGTGCTCGATGTCTCGGGCACCAGCGGCGTCCTCGACGTGGACCCCGCGTACACCACGACCCCGTCTAATCCGGTCCCGACGACCGGCCTGACGAATCGCCCGCGGATTCGCCAGACCGTGCCGGTGCAGGTGGATAGCAATGCCGGCTCGATCACGCTGACTGGCGGCCAATTTCTCTTCTCCGATGCCACCCTGCGGGGCAATGCCGGTGGGGCATCGGCTTCCGGTGGATCGCTGTCCATTTCGTCGGGGCGCTTTTACACCAGTGCGGACGTGCCTTCCCCGGCGGATGTCACGCTGACCATCACCCAGTCGGGGCCGGTCATCGGAAGCTCGCTTTCTAACAATTCAATCGGCCAAACCATCACCGGCACTCTCGGCTCCGGTCATGGATTCTTCGCGGTGGATTCGTTCCAGAGCGGCGGCTTCGATTCGCTCGCGCTCGGCGGCGTGGTCAGGACGAGCGGCGCGGTGACCATCGATGCCCGCGGTCAGGTCAGCCTCGGCAACCAGGGGATTCTCTTCAATGACTCCGCCCTTACCGTGAGGGCGGGTGCTGTCTCCATCGGCATGCCATTCCGCCCGCCGCAATTGCCGACGGAAGAAGTCAGCCCGATCATCGTCAATGGCTCGCCCTTCATCATCCCGGCGACTTACGGCAGCGGCACGCTGGACATCGAGGCCCGCCACATCGACGTGGGCAGCCTGAGCCTCCAGGGCACCGGTCGTGCGAATCTGGTGGCGGAAGGCGGCGACGTGCGGGGCAATGGCACCTTCGTGATGGCGGGGGATCTCTCGATCCGTGCGGGCCAGATCTATCCGACCACGGCGAGCGAGTTCAATCTCATCGCCTACGATTACCAGAATGTCTCGGGCGCGCAGAAGGGCTCGATCACCATCACATCCTCGGGTTCGCGCAGCCTGCCATACTCGGCGGGCGGGAAGCTGGGCATCTATGCCTCCACGATTCATCAGGGCGGCGTGCTCAGGGCTCCCTTTGGCACCATCACGCTCGGATGGGATGGCTCCGGGACTGCGCCGCGCGATTGGTTCACCGGCACCGCGAGGCCGTTCCCGGTTACGTCGGATCTCACGCTGGAGTCCGGCAGCATCACGTCGGTCTCCAGCGTCGATCCGGTCACTGGCAAGGGCCTCGTGCTGCCCTATGGCTACAGCCCGGACGGCACGGTGTGGATCGATCCCCGCGGTGTGGACATCACGGCGGGTGGCCTGCCGGAGAAGTCGATCACGCTTTCCGGCGGGAACATCACCCAGGAGGCGGGCTCGTCCATCGACCTGCGCGGGGGAGGGGATCTCTACGCGGATCGCTGGGTGTCCGGCCTCGGCGGGCCGGTGGACATCCTCGCGAACACGGGGAGCTTTGCGATCATCCCGTCCTACGGGGCGGACTACGCGCCGTATGCCGCCTACAACGACTCCGCCGCGACCACGAATCTCATCGGCGGTGCATCGGGTTACACGAATTCCACGCTCGCGGTGGGTGATCGCGTCTACCTGCAGGGCAGCAAGACGCTCGCGGCAGGGTGGTACACGCTCCTGCCCGCCCGCTATGCGCTGCTGCCGGATGCCGTGCTCGTCAGCGCCAGCGATGCCGGTGGCTACGGCACGCTGGAGGTGCCCGGCGGTGCGAGCATCGTGAACGGCTATCGCTACAACTCGCTCAATGACGAGCGCGCTATGCCTGCGATCACGACGCGCTTCGAAGTCGCCTCGTCAAAAGTGGTCCGCCAACGCGCGCAGTATTTCGATTTCCTAGCGAATACCTTCCTCAAGCAAAGCGCGGCGACGCTGAATGCCCCGGCGCCGGTCTTGCCAACGGATTCCGGATACCTGCGCTTCCAGGCCACGCAGTCGATGGACCTCGCCGGTGCGGTCGCCTCTCAATCGATCAGCGGCGGACGCGGGGCATCCATCGACATCAGCACGCAGCTCGATACCTTCATCTCGAATGGGACGACCAGCGGCGGGCCCGGTGTCATCACCTTGGACTCTGCCGCGCTGAATGCCTTCGGCGCGGAAAGCCTGCTCATCGGCGGCACGCGCAGCCGCAATGCCGATGGCACCTCCACCGTCACGGTCTCCAGCGGGAAGATCACGGTGGACAATGCGGGCGCTCCGCTGGGTGCGGAGGACCTGATCCTCGCGGCGAAGAACCAGCTCGTCCTCGCCGCAGGCGCGAAGCTGGTCTCGACCGGCGACCGCACGTCCGGCGCGGATACGCTGCGGATCACCGGAGATGGCGCGCTGGTCCGCGTCTCGGGAAATCCTACGGCCACCGTACTTCGCAGTGGTACCACTTCCTCCGCCACGCCGCTGCTCTCCATCGGTGCCGGTGCGGGCATCACGGGTGGTGGGATCATCCTTGACTCAACTGCTGGCCTTTCGCTGGACGGGACCGCTTCGCTTTCCGCGGAGAGCTATACCTTTGGCGCGGGCCGTATCAGCGTGATGCTCGATCCTTCGCTTGCTGTCCCAGCCGGTGGCAGCCTGGTGCTGGACAATGATTTCCTCGCCACCTTTGGCACGGCTGCATCGCTGGGCCTGGTCAGCTATTCGTCCATCGACCTGCACGGTGCGGGTCAGTTCGGCTCGCCAGCATTGAAGAGTCTCACGCTCGGCGCTTCGGAGATCCGGGGTGTCGGCCAAGGGGCGGGCACTGCCCGCATCGTCGCGAATGACGTGCTGCTGCACAATCCGAACGCCGCCACCGCAGGAACGCCAGGCACGGCATCGGGCTCGCTGGAGATCTCCGCCGCGACGATCCGCCTCGGCAGCAACCAAGTCGCGCTGAACCATTACTCCAATGTCCGCCTCACCGCGACGCGCGGCATTCTCGGCGAAGGCACCGGCGGGCTCAGCGCACAGGCCGGGCTCACGCTCGATACGCCGCGCCTGACCGGTGCCGCGGGTGCCGTGCGCACCATCACCGCGGGCGGAAATCTGGCACTCGTGTCCACCACCGGCAGCAATCCTGCAGGCGGATTGCTCGCGGGCGGCGCGGGGTCCACGCTCACGCTCACGGGTTCATCCATCGCGGCAGGGAGCGAGGTGCTGTTAGAGAGTGGCAATCTCTCGCTGCGTGCGACGACCGGCGATCTCGCCGTGACCGGCAGGCTCGATGTTTCCGGTGGTCGCAAGGTCTTCGGCGATGCCGTGCGCTACTCGTCAGCCGGGAATATCCGCCTGACCGCTTACGCGGGCAATGTGACCGTGGCATCGGCAGCCACGCTGGATCTCTCCGCTCACGCCGGCGGCGGGAATGCGGGCACGCTGGCAATTTCGAATCCGAACGGGAACTTCACGCTCGCGGGCACCCTGCTTGGCAGCGGTGGCAGTGGAGGGATGGATGGCAGCTTCTCGCTCGATACCTCGGTGCTGCCTTCCTTGTCGGGCCTCGCCGCCAGTTTGAGAAATGCATCCTTCACGGGTTCGCAGGATTTCCGTGTCCGCAGTGGCGACGTCACGCTCGATGGGCTCTCGGTGGCGCGGGACTTCGTGCTCTCCGCGGATCGTGGCGGCATCACCGTCACGGGCACTGTCGATGTCTCGGGTGCGACGGGTGGCAGTATCCGTCTCGCGGCCAATGGGGATCTAGTCCTTGCGGCGGGATCGCGTCTCGATGCCTCCGGCGATGATTTCAGCAATGCGGGCAAGGGCGGCGCGATCACGCTGGAAGCCGGATCCTCGCGCGATGGCGCGGCGGGACCGGGCGCGCTCACCTTGCGCAGCGGCTCCTCGATCGACCTCTCCGTGGCTGCGAACAACGCGGGCAGCGCCGCGCAAGGGAAGTTCACGGGCAAGCTCCACCTCCGCGCGCCACAGATCGCGGGCGATATGGCGGTGACCTCGCTGGACTCCACCGTGACCGGTGCCTCCTCGATCCTCGTCGAGGGCTACAAGATCTACGATCTCACTAGTACCAACGGGACAATCACCACCGCGGTCCAGAACGAGATCAAGGCTGACGGGGAGAGCTTCCTCGGTGCCGCAGGCACGGCCAGCGCCGCCTACATCTCGATCTCCAATCGACTGCTGGCGAACAACGCGGGCCTCGCCTCAGTTCTCGTGCTCGCGCCCGGAGCGGAGATCGTGCACCGCACGGGCAATCTCACGCTTGGCACCAGCACCTCCACGAACACCTCGGACTGGAACCTCGCGAACTACCGCTTCGGCGCGAAGGGCGCGGCAGGCGTGCTGACCCTGCGGGCTGCTGGAAACATCACGCTCTTCAATGCGATCAGCGACGGCTTTGTCTCCAGCGCCTACAATTCACTGCTGCTACCGGACAATGCCACGCTGCCGGTGAATACCCGCAGCTACTCGTATCGCTTCGTTTCCGGTGCGGACCTCGGTGCCGCCGACCATGGACGGACCCTCGCGCTGGATGCCCTCGCTGCGGGCACCGGTTCGCTGCTGCTGGGCAAGAACAACACGAACAACTTCTCCAACAGCAACGGCTCCACCAACAACCCGGGCAACAACGCGACGACCGCGCTCGCCGTGGGGAACCGCTTCCAGGTGATCCGCACCGGCACTGGCGACATCGACATCCGCGCGGGCCGCAGCGTGCAGTTGCAGAATCACTTCGCGACGATCTACACCGCGGGAACGGTGGTCGCGGACCCTACGATGGGCGGCACCTTCGACCTGCCCATCCTCGACCAGACGGGCGGGAATATCACGCTCGGCGCGATCCAGCAGAGCCCGTCCTATCCGGCGCAGTACACGATGGCGGGCGGCGATGTCTCGATCTTCGCGGGGCTGGACATCGAGCACATCTCGCGGACGAACCAGAACGTGCCGATCGCGGACTCGCAGCGCCAGCTTCCAAACAACTGGCTCTACCGCCGTGGCTACGTCGATCCTGTCACGGGGCAATTCGGCACGTCGCGCTTCGGCGATACCGCCTCGACCACGTGGTGGGTGGACTTCAGCAATTTCTTCCAAGGCGTCGGTGCCCTCGGTGGCGGCGACGTGAGCCTCGTCGCCGGTCACAACGTGAACAACGTGGATGCCGTCATCCCGACGAATGCCCGCATGCCGAAGGGAACGCCGAATGCGGCGAATCTTGTCGAGCTCGGCGGCGGTGACCTGATCGTGCGAGCCGGGAACAACATCGATGCCGGCGTTTACTACGTCGAGCGTGGTCGGGGCACCCTCGATGCCGGAGGCAGCATCGTCACGAATGCCACGCGCTCTCCGTCCATCCCGCAGCTCAGCGGCGCGGCGAATACCTTTGACCCGCACACGTGGCTGCCGACGACGCTCTTCCTCGGCAAGGGCGGCTTCGAGGTCACCGCGCTCGGCGACCTGCTGCTCGGCCCCGTCGCGAACCCCTTCCTGCTGCCTCCGGGAGTGAACAACACGTATTGGCTGAAGTCCTACTTCAGCACCTACTCGCCGGAGAGCAGCGTCAGCGTTTCCTCGGTCGGTGGCTCCGTCACCTTGCGGAATGGCACCACGCTGCCGGTCTCCGGGGCGGGCAGCTCGACGAATATCCTCTACGCGTGGATCGACCGGCAGCAGGTCCTCCGCACCACGCCGGCCTCCGCATCGTACTACCAGCCGTGGCTGCGCATCGCGGAGACTTCCGCGGCGCCTTTCAGCACGCTCGTATCGCTGTTGCCGCCGACGCTTGATGTGACGTCCTTCAGCAGCGACATCAATCTCGCGGGGAATGTGACGCTTTTCCCGTCCGCCACGGGCAATCTCGAGTTGCTCGCCGGGGGCGCGATCAATGGCCTCCAGCGCAATGGTCGCGTGACCTTCAATGGCACCAGCACCTCGTGGGGCAGCTCGCGCATCAATGTCTCGGATGCCGATCCCGATGCGATCCCGGGGATCACGTCGCCGTATGGCTACACCGCGCTCGTCGGCTTCGACCAATCGCTGGCCCGCTCGACCCGCAGCGGCTTCCTCGACTTCGTGAACAAGCTCTTCCGCGAGACCGGTGCGACGCAGGGTTCGCAGGCCATCCTGCAGGTAAAGCAGGCGCTCCACGATGCGGGGCTGCTGCATCGGGACGACGAAGAGCCGGTGCGCCTGTATGCGGGCTCCGGAGATATCTCCGGTCTCACGCTTTTCTCTCCGAAGGAAACGCTGGTCTATGCGGCGCGAGACATCGTGGACGTGTCGCTCTATCTGCAAAATGTCCGCGCGTCCGACACGAGCGTGGTGGCCGCGGGCCGCGACATCATTCCGTCGAATGCGAATTCACTGCTGAGGCTCCTAGCCAATGCCGCGGGCAACGTGGTGAACAACGACAGCTCCGCGAATGCTGGCGACATCCAGATCTCCGGACCGGGGACGCTGCAGGTGCTCGCAGGCCGCACGCTCGACCTGGGAACCGGTGCGGAGCTCGCCGACGGAACCGCGGCGGGCATCACCAGCATCGGGAATGCGCGCAATCCCGCGCTGTCCGCGACGGGGGCAGGCCTGATCGTCGGCGCGGGTGTCAGTGACGCTACGTCGCTGGTGGACAGTTCGCTCGATTTCGCGGCCTTCATCGCGCAATACGTCGATACCGCCGAGGGTGCGGCCTACCTCAAGGAGCTGGCTCCGGGGGTGAATTTCGCATCGCTCGACGCGGAGAATCAGGCGCGTCTCGCGCTCGGTGTCTTCTACCTCATCCTCCGCGATGCGGGCCGCAACTATGCGGAGGATGGCAACTATGACACCGCGCTCGCGGCCATCAAGGTGCTGATCGGTGAGAACCGGGCACCGGGAGACATCCTCACGCGTGGACGCAGCATTCGCACGACCCGTGGCGGCGCGATCAATCTCATCACGCCCGGCGGTGGCCTCACGCTGGCGAATACCGCGATCGGAAATCCGCAGTCGCCTCCGGGCATCATCACGGAGAGCGGCGGGGACATCTTCACCTACGCGAACAACGACGTGAACATCGGCATCGGCCGCATCTTCACGCTGCGGGGTGGCAATCAGGTGATCTGGTCCACAAAGGGCGATATCGCCGCGGGCTCATCCTCGAAGACGGTGACGTCAGCGCCGCCGACCCGCGTGCTCATCGATCCCCAGAGCGCCGCCGTGCAGACGGACCTTGCGGGCCTCGCGACCGGCGGTGGCATCGGTGCCCTCGCCACGGTGGCGGGCGTGCCGCTTGGCGACGTGGATCTCATCGCTCCGGAAGGAACCGTCGATGCGGGCGACGCGGGCATCCGGGTCTCGGGCAATCTCAACATCGCGGCGAACCAGGTGCTCAATGCCGGCAACATCGCCGTCGGCGGCTCCAGCGCCGGAACACCGGCTGCCCCGTCCGCGCCGAGCGTCTCCACCGTGACCAATGCCTCCACTGCCGTGGCCGCTGCCGGGGAAACCGCGACGGCTCCGCAGCAAACCGCGCCGACTCCCGAGAACGAGCCCGTGGTGGAAGAGATCGAGACGGTTGTGACCGTCGAGGTGCTCGGCTATTCCGATGACGACGACGAGGAGGAAGAGGACGGAGAGGAAGATTCGCAGTGAATGAAAGCTCCACCGCGAGGCTGCCGTGCCGGTGGCCTCGCGGCGTCTTCAGATCTGATAGGCCATTTCCGGAGTCCGGTAGCTGTCCGTCGGGGGCGTCGTCTTCTGGGGCCTGGCAGCATGCTTGAGCACGCTTGTGGCGGTCTCGGCGGCACGCAGGCGCAGCTCCGGTACGGCGGTGCATTCCCAGTAGCGGGCGCGCAGCATCGGGCCGACGTAGTAGATGCCGCCGATGACCGAGCCGTCTTCTTCCACGAGCCGGAAGTCGGATGAGGTGTCCACGCCCAGGCCCAGCTCGTCCTCGCGGATCCAGCCCTTGCCGAGCAGGTCGTCCAGCAGCGGGCTGTTAGAGCCTGCGAGGCGCGCGGTGAATCCGGTGGCATTGATCACGCGGTTGAATTCACGGCTGCTGCTGCCGGTCGCCGGGCTGGTCCATTCCGCGAGGTAACGTCCGCTTGGCAGGCGCTCCAGCTTTGCGATGCCGCCGCGGTGGCGTTCGAGGATTCCAGCCTGTCGCATGCGCTCGACGGCCTCCATGACCGCGGGGGCGATGCGGTGCCGCACGGCTTCCCAGTAGGGCTTGATGTGCCTCTTGAAGCGCCGGCGCTCGCGACCGGGCAGCGCGGCCCAGATGCTGGAGGTGACGGGGCGCAGCGCATTGATCACGTCGCGCCAATCCATGCCCGCGGCCTGCGCTTCCCGGATGGCATCGCGGACCCGGCGGCAGAGGCGGGTGACCTTCATCGGCTCGCGCGCCAGTTGTTCGCGGAAGCCCTGGGCATCGAATGCCGGGCCTCCGGCGGCGGCATGCGGCACGTGGCTGGCAGGCAGCAAGCCGCGGCGGGAGATCGCGACGATCTTCCCGCGATGGCCGCGTGCGGAGAGCTCCGCCAGCACGTCCATGCAGGTCAGGCCGGTGCCCACGATCAGCACCTCATCGTCCGGGCGGACTTCATCGAGGGCGTTGGATTGCCATGGGTCCGCCATCGCGGGCCACTCTTGTCCGGCGGGGAAATTCTCACGGCCCGGCGGTGTGCCGATCGCCAGCACCACGGCCTCCGCCTGCAGCGCGCCGCCATTCGTGCTCAGCACCTGGAAGTCGCCGTCGTGGCCATCGATGCGCTCCACCTGCTCGGTGCGGACCTCCAGCCGGGCGCGGGAGTAGAGCGCCGCATCCTTGAGGATGTCGCCGAGGTATTCGCCATACCAGGTGCGCGGGGCGAAGTCGCTGGCGGCGACCTGGCGGCCCTTGCGCGCGCACCACTCGTGGAAGTGCCCCGGGGACTCGGGGAAGGCGGACATGCCACCGGCAGGCACATTCAGCAAGTGGGTCAGGCAGCGAGTGCCGTAGGCCACGCCACGGCCTACGTCCGGCGCGGCCTCGTAGAGCACCACGCGGGTGTCCGGCCCGCACTCGCGCAGCAGATGTACGGCAGTCATCGTACCTGAGAATCCCGCGCCCACCACGGCGAAGGTCCTCAGCCCCGCCTCGGCATTCACCGTGGCGTCCACGTCGTAGCAGCGCTGGATGCTGGTGCCGGAGTGCGTGAGATTCACCCCGTAGACGTGGATGGAGACCGTGGGCGTCATGTCGTCATTCGACACCTGGTGGATGTCGCCCGGAGGGTGGAGGAATTCCACCTCGCCGCGATAGCACACGGAGCTCTTGCCCGCCACGAGGCGTCCCTTCGCATCGCGCGTCCACAGCGTCTCCACCTCGCGGCCTCGCCATACGCCGAAGCAGCACCAGCAGCGGTGATCGTGCACGGGCGTGCGGTGACCCGGCAGCCAGATCAGCGCGGCGATGGAAAAGCGTCCCGCGGGATCGACGTGGAGGATCTCCTGCCGGTAGGTGGCGAAGGGTGCCGCGGGCAGCTCACCGGTGATCAGGTCGTCATCGGACAGCGCGCGTTGCAGCGCGGACTTGATGTTGCCCTCGGCCCACTCGGCCGCGCCATGGCTTCTGTCCAGCGCTGCGGAGATCTCCTCCGCCAGCTTGGCGATCCCTGGTCCCACACAATCCGGTGACGCGAATGCGGTTGGCATTCCTTCCTATCCCTTCCTCGAAGTGGGAATTCAATGGGCAAATCAAACCTGAATAAAAGGAGTATTTCAGTAAGGATTAAAGGAGCGTTTTTCCCGTAAAATGGCCGATTTTGCGAAGTGATTCTTCTGGCCATTGCTGGATACCCCATTTGGTCGGCGAATAATCCCACAAAACGATAGGAATAAGGGGCCTCAAGAAGAGTGGTGGAGAATCATGCGGACCTGAAGGTGCCGAAGTATGATCGCCGAGTTCCACAAGTGGTGGCGGCGCATGCGAGATACTTATGGGTGATGTGCGACCCCTCCCTTGGCAGGCACCACAACTGCTTTTGGTAAAGATCGCCTGACATCGAACGCGGATCCACTCCGTCCGATCACATTCCTTTCCTCGCAATGCTCTCTCTCATCCACCATGGCGCGGTGATCTCCCGGATCGCCGAAGTGGAGCCTGCCCGTCCGGAACTCTGGACCCGCGGGCAGATCGTCTATTTCACCATCGATGCGCCTCGCCTCGGCGACGACGTCGAGGATGCATTCCTCGTGAATCGCGCGGGCTTCGTGTGGCATGTTGAGGTCCTCGCCTCGGGTCCGCCCCGCGACTCGGCTTCCCCTGCGATGGCGGGAGTCATCGTGCGCATCCTGCGGAAGACGGAAGCGACTCCGGCGCTGATGCATCTGGTCGGCAGCGGACAGGCTCCGACCCTCGTGAGCATTCCCGCGATCTACGGTGGGGACGAGATTGCCGCGAAGGCTTCTTGAAGGAACGCCGAACTGGTCAGTCGGCGCGGAGAAGATTCTGGCGGGCTTGAGCGAGGGTCTGGAGCATTTCGCTCTGGCCTTCGACGATAAGCAGCGATCCGCCGATCTGCTTGGAGATGCGGTCGAGTTTCATCGGCGGCATGGTGGCGAAGGTGAAGAATCTCTGACCGCTGACGGCGGACTCGGTGCGGTTCGCGAGCTTGCCGGTCGTGGCAGCGACGAAATTCTCGAGCTGTTCGGGCTCGAGGAAGGTGGCGAGGCCGGCGACGAAGGCGGGGTCCTCGCAGGGATTCTCGGCGCCGAATTGGATGGGGCTCGCGCTACCGTCGATGTTCACCGGATTTTCCAGTGCGGTGAGATCCGGCCCGAAGTCGCGGCGCAGGGCCTCATACGTTTCCACCGGCATCACGCCGCGGGCGCAGGCATCACCGGCGAGGAGGATTTCCATCGCGGGGAGATTGTTTCCGGCGATGCGATCCAAGGCTTCGAGCTTCGATGCGGCGATCGCGCGGAGCTTTTGGAAACTGAGTGCCGCGAGTTTCTGCCGCTGCTCGATGGTGAGCTGGAGGTCGGGGCTCATCTTCGCGGTCAGGGGCAGGTATCCCTGTCGCTCATAGGCGGGGAGGATCTGCTCCGTCAGCATGGACTGGGTGCCGCGGGAAATCTGGATGGTCTGCTCGATGAGCGTCTGGGAAAGCGCGGTCTCTTCCACGCCATAGGTGGCTTCCAACCGGCGGCGCTCGACTGCGGCAGTGGAGCTGCTGGAGACCGTGCGGGTGCTGCTTTCGAATGCCGTGCTACCGAGGGCTCGTCGCCTTTGAGGTTCGGCGAATGCGGTGGCCTGGGGCGAAGGATCGTGCGGAAGCGGCGCAAACAAGGCGACCGCCGCGACGAACAGCAGAATGGTAGCCACGATGGCCACGGGTGACTGGAAGAAGGAAAGGATCAGCCCGACGATCCCGGAGGCCCCGGCCGTGGGTGCGGCGCGCAATGCCTGCGTGGCCAGGCCGGGCGCGAGCAATGCCGCCGCTTGCGCGTCGCTCGCAAATCCCGCGAGCAGGACAGCCCCGAGCGAGGTGCTCGTTGCAACACCGTGGCGGGAAAGCTGGTGGCGCAGCCGCTCCATCGCGCGGTCGATCCGCTTCTGCGCGGCGTCCACGCTGATGGCCATCACCTCGGCCACCTCGCGCACGCTGAGCGAGCGATAGTAGCGCAGCAGGATGGTCTCGCGATCCCGGGTGGAAAGCGCGCCGAGCGCCTGGTCCAGCACCGGCTGGATCTGCCGCCACGTGCTCGCCGGGGCGGGGGACGCGCCTGCGTTGAGATAGACGCCCAGGTTGCGCAGCTTGTTCGCCTCGCGTTTGCGGAGTTGCAGCAGGTTCTTCACCTGCATGCGGGAGGTGACGTGCAGCCAGCCGCCGAGCGAGTCGCGGCGGGAGAGGGAGGACGCCTTCCGCGCAAGGGTGATGAAGGTGAGCTGCGACGCCTCTTTGGCCATCGCATCGTCCGCCCCGGTGCGCTTCGCCGTCATGTAGACGAGACCGGCGTAGCGCTCGACGATCATGCGGAAGCCCGCTTCGGAATCGGTCTCCAGCCAGCTTGCGAGCAAGTGAGTATCAGAGGGTGCGTGCATCCTTCCTAGGTTCCAATCGGGGTAGTCCTACCGGTTTTCACCGCGGAGGACAGGAGATTATCGGCACCCGCTGAGCCGCATTTTCCACGCCAGCTTTCCGATGAATGTGAATCGCTTGGGTGGTCGGGATCGGGCGCTCGAAAGATTGTTGAAAATTTTTTGTCCGGTCTCTGCCGTGGCTCAACAGTGTAATGCGAAACCCCGGCTGGCACGGCGTCACGGCGCGGCCACCGGGGCCTGATGCGGACGGGCGCGTGCCCGGTCCTCGCCCCATGTGCAGGGCGTCCGGCTCCCCTGGATGGAGCTGTCACCCCGGTATCCCCGGAGAATCACGACGCCGTGCACCTGACGCTCACTGTCCCTTCCCATGCCCCTCAATCCATCAATCCCATGAAGTGCAAGTCCACGTATAAATTCCTAGCGGCACTCTTGCCGACGCTTCCCCTCGCCACCCTCCATGCCGACAACCTGCTCTGGTCGGACAACTTCGACGTGCCGGACTCCGGCAGCTTCGACCTCGCCGGCTTGGATGGCCGCTTCTCCGGTTTCCTGGCCGAGCAGGCGGTCGCGCGCTCAGCGGCCCAGCAGCACTCGATCGTCTCCGGCATGCTGAATCTCGCCGGTGGTGCCTCGGCGGCAGGCAACGGGCGCATCCGCTTCGAGCAGGCTCCGGGCGGGGCTCCGGTGATGAGCTTCGACTTCGCATCCGGGGATGCCCTGCCCTACATCCTCAGCGGTGGCGGGATCCGCGTGGAATTCGACGCCTACACCACGAACACCACTCTGAACGCGCCCTTCGCGACCGTGTGCATCGGCTTCCCCGCGATGAATCTCTACGCGGAGCCGACCGGCCAGCGCTCGTCAAACATCGAGACCGACTTCGCCGTCCGCCTGCGGAACAGCGGCACCAGCCAGATCGTGAAGAACGGCGCGCTGACGAATACCTCAAGCCACACGCCCACGATGGAAAAGCGCCGGGTGGTGGTGGACTACGGCTTCACCAGCCTCGCGAACGATAGCCCCGTCACCATGAATGTCCGGGTCAATGGCATGCAGGTGGTGCTCAATGAAACGCACAAGTGGACGAACAACTCGAACCAGTTGCTGCTGGAGATCGGCGAGGCGGTCAGCGGCTCGCGGATCGACAACCTGCAGATCTTTGACAAGAGCCCCCTGCGGCTGGAGATGAAGTTGACGGGAGAGTTCCCCTTCAAGTCCGACATCACGGCGGGCAGTGAGATCGGCACGCTGAGCGCCAGGCTGGGCGGCGTGACGGACAATGTCTCCTACGAGCTGGTGGCGGGCGAGGGGGACACGGACAATGCGAAATTCCAAATCAGCGGGAATTCCCTGCTCACCGCGTCCTACAGCTTCATCGGTGCGAATTCGACCGAAGGGCAGCAGTTCTCCGTGCGGGTGCGCGCGACCAGCACCACCGGCGGCGGAGCCACGGCGGACAAGGTGCTGCTGCTGGCCGTGACGAAGGAAGACGACTCGGACGGCCTGCCCGATGCTTGGGAAATCGCGAAGGCAGGGAACATCACCTCGCTTAGTGGCAATGGAATCGCGGACTTCGACGGGGACGGATTCACGGACCTAGAGGAATACGAGATCAGCCAGGGCACCTCGTGGCTCTACCCGACCGCGCTGCCGGCCCTGAATCCCGCGCTCGCCGACAGCGATGGCGACGGCCTGAACGACCGCGAGGAAGTGGAGCCCGGATTTGCACTCCCGTCGAATGCCCGCCCGCCGACGAATCCCACGCTGGCGGACACCGATGGCGACGGGCTGAACGACTTCGTGGAAACCGCGACCGGGACCTATGTCTCCCCGACGAACACGGGAAGCGACCCGCTGATGGTGGACTCGGATGGTGACGGTCTCAGCGACGGCTTCGAGGTGACCTACGTTGCCGACGGCTACCTCCCGACCCGCGACGACTCGCTGCTCGATACCGATGGCGACGGGCTCACCACCGCCCAGGAAGTCTCGCTGGGCACCAGCGTGGTCCTCACGGACTCGGACGGGGATGGATTGCGGGACGATGTCGAGCTTGCGGGCACGGCTGGATTGCGCCCGCCGACGAACCCGGCCAAGGCAGACACCGATGACGATGGCCTGAGCGACTTCGAGGAGTCGAATACCGGCGTCTATGTGAATGGCTCGGACACCGGCACGAATCCGGTGAAGAACGACACGGACGGTGACTTCATCCGCGACGGCATCGAGATCGCGGCAGGCAGCAATCCCTTCTCTGCAACCAGCCGCCCCGCCATTCCGGCCAGCGTGAAGATCGTCCCTCTGACCACGGACGCCAGCACCGGCATCAGCACGGCGAAGACCTACACGCACATGATCGCTCCGGGGAATTCCGTGATCATCAATGGCAAGTCCATTGCTCCCTACCACAACCCTCCACCGGTGCCGGTGCCCAATTTCACTTGGGCATCCTACACTCCGACGGGCGAAGTGGCGGACCGCCTGACCATGAGCAGCAATGGATCCTGGTTGCCCGCCGATGGCGGCGTGACGGGCACCGGGCTGAAGGAACTGCTGCGGGGATTCGCCTACTCGAATGGAGGAGCGGGCAACGGAGGCGCGGGACCCGGCAGCAAGCAGACCTTCACGCTGAGCGGACTGACCCCGGGACAATACTATGACCTGCGCCTCTATCAGCGGAGCTGGGTCGTGGATGGCTCCGGCTCCGGTCGTCCGATCGATCTGGTCTTCACGAATGGCACTGAAGTCGTGGCACCCTTCCAAGGGCTCGGCGCGGACCGTCCGGACGTGATGCTGCGCGGCGGCAACATGCATCAGGCGTATTATATCAGTTTCCGCTACTTCGCCCAGTCCACGAGCATGACGGTCGATGCCATCGTGCCACTTGGCAGCCCGGCGAACAGCGGCAGCTATCACTTCTACGGCCTGACCAACGAGGTGGCAGTACCGCCGAACCTGGCGATCACGTCCGTGCAGCGCGATCTGCAGGGGAACGTGGTGATCGACTTCGTCGGATCTCCGAACACCACCTACCGCGTCACGAAGTCTCCGGACCTCGCGACCTTCTTCGGTGAACTCACCACGCCCATGACCACGGTCACGAATGCGAGCGGGGTGGGCGAGGCGATCGTCCCGGCGTCCGAGGCATCGGAGGAGAAGGAATTCTACCGCATCGAGGACTGAGGCCCCTGGATGTCGGTTGATCGCAGGCCGGTGCGTCACAGCGCCGGCCTGCGTTTTCATTTTCCGGCGACGGCTTCAGTCCTCGGCAGGACTGGCGCTGGCCTGGAGATTCTCGGTCATGCATTCGAGGATGAGCAGGGAGCCGTCGGTTCGCTTGGCGAGGCGGCCCAGCTCGATCGGAGGCATCATCGCGAGCGAGGTGAATTGGTGCCTTGCCACCGCGTCCGCGGCCCGGGCATCGAGGCGTGCCTGCGTGGCGGCCACGAAGCTGGCATACTGGTCATCGCTGAAGACCGAGCGGAGCCCGGTCATGAAGGCCTCGTCGGAAAGCGGGTCCTCGGTGCCGAGTCGCACGAGTTCCGTCTCCAGATCGACCGGGTTTTCCAGCGCGGCGAGCTCCGGGCCGAGACTCGCCCTGAGACTTTCAAAGTTATCCTCCATGGAGAGGTCGCCGCGCGCGCACGCATCGCCCGCGAGAAGGAACTCCATCGCCGGGAGAGGATTCGTGCGGATCTGTTCCAGCGTCTCCTTTCGCGAGGAGACGAGCCGCTTCATGTGGTCGATGGTCAGGTCGCGGACCTCTCGCCGCTGCTGCGGGGTGAGATCGAGCCCGGCCACCTCCGGGAGCAGGGCATGGCGCTCGATGCCGGGCAGCACTCGCTCGGTCAGCAGGCTCTGGCTAGTGAGCGAGATGCGGATGCTCTGCTCGACGATGGCCTGCGAGAGCGCGGTGTTTTCGATGCCGTAGGTGGCTTCGAGCACACGGCGCTTTTCTCCCGCAGGAGAAAGCGGTCGCGCGCCAAGAGTGGCGGCGGAGGGTTGCCGGAGCGGAGCCTCGTTTCGTGCGATCTCCGATGATGCTGCATCGCCATCGCGAGTGATGACCTTCGTGACCGCCGCGAGCGCGAGCACGGCAACGGCGGTGAGCGCGGCTTCCTTGCACAGGAGCGAGCGGAGGAAAGCGGCGGCAGCGGGTGATCCTGCGGCAGCCGCGGATTTGAGCGCCCTCTCCGCAAACGCACCCGCCAGCGGGGCGGCGGCCTGCACGTCGCTGGCAAAGCCCGCGAGGAGCAGCGCTCCCAGCGATGTGCCCGCAGCGACGCCGTGGCGGGAGAGCTGGTGGCGCAGCCGCTCCATCGCGCGGTCGATGCGTTTCTGCGCTGCCAGCGCGGTGATGCCGAGGATGCCGGCGATCTCGCGCACGCTGAGGGTGCGATAGTACCGCAGCAGGATGGCTTCGCGGTCGTTCTTGGAAAGCCCGGCCAGCGCCTCGTCGAGCACCGGCATCACGCGGCTCCACGCTTCCGCCGGCCGGCCCTGCGGCGCGGTATTCAGATAGACGCCGAGGGTTTCCAGCTTGATCGCCTCGCGCCTCCGGTGCTGCAGCAGGTTCTTCGCCTGCATGCGGGAGGTGATGTGCAGCCACCCGCCGAGCGAATCGCGGGAGGAGAGGGAAGACGCCTTTTTCGCGAGCGTGATGAAGGTGAGCTGTGCCGCCTCCTCCGCCATGGAATCGTCCGCTCCCGCACGCTTCGCCGTCATGAAGACGAGCCCTGAGTAGCGCTCGACGAGCATGCGGAAACCGGCCTCCGAATCGGAGTCGAGCCAGCTTGAGAGCAAGTGGGCGTCTGATGGTGCGTGCATCCTACAAAGGGGGAAGTCGAAGCTATTTCCGGGGGAGTGGACAGGAGTTTTATCGCCCCTGCAGGGGTGCATTTTTCAGGCCAGCTTTCGCGGATGAAAATTTTGTGTCTCATCCGGTCTCCGGCCCGACAGTATATTGTGTGACCTGTGCCCATGCCGGGCGGAGGTCATATTCCACGGATCGGCCGACAGTCCCGGATGGGGCCGGCGATTCACTCCGGAGCTCTTCTTGTTCCGGTATCGCACCGCTTGCCCATGCTCCCTAAGAGCGTGGCCGTCATCCATGATGACGGGCGGGCACCTGGCTGCACCACGGCCCGGATCGCGCGATGCCGTCAAAGGGGAGGGGGCCGGATGGAATCCACTCCCGCCATGCATTTCCGCCTTCAGCCCCTCTTCCATTTCCATGAAGTTCAAGATCCTCGCCGCGCTTTTTCCCGCCCTGCCCCTCGCTCCGATCCACGCTGAAAACCTGCTGTGGTCGGATAATTTCGACGCGCCGGATTTCGCCAATTTCGATACTGCGGAAACCACCGGCCGCTTCAATGGCTTCCTGGTGGGGGATCTTGTCCCCCGCTCTGCGAACCAGCAGCATTCGATCTCGTCGGGGACGCTGAATCTCGCCGGAGCGCCCTTGGTCGTCGGCTCGGGGCGGCTGCGGTTTCTCGCCGCGCCTGTCGGTTCGCCGGCGAGGAGCTACGACTTCGCCGCAGGACGGGCGGGGGCGCACATCCTCAGCGGAGGCGGGGTGCGGGTGGAATTCGACGTTTACCCGACCAATACGACCTCGCTCAACGGGATCTCCATTTCCACCGGATTCCCGTCGTCCCATCTCGTGGCGGAGCCGACCGGCTCGCGGGCGACGAATGCGAACACTGACTTCGCGATCCAATTGGGAAACAGCGGCCGCATCAGCATCCAGCGGAACGGCCAGCTTCACACGGCGTATAACAATTCCGTGGGCGCGGTGGTGCCCCGTCGCGTGGTGGTGGATTACAGCTTCACCAGCTTCGAGGACGGCAGCCCGCTCTCCGTGTCGGCCACGGTCAATGGCGTCTCGGTAGTGAGCAATCGCACGCATACCTGGTCGAACAATTTCGGGCAATTCCTCATCGAGATCGGCGAGTCTTTCACCGGCACGCGGATCGATAACCTGAAGATCTATGACAAGAGCCCGCTGAGGATCGAGACGACGCTTTCCGGAGATGCCCTCTTCAAGTCGGACATCGCCACCGGCACCGCGATCGGCACGCTGGGCGCGCGCCTCGGCGGTCTGCCGGACCAGGCAAGCTATGAGCTCGTGGCGGGGGAGGGCGACGCGGACAACGGGAAATTCCAGATCACCGGCAATTCGCTGCAGGCGGGTGGATACAGCTTCATCGGCGCGAATTCCGCGGAGGGCCAGGTCTTCTCCCTGCGCGTGCGTGCGACCAGCGCGGACGGCCAGACGACCGGGGAGCGGGTGATCCTTCTCAAGGTGGAGAAGGAGGACGACTCGGACGGCCTGCCGGATGCCTGGGAAATCCGGCATGCGGGCAATATCACCTCGCTGAGTGGCAATGGAGTCGCGGACTTCGACGGCGATGGGCTGACGGACCTGGACGAATACCAGATCAGCCTGGGCATTGCGGATGCCTTCTTCGGGATCAAGCTGCCCGATCTCAATTCGGCGCTGGCGGACACGGATGGCGATGGCTTGAATGATCGCGAGGAACTGGAGCCGGGCTTCCGTCTCGCAGGCAATGTCCGCCCGCCGACGAATCCGACGATTGCGGATACCGATGGCGACGGTCTCTCGGATCATGCCGAGTCGGCCACCGGCGTCTATGTCTCGCCTGCGAACACCGGCACGGACCCCATCTACCATGATACGGACGGCGACGGGCTCTCGGATGCCTTTGAAACCGCCCACGTCAGCGAGGGCTACAATCCGACCCGGGATGACTCCGACCTCGATACCGATGGTGACGGCCTCACCACCGCGATGGAAATTTCCTACGGCACCAGCGTGCTGCTGGAGGACACGGACGGCGATGGCCTGCGCGACGACGAGGAAATCTATGGCAGCGCGGGACTGCGCCCGCCGACGAATCCCACCCTCGCGGACACCGACGGCGACGGCTTGAGCGACCTCGTGGAAACGAACACCGGAACCTACGCCAGCGCCTCGGACACGGGCACCAATCCGGCGAAGAACGATACGGATGGCGACTTCATCCGCGACGGTGTTGAGATTGCCGCAGGCAGCGATCCCTTCTCCGCGGACAGCCGCCCATCGGTGCCGCCGGGAGTGACGATGGTGCGGATAACGAGTGATGCCAGCACGGGGATGAGCACCGAGAAAACCTACACGCATCTCATCTCACCGGGCGTGGGTGCGACGGTGAATGGGGTGAATTTCTCCAGCTTCCGCCCAACCCAGCCTCCGGCGAATTTCTCCGCGATGGCCTACCTCCCCACCGGGCAATCCACCGATTTCTCGACGGGCAGCAATGCCAATTCGTGGCTCCTGACCGAGGGCGGAGTGACGGGTACCGGGATCGAGGCATTGCTCCGCGGCTACCTGCAGTCAAACGCAGGTGGCTCGGCCGGGAGTCGGCAGACTTACACGCTCACCGGACTGACGCCGGGGAGCTACTACGACCTTCGTATCTACCAGCGCAGCGGGAATCCCGAGTTCTCCGCCAGCGGGCGGCCGGTGGATCTGACTTTCACGAATGGCTCCGAGGTCGTCACCCCGTATCAAGGTCTCGGCGCGGATCGCCCGGACGTGATGCTGAGTGGGGGATCCGTCCACCAGGCCTACTACCTCAGCTACCGTTATCGCGCGCAGGGGACGAGCCTCACGGTGGACGCCGTGGTGCCCCCGGGTAGCATCCCCGGCAGCGGAGGCTATCAGCTCTACGCGCTGACAAATGAGGTCGTGGACATGACCGTCCTCGCCATCACCGGTGTCCGGAAGGACGCGGAGGGGAATGTGGTCATCGACTTTACCGGCAGTTCCTCGACCACCTACCGGGTGACCAGGTCGCCTGATTTGGCGACGCCTTTCGGTCCGCTGGCATTGCCCCTCACGGCGACGACGAATTCCGCAGGAGTGGGCCAGGCGATCGTCCCGGCCTCCGAGGCGTCCGAGGACAAGGAATTCTACCGCATCGAGGACTGAGGTTGAGACTCGCGGGCTGGCGGGGAGGCTGACCGTATCATGGTCGGGCTGCCCTCCGCCGGTCACGCGACGTTTTCCTCGGGCAGCGCCCTGTCCGTGGGGAGGAGGTGGAAGCTCCGGAAAAGGTGGTCGCCGGAGAAATCGCTGAAGGCGCGATGGGCGATGGAAGTGAGCTCGCGTGGCGGGATGAGGGTCGCCTCGCCCCGGTCGGCGAGCAGCAGGCCGATCGATTCACAGCCCCTCCCGGCGGCGAGATGGAGCGCGCGATCGATCGCTTGGACGGCGAAGTTCTTCTGCGCCGGGTGGCTCGCTTCCTCCACCACGCACCAGATGGGCAGCGGCCGCACGCTGGCATACCCGGCCGCGGCTTCGCCCGGCTGCCCGATCTTCCCCCCGGCCCCTGGCAGCAGGTGGCCCTTTGGCACCATCATCAGGATGGCATCAGGCATCGCAGCCTGCGGGACGGACGGAAATGCGGGAGGAGCTTCGGTCGTGAGTGTGGTGGTGTCGGGGAAATGTGGCATCTGCTGGGGCGACGTCAGGTCGGCTGACCGCATGACGGCGGGCCTGAGGGTGGTGGCCGCGAATCCGCACGGGCAAGGGTAAAAGCCGCCGGAGCCTGTGACGCACATGTTACAAGATCCCCCAGGTGCATGAAAACCAATGGATAGTGGATGCCAGTTGCATTACAAAATCCGGGCGAGGTCGTGTTATAATCCGCGAATCGCAATTGGTGTCTATGAGCGGGAAATTTTGTAATGCGGCGGAAATCGGCTCTCGGCCCTTTTCCGCGAGGGTGCGAGGTGGGCGGATTCCCCCGTCGCTGGGGGGCTCGTGAGGATTTTCACCGGGCCGGATATCGTGGCCGGTGAGTTATTGTTAGATGATAGTAATGACTGTGGTTTGACTCGCCGGAGCAGGTCTTGCGGGAACTTTTCCTAGCCCGGCGGAGGAGGGGTCTTATCGTCGGGTCCCTTCGCCGCCGGTAGGTGTCCTGGATTTCCGGGAGGGACGGAAACGTTCCGCGAAGCTTCACGCGGAACGCGCAGCATGGAAGAAACACGAAGATCACGATGGTTGTTGGTGAGCGATCTGGACGGCACGCTCACCGGTCACGAAGAAGGAATCAGAGCCCTCGCCGAGCTGGGCCACGAGATCACCCTGGTGGTGAACTCGAGCCGTCCGCGGACAAGCGTGCAGGCCACGCTGGATCAACTCCCGACCCGGCTTCCGGTCACGGCGCTGATCACGGCGATGGGCACGGAAATCATGGTGAGGGGCGAGGATTGCGCGAGATGGTCCCGGCGCTTCGAGGGCTGGGATCGTGCGCCCATCGATGCCTTCATGGAGAAGGTGGGCATCCTCCCTCATCTCCCGGGGCATCAGGCGAAGTACAAGGCGAGCTATCATGTGCCGGCTGACCGCTGGGAGCAGTATCGCAGGAGCGTCCTGGCTTTGGAGCCGGACAGCGTGGTCGTCACGTCTGGTGACAGCGATTTCGATGTTTTGCCGGCCGGTGCGGGCAAGGAGAAGGCGGCGGCGTGGCTGGCAGGTCTGCTAGGCTACGCGCCGGACAAGATGATCGTGGCCGGTGATTCCGGCAATGATGTGGCGATGTTCAACGCGGCATCCATGGCCATCGCGGTTTCAAATTCACGTCGCGAGCTGGTGGAAAGGGTTGACCCACGGAGGACCTACTTCGCGAAGGGCCCCTCCGCGCTCGGAGTCTTGGAGGGACTGCGTCACTGGGGTGCGCTGCCGGTGCTCGCTGGAAAGGAGGCGCGATGAGATCCGCATCGAAGCCATCGATCCTCATGCTTTCCATCCACGGCTACGTCGGCGCGGAGCCGGAGCTGGGCAAGCCGGACACGGGCGGCCAGGTCGTCTTCGTGCTGGAACTGGCAAAGCGGTTCGCGCGGCTCGGCTACAAGGTGGATCTAGTCACCCGGCGCTTCGACCGGCAGCCGGAGATGGATCGCATCAATCCCAATCTCCGCGTGTGGCGCATCCCCTTCGGAGGAAAGGGCTTTGTCCGGAAGGAGGACATGCACGGCCTGCTGCGCGACTTCGTCACGAATTTCATGACGGAGGCGAAGCGACGCGACCTTCGCTACGATGTGGTGAATTCCCACTACTGGGATGCGGGATGGGCCGGGCAGAGGATCGCCGAGGAACTCCGCATTCCCCATGTCCACACCCCGCATTCGCTGGGATCGTGGAAGCGGAAGGACATGAAAGGCTCCCGCGAGGAGGCGGAGCGGGTGTATCGCTTCGCCGAGCGGATCGAGAAGGAATTCCTCGTCTATCGGAACTGCGACCACATCATCGCGACCACCGAGCAGCAGTGTGACTTGCTGGGTGCGGACTACGGCATCCCGAGGAGCCAGGTGACGATGATCCCGCCGGGCATCGACGAGCAGCGCTTCACGCCGGTGATGCCCACCCGCTTGCACGAGATCCGGGAGTCGCTGGGCTTCACCCCGCACGATGTCTATTGCGTGGGACGGGCCGCGACGAACAAGGGGATCGACCTGCTGATTTCCTGCCTGCCCGGCTTGCGCAAGCTGGTGCCGGACGCCCGGTTGAAGCTGGCCATCGGGGCGGACTCGGAGCGCGACCGGGAGCGGGTCCAGCAGTGGCAGGCGCTCTCCCGCGAGCTGGGTGTGGAGGAAGCGGTGCAGTGGATCGGCTATGTGCCGGACGAGGCGATGGCGGACCACTATCGGGCGTCGGGCGTCTTCGCGCTTTCGTCGCGCTACGAGCCCTTTGGCATGACGGCGATCGAGGCGATGGCCTGCGGGACGCCCACGGTGGTGACGACGCATGGCGGCCTGCACGAGGCAGTCGATTTCGGCACCCACGCGCTGTATGCGGATCCGAAGGAGCCGGGCGAGTATGCCACGCTGCTGGCGATGCCGATGCGGCATGAGCGTCTGCGCGAGCGCCTGTCGGTGGAGGGTGCGCGTTTCTCCCGCCGGCAGTTCGGCTGGACCGGCATCGCAAGGCGGACACTGGCCGTCTTCGACCGCTACCGCGGCATCTACGAGGTGCCCGAGGAATACTCCGAATCAATCCCCTGATCCGATGGAAGAGACGACATCACCATCACCATCACCATCGCCGCGCATCCTTTTCCGCCCGGAGGAATACCGGGCGCTGAGCGGGGACGAGCGCAGCCTGCTCGCGGAGGGCTACCTGCGGGCGATCGAGACGGTCCGGAAGAACATCACGCCAAAGGGCTTCAGCGCTTGCTCGCTGGAGGACAATACCGTCTATGGCACCGATGCGAACTACCGCTCGGTATGGGCGCGGGATGGGGCGATCACCGCGCTGTGGACGGTGGATCTGGAGGATGAGGACATCCGGAAAGCGCAGGTGGATACCTTTGAGACGCTGCTCTCCCATCAGGCGGCGAACGGGCAGATCCCCGCGAACGTGAACATCGACACGGGCCTGCCCGAATACGCCGGTGTGGGGGGCATCGCGAGCATCGACAGCGTGATGTGGGTGATCGTCGGACTCGTCCACCTGTGCGAGGCGAGGCAGGACTGGAGCCTGGCATCCCGCCATGCCGCGCGCCTGCAAAAGGCGATGGATTGGCTGGCAGCCCATGACTCGAACAACTGCGGCTTGCTGGAAATCCCCGAGGCGAGCGATTGGGCGGATCTCTTCGGATTCAGCTATCACGTCCTCTACGACGAGGTGCTGTGGTACCGGAGCCTCGACTGCTACTCGCGGCTGCTTCACCATCTCGGCGAGGAGGAGAGGGCGGCGGACTACCGCAAGCACGCGGCCTTTGTCAGGACGAAATTCCTCAGCACCTTCTGGCCGACCACGCGGGCGGATACGGACGGCGAGGGCGGTCCGGGCCACACCTTCACCGACACCCAGTACGAGCTGGGAGATGCCCGCTACCTGGTCGCGCAGGTCTCGCCCTTCAGCTATAGCTGGCGGTGCGACGTGTGCGGGAACCTGTTGGCCTTCCTCACCGGCCTGCTGGATCACGAGCGGGCGCTGATGACCTTCCGCTTCCTGTGGGGCTGCGGGGTGAATGATCCGGGTCCGGTGAAAAACCTCTATCCGCCGGTGCAGGCCGGCGATCCCGAGTGGCGATCCTACTACACGGTGAACCTGCTGAACCTGCCGAACCACTATCACAATGGCGGCATCTGGCCCTTCATCGGTTCGATGTGGGTGCGCTTCATCCACCGGCTTGGCTTTGACGAGCTGGCCCAGCGGGAGCTGGTGAAGCTCGCGCGGACCTGCCAGCTCGGCATGTCATTCCCCTGGGAATTCAACGAGTGGCACCATGGTGTGACCGGTCGGCCGATGGGTAAGGCCCGCCAGGCCTGGAGCGCGGCCGGCTTCATCCGCGCCTGCCATGACCTCGAGGCGCTGCCGTCAGATATCTCGCATGCCATCTGAAGCCACCGCTCCCGCGGCATCCATCGGCGATCTGCCTGCCGCCACGCTTTCCCTTGAACCCGGGGCGGAAGGCGGCAGCAGGTTGGCGGGTTGGCTGCGGAGCCGCTTCAGCGACGGACATCGCTTCCTGGTGCTTTGCATTGTCGTCGGGTCGCTCTGCGGACTCGCCGCCGTGGGATTTCACCTGGCCATCCACGGGCTTTTCGAGTGGCTGTGGGGCTGGGCCTCCGCGGGAAGCACGGGGCGATTTTGTGCGATCCTGCTCGGGGCTCCGACACTGGCCGGCCTCGCGGTGGGGCTGGTGGTGAAGTTCCTCGCTCCGGAAACCGCCGGGAGCGGCATCCCGCAGACGAAGGCGGCCTACTACAATCACGGCGGGAAGATATCCACGCGGACCGGAGTCTTCCGCTTCTTGCTGGGGATGATCTACGTGGGGCTCGGCAATAGCCTCGGCCGTGAGGGTCCCACGGTGCATTTCAGTGCGGCCATCGCCTCGCGGATCGGCCGGTGGGCCTTTCGCGATCCGGTGCGGGTCCAGGCGATGCTGCCGGTGGGGATGGCCGCGGGGATTGCGGCAGCTTTCAATGCCCCGCTCTCCGCGTTGACCTTCGTCTTCGAGGAGTTGCTCGACAATTTTTCGATGAAGTCGCTCGGCGGCATTGTCGTGTCGGTGGTCATCGCCGCTGCCATCTCCCGCTCGATCCTGGGGGAGGACCCGGTGCTGCCGGTCCGCCTGTCGGAGGATTTCCAGACATCTCCCTGGATGCTGGTGGCTGTGCCACTGGGAATTGCGACCGGGCTCGTGGGGCATGGCTTCGTTCGCGGAATCCTGACCTTGAGGATGTGGTTCCGCGGCCGGGGCACGGCCCCGTGGCTGGCCCCGGCGTGGGGTGGCCTGGCATGTGGTGCCGTGGCGCTGGCGGCGTGGTTCCTCACGCAGGGAATGGGGGATGCCCGCCATTCGGTTTTCAGCATCGGCTACGATAGCCTGGTGGCGGCATTTGACGGGCACCTCGCGGTCGGGGTGATCGGGGTGCTGCTGGTGGGGAAATTCCTCGCGGTGCTGGTGGCGTATTCCAGCGGAGGTTCGGGCGGGTTGTTTTCGCCCACGCTTTTCCTCGGCGGCATGCTGGGCGGGCTGGTCGGGATGGGGCTGGTGAGCAGCCAGCATGCTGGCCACTGGATTCCCGCCCTGCCGCCGGACTCGCAGGCGGTGGGAGGCTGCGTGCTGCTGGGGATGGGGGCGATGTTTGCCGCGGTGGTGCGCTGTCCCTTCACCTCGCTGATCATCATTTTCGAGATGACGGGGAACTACTCCCTGATCCTGCCGCTGATGGCGGGGAACATGATCGCGTGGCAGATCGCCCGCCGCCTCCAGCCCGTCGGCATCTATGATAGCCTGCTGCTGCAGGACCACATCATCCTGCGGAAGCTCCCTGCGTATCGCGGGATGCAGGACTATCGGAAGCTCCCGGTGCAGGCCATCATGAGCTATGAGGTCTTTTCCCTGAGGGAAAGCGAGTCCGCCTGCGCCGCCCTGCTCAGGAGCTCCGGCGAGCAGCGCTCCTTCCGCGCCTACCCGGTGCTCAATGGCGACGGGCTGCTGGCCGGGGTGGTCCTCCGCGAAGATCTGGCCAGAGCGGGTGAAGATGAAACCGTGGGAGACATCGCCTCCCGGGAGCGGCTGCTGACGGTATTCCCCGAGACACCCATCCGCGACGCTGCCCGGCAGATGGTCGACCGCGGCCACCGGCAAGTCCCCGTCGTCAGCTCTGCCGACCCACGCAAGCTCCTCGGTTGGCTCACGCTGAATGACATCGTCCGCCGGCAGAACGAGGCGGAGGGGTGAATGGCGACGGTGAATTGCTGCCACCGATGAAAGGCAGACATGGCCATTACCGGCCTCCCGGCGACGCAAGCGCCGGGTCCGCCGAACTATCGTAGTATTAAAAAGGGAGATAATCCGGTGCGGGTTGCCGCAGGTTTGCCCCTTATGGCAGGGCCTCGGTGGCGGAGGTGTCAGGCAGTCCAAAAGGGGGAAATTCGGTTAATCCAGAAAGGATTACGAATTTTTCGCACCATGATCACGTAATGGCCGGGATTAAGCCTTGCGGCATTTTAGTGCAGTTAATACGTAGCACCGCGTCCCAGCAGAAAGGTCTCACTTAGGCTCTCCAAATGCTTCTCTGAGATCCGACTGCCGAAGCGGCAGCAATGTCGAATCGCGACCCACTTCCCTCCTCATGTCAGAAACAACCTGGTCTTGGCTGACCTTGGCACTGCTGCTGCCAGTGTCACTCGGATTCACGCGCCTCATGATCTACCTCGGCCCGAAGCTGGGATTGATCGATGTGCCGGACGAGCGTCGTATCCACACGAAACTGATCCCGCGTGCCGGGGGCATCGCGGTCTTCCTCACGATGTTGATCGGGATGGTCCTGCTCCATGCGAAGGGCCACGCGGGCATTCTGGGTGGGAAGTGGATGATGCATTTCCTGGCAGGCTCGACCATCCTGGTGGTGACCGGCATTGCGGATGACCGCTACGGCATCTCGGCGTGGGTGAAGCTGGGCGTGCAGATCCTCGCTTCGGCGGTGATGTTCAGCCACAATCCGTCTTCGGCGGGACTTTTTATGGGCTTCCAGATCCCGTGGTTCGTTGATCTGGGCATCCATGTGTTCTGGACCGTCGCGCTGATCAATGCCTTCAATCTCATCGACGGGATGGATGGCCTGTGCGGTGGTCTTGGAACCATCGCGCTCCTGATTTTGGCCGCGCTCGCCGCGGTGGGGGATCGTCCGGAAAATGCCTTCCTGATCTCGATCATGGTGGTCGCCCTGCTGGGCTTCCTCCGTTACAATTTCCATCCCGCCCGCATTTTCCTCGGTGACACGGGGTCGATGCTCGTGGGCTTCTTCCTCGCTTCGGTCGGCACGGAGACCGTCGGAAAGCACGCAGTGGTGGCGGGCTTGCTCATGCCGCTGCTGGTGGGTGGCATCCCCCTGCTGGATGTGGGCTTGGCCGTGTGGCGCCGCGGTGCGCGCCGGATTGCGGTTTCCCGTCCGGGTCAGGCCACCATCAAGATTTTCGGTCCGGACCGGGACCACCTACATCACCGGCTGCTGAATTGGGGGCTGACCCAGCGCCAGGCAGTGGTCGCGATCTATGCTTTCGCCGCCGTGATCTCCCTGATCGCGCTTCTGCCCATCCTCGGTGGCGCGAATTTCCTGACGCTCTCGGTGGTCGGCATCGTGATCATCGGCCTTGTAGGCCTGCGCTACATCGCTCCGGTCGAGTTCCTGGAAAGCGGTCGCGGAT
The DNA here is from genome assembly GCF_025950085.1 of Luteolibacter flavescens. NCBI lineage: Bacteria > Pseudomonadati > Verrucomicrobiota > Verrucomicrobiia > Verrucomicrobiales > Verrucomicrobiaceae > Neoluteolibacter > Neoluteolibacter flavescens. The sequence goes on from NZ_JAPDDS010000016.1 coordinate 82,122, forward strand.
TGCGCGCCCTGATCCGGAAGCCCCGGTCGAGCCGGATGATGATGCTGTGCTACCTGTGCTACGACGCCGCCGCCCTTGCCGGTTCATTCTTCGCGGGTTGGTGGATCTTGTCGAAGGCCTCCAGAATGCCGATCGACTGGATCGACGCGGTCTCGAGCGCTTCGATTTTCACAGGCTGCACGGTTGCCGCGATGGGATTCGCCAAGGCGCACGCCCGCCGCTGGACGCGGGCCTCCGCCCATGACTTCGCCGAGTGCACCACCTGGCTCTTCTGCGGGGCCGGCATCAGCTTCACCCTGCTGGGGATGTCGCAGTCGGACTTCAGCTTCCATGACCTTGCGGTCCATTGCATCGCGCTCTGCATGGGTGCCACGGCCTTGTTCGCGCCGCGCAGCGTCGGCTTCCTCCTTCAGGAGAGCGTGATCGACACCATGCATCGCAAGCGCCGCCTCCGGAGCAGGAGTTCGAAGAAGGGCGTGATCATCTACGGTGCGGGCGACCTCGGTGAACTTTTCGTCTGCCACCTCCGCCTGACTCCTCCGGATAGCTGGATGGATTATCACTTTATCGGATTCATCGACGACAACGAAAGCCTGCGCGGCCGTCGCCTGCGGGGCTTCCCGATCCTCGGTTCGCTGGAGCATCTGCCCACCGTGGTGAAGCAAACGGGAGCGACGTCGATCATGGTGACCTCCAGCGTGATCTCCGAGGAGAAGTGGCAAGCCTTCGAGAGCCTCGCCCGCGAACTGGGTCTTGAGGTCCAGCGCTGGCAGCCCGCCTTGGAGCCGGAAAACCTGATCCCGGGCCGGAATGCCTCGACCCAGGCCGTGGCGCCTCCGACCGGGGAGATCCAGCCGGCTTCGGAATCGGCAGCCACGACCGGCCTGACGCCAGCATGATGGGCCGCTGAGCAGCATCTCCGGACGCACCTTGATGTCCTGCAGTGTGAATCCGGAGATTGTCGGGGAGCAGGGTGGACGCGCCGTCCTGCCTTGGCTCGTGCTGGTTTCCGGGGCGTGGTTGCAGCTCTACGTCGCTTGCACCTACGGGTGGCTCCATGGGGACTACTATGCCTATGGCTGGTACGTCCCGCCGCTGGCGGCCTTCTTCTGCTTCCGGCTGCGGCATCTCTGGTGGAATGCCCGGCCGAAGCCATTGCCGGTCTCGCTGGTCGTGCCGGGTCTGGTCCTTCTTTTCGCCGCGCTGACGGTCCTTCGCGTGATCAATCGCGTCGATCCCCGCTGGACGCTACCGCTGTGGATTCAAGCCAGCGTGGTCATCGGGCTCACGTTTTTCGCCCTTCATCGTATTGGCGGCAAGGTCATCGTCAGCCGGTTCGTCCCAATCGTCGTTTTCGCCGCGAGCGCGATCCCTCTTCCTTCGGAAGTCGAGCGACTGGTGGTCTCGAATCTTACCGACAGCGTGATTTTCACCTCGGTTCGACTGTTGGAATGGAGCGGCCAGCCCGTCCAAGCGATCGGGGATCAAATCGGCAGGATGGGGGATGTGGTCCGTGTGACGGAGGGCTGCAGCGGGATCAAGTCCGCACAGAGCTTCCTGATGGCGGCTCTTTTCTTCGGGGAATGGATGACGCTGCGGCTTGGTGGCCGTCTTCTGATGGTCGCGGCGGGGATCGTGATTGCCTGGACGCTCAATGTGCTACGTGCGTCCTCGCTCGCGTGGATCCGCTTCGAGCACGGCAGCGATGCCTTCGACCGGGCGCATGATCTGGCGGGCCTCGCTGCTTTCGTCGCAGGCTCCTCGATCCTCCTGATCATCTCCCGCTTTCTTGATTCAGGGAAACAAGGGCGACGTCTCGTCCGTCGCTCGGTAGGAGGGAGTGCGGCATGAAAGTGACCCTGAAGATTATCTTGGTCCTGCTACCTCTCGTCGGGGCGGAACTGGTCTCCAGATGGTGGATGAATCCCAAGCAGCGGGAGGCTCACGAACCTGTGCTCGAATTCAGTCCTCCTCATGATCAGGGTTGGCAGTTTGATGATGATGAGTTCCGGAAAGTACGCCCCGCACTTCAGTGCAGTAGGGGATTGATCGCAGACATCGCCGAAAAGGACCGCCCTGATGTGAGGGTGGCATGGTTTGCTTGGGACAATACAAGCACTGGCAATACAATGGAGGCATTCAAGCACATGCCTGACCAATGCATGGGAGGTATCGGGATGAAGCTCGAGAAAGCCTACGATGCACGGCGGTTCGTTAGTTCGGGGAACACGCTGGTATTCGACTCCACCCTTTTCCGCCCGCTCGGCGGAGGGGTTTCCGTCCACGTTTTCAAGTGCGTCTGGGTAGAGGGCTTGGAATCGCCCGATCTCAGAAACGGGATCGTATGGGGCTCCTCCGGCACCCAACTTCGGAGGCTCAGGCTCTCCTCGGCCGCCACCCGGTTCAAGCCTAGGCATACCCGCGTCGTGATGGGAGCGGTGGTGGGTGTCCCATCGGAGCAGTTGGCCTGGCATCGGTTTTCCACCGCGGTGCTGGGAAACCTGAAGTGGCAGGAAGCTCCATCGAAATGATGTGTCTTCGATCGGCTTCCCGTTTTCCTGAGTTCAGTTTTTCGCCCGTTCGAATCACGACTTTGGAGCCGATGGCCACCGGCGCTTGTCGGAACTGTTTTGGACGTCCAGAATTTCGAGGTTCATGAGCTTCGTCGAGAAATGCCACGACCGATGGGCGGACCTGCATCCGTTCTGGAGGTTCCTCACGGTGACCACGGTCGTTGCTGGCATTGCTTTTGTCGCCGGGAAGCCGGCCATCGGCTTTTATCGTGGCTGGCAGGATGACCGCCGGTTTGCGGATGCGGTCAAGGCCGACCAAGCCGGCAATCACGCGGAAGTCCGTGAACTTGCGCTCGCCGTGCTTCGCCGCGATGCCGGCCGCAAGGAGGCGATCCCGCTTCTGCTCCGGGCCACCGAGGCGCTTGGGGATCCTCGCCGCATCGAGGTCGCCCTTTCACTGCTGATGGATAAGACGGCCGCTGCGGATGAACGGCTCTTCGCCTGGAATATCGTGCGCGAAAACGTTCCCGCATGGATTCTTCAAGTGAGCTGGTCGGGTCTGGAGCCCGAAGTTCATGCGGATCCCCGGTTCGTCGCTCCGCTGATTGATCGGATGCTGTGGGATGGCATGTCGGGTGAAGCTCTGGCTACTCTTGACTCCCTGAAGTCACCGCTTCCACCGGATCTGGCATCTCGGCGGATGAAAGTCCTCGTCTCGATTGGGACCGACCAAGCATACGATACTTTCCAGCGGGAGTTGGTGAGCAGCCTTCCTCAACTGCCATCCGATTCGGAGGTCGTTGCCTTGCTTGATGATGTGCCCCAGAAGGCACTTCGGCCTGATCTTCACCGGGCCTTTCAGCAGTGGATGCAAAAAAGTGACGGTCCGACATCAGGAGTGGAGATGGAGTTCCGGCTCATCCGCTGCCAGATGGCAGCAGAGCCCGAGAGCGCCGACGAAATCTTCACCTCGGCATTTGCCAGGCATGGTGAGTCGCATCCTCTCGAGACCGCCCGCTGGTGTCTTCAGGTCGGGCGCTATCCGGAGGCTGACGGATTGCTGGGAAAGCTCGGCAGTACCGGGAATGAAGAGTCATTTCAGCTCCGCCTTCGTGCTTTGGAGGAGCTCAAGCAATTTGACCGATATGCCGAGGTGCTCGCTTCACCCCCATCGGGGACTTCGATGGCCTGGGTCCAATGTGAGACAGCTTTCGCTGCGGAAAATCGCCAGGATGCGAAAGCCCCAGACAGTGCTGCCGAAGCGGCATTGCGGGCAGCGAAGGAGGCGAATTCAGGCAAGGCCCTGATCGAGCTTGCCCGCCAGGCCGAGAAACGTGGATTGCAGGCTCTCGCTCAGCGGTCCTGGCTGGAGGCCATCCGCCGAGGTCCGGGACCACTGCCGTTGGCCAGCTCTCTCAAAAGCCTGATCGAGGGATTGGCTGAGGAGAAAAAGGAAACCGAGTTGTTCGAAGTACTTGCCACCTATCGGTCGCTGGAGCCGGGAAATCCGGTCGTCATCGTGCAGCACGACTATCTGGCGTGTCTTCTGGGCAGGATGACACCGGAGACGGTCGTTGCGGATCTCGAACCGATCCACACGCAATTTCCGGATGCCCTGCCCGCCGCCTGCACCCTCGCTCTCGCGCATCTCCTCCTTGGCGAATCGGCGAAAGCTGAATCCCTGACAAACAAGGAGATCGACTGGTTTGCGGCCAATCCATCCTACCGAGCGATACGTGGATTGGCCCTTCAAGGGAGAGGCAACAGGGAAGAGGCTCTCGTCTTCTTCGAGGACTTTCCTTGGGACGACCTCCTGCCTTCTGAAAAGAAAGTGCTGAGCGAACTCAACACGATGATGTCCGCGCCTCCCTTGAAGTGATCGCTCTCAAATTTCAAAAATAGTCCCAACGGTGTCGGATTCTTTAAAAATCATGAACATGCGGAGTCCTTTTTTGTCCGAATTAGCGAAAAGCTGCCATTTGCCTTGCCTGACGCTTTTTGAAGTTGGCTGGATGCTGGCCTGATCCGATTCGCAAGCCTCTCTGTTCTCCCGCTCCCTCAATTTTTTGATGAAACGCTTCTTTCTCCCACCCGGGCTCTTTCTGATCGCCAGCGCGACAGCTCAAGATTTCGAAACCGCCATCGACGATCAGGTTGCGACAGAAAGCGAAATCGTGACGGAAAGCGCTCCGATTTCCGCACCTGTGGCGGCGCCATCGGACGGTTTCCCCCAAGGAACCGGGCTCAGTCTGCCACCGGGCGGGGAAATGCTGCGCGGCTTCAAGCTCGGGCTTACCGCTTCTGCCGTGTTCGATTCGAACGTGGACTCCGGCCTCGGCGGATCGAAGAATGAGAGCGACCTGATTTTCACGGTTGGTCCTACATTCACCTATCGGGCTGAAGGTGGCCTCTGGAGCTTGGGTGCTAGCGGTGGCTTGAGCTATGCCAGCTATTTGGACAATTCGGATCTCGGGGGATTGGGCTACAATCTCGGAGTGAATTTTGGCTACAGCCCGAGCCGCCTCGATCTGAAGGGCTCATTTGGCACCAGCTTGACGGCCGGGAACAATCGCAACTACGGCGGGTATTCGGAGACCGTGAATTATAACACGGCGTTTTCCGCGTCCTACAAGTGGAGTGCGAAGACTTCCTTCGACGCTCGTTTCAGCTACAGATGGACAGATCCGGGCGACGTCGTTTCCGCCGTCGGCAATAGCTTCGGCGGCACGCAGGCAACCACCTTTGATTTGTCGGCCATGTGGCAAGCCACACCGCTGATACGGGTGGGTCCCGGCGTCGGATGGTCCTGGGAGAGCGGCGACAACCAGGTGGACCGCGAAACGGTGGGGCCGATCCTGAGACTCCAGTATCAACTCGCTCGCAAGATCTCCTTGGACAGCACCTTCGGGATGGACTTCGTCGATTACGCGGGTTCTGGCGGTGGCGATGACACCGCATTTTCCACGCGCATTGGCTTGAATTATCAGGCATCCCAGCTTTGGGGCATGAACCTATCGGTGTATCAGGGCACCACGGCAGACGGAGCGACCGCAGGAAACTACCGTGAGACGTCATCGGTCAATCTCGACTACCATCGTCGGATCCGGCGGGCCAATCTGGCCCTCGGGATCGGCTATGAGGCCAATGATCAGGTGAGCGTGACTGGCGGTGCCGTTGGCAATGGTGTTGGTGATTTCCTCATTTTCAAAGCGTCAGTTGGGATGCCGGTGTTCGGCCAGCGGGCTAGAGCGTCCACATTCTTCGACTGGCGTGAGGAGATGGAAGGTGGAAATGGGAATGACGATGGGTATCAAATCGGAGTCAGCCTCAGTTCGGGTTTTTAATCCTGAATAAGTTGCGTGATTTGGGAGCGTCGGGCGCATAAGGTGGATCATTAACTATCGAGCAAATCGGCCAAGTGGCCATTGGCGGGAGAATTGGCATGATCCGGGCTTTTGGCCGGGGGAGAAACCCGCCTTCCTCACTTGTTTCTTTTTGCCGATCGTCTAGAACCGCCTCGCCATGAACTTTCCCCTCCTCACTCGCTGGAAAACTCTGGTGTCGATCTTCTTCACGGTGGCAGCAGCGGCTGTTTCGACCGGAGCGGAGGATGATCCAGTCCTGAAGCAGGATGATTTGATCCGCATGTCGGTCTTCGAAGAGCCGGATTTGGATGCCAATACTCGCGTGATGAGGTCGGGAAGCATAGCTTTGCCTCTTATCGGGGACGTTCCTGTTGCAGGTCTCACGGTTTCGGAAGCGAACAAGCGAATCCGCGAACTCTACATTAGCGAAGAGTATCTGGTGGATCCCAAGGTGACGCTGACCGTTGAAGAATACTCGAAGGATTTCGTTTCCGTCATCGGATCTGTCCGCTCTCCCGGCGAATTCGCCCTCCCGCAGAATCGGAAATACGATCTCTCTGCCGCCTTGGCTGCCGCGGGCGGCCTGAGTCCTGAAGCGGATCTGAATGGGATCGTTGTAACCCGTGCCGATGGCAAGCAATCCACCCATTCGTCCGCCTCGCTTCAGGGAGGCGGAATGGTGCCTCTCTATCCAGGTGATCGGGTCCGTGTCGATCAGAGTCCTTACGTGAACAAGTCGGTCAAAGTGCTTGGGCAGGTGCGCAAGGCAGGTCCAGTGGCTTTCCCTCTCGATGGTCGCCTCGACATTGTCTCCGCGATCGCCGGGGCCGGCGGGTATACCGAGTTGGCGAATGAGAAGAAGGTGAACGTCAACCGCAAGGGGAAGGTCACTAGCCTCAACGTGAAGGAAATGACGGACAGAGGAGAGAAGCCCTACTTTCTGCTCCCAGACGACATTGTCACCGTTACCGAGCGCATGTGGTGAGCCTCATGTGAAGAATCCGCACCTCACGATGGGGCAAGCGGAAGTTCTGCCAAGGTTGCGAAACGCAATTGTCACAGCCGTAGTTCCTAAGTCTTTGTTCTCTCATCCCTGAATCTTCTAGGCTTGCGTAACAATCCTGAGAAGGGCATGGATCGCTCGCCCCTCCCCACGGGAAACTTCATTTTTTCATGTCTCGTTTGCCTACCTTTCCGTCCGCGCATTTCGATGAATTCGACGAGGATCCTCACGGCGAGGATCCAAAGCGCCAGGAATCCGGAGATAAGATGAAGCGGCTCGCGCTCGACCTTGTCGGGCGTTGGTACTGGATCGTCCTTGGACTGGTTCTCGGATATCTGGGGGCCTCTTACTACCTGTCAAAGGCCCCGAAGCAGTACTCGGCAACGACCACACTGCTGGTGAAACAGCAGACTTCGAGTGTGATGGCGCGTGATCAGGTGGACGAGATCGACCTGCGTACGCAGGAGGCCATGAACACGGTAGCCGAGCGCATTCGCCGGTTGGATTTGATGGAGCGGGTGGCATCGCGCGAAGATGTCCGCAGCCTTCCAGGACTGATCCCTCCCGTGGTCGATTGGCGCCCAGACTGGATGAAGGAGAAAGTGGATGAAAGTTCCGCGACTCCTGAACAATCGGTAGTCCCTCCTCCTGCCGCTCTGGGGGGATTGATCTCTCGCTGGACCACTGTTTCCATCCGCCGGATGACGCGGCTCATGGACGTTGCCGTTACGCACCCGGTTCCCGAGGTGTCCAAAGCCTTGGCCGATGCCATTGCCGACGAATATCTCAAGGAAGTTGCTGCCGCGCGGACTACAGGTCGTAGCAATTCGATCGATCTTCTTGGAAAGGGAATGGACGAAGCTCGCGAAGGCCTTCAGGCCGCGCGAGGCGCATTGGCTACCTATGCGCGAACACTCCAAGTCCAGCAGGCGCTTGATGCGAAGGAAATTGAAGTCACTGGTTTGCAGCGAAAGTACCTTCGGCGGCATCCAAAGATGATTACGGCAAATGGCGAGCTTGAGCGACTCAAGGAGAACTTTCTCGGTGAATTTGAGGTCGCAAGAAAGTCTCCGAGTGACCGGGTTTACTGGGATTCGGTATCCGACACTTTGCCTGATCGCGAAGCGTCGCCTGCCGAGTATCTGCGCACTGCGCGACAGCTTCTCATATCGCGCGCCAATGTTCTTCAGAGCGAGACTGACTCCCTGAACAAGGTCTACGAGACGATGATCGCCCAGCAAAAAGAGGCATCGGTCAACCAAGAGTCAGAAGAATCCAGCACCGAGATCAGCAGTGCCGCTCGGGTGCCCGGCTTCTCTTCAGCTCCAATGGCACGAAAGGTACATACCAGCGGAATTGCCGGAGGTCTGGCTGGCGGCCTTTTGATTGCTTTGCTGTTGGTCCGCCTCGACAACAAATACCATACAGTTGCGCAGATCGTCAGTGACACCGGCGAGACCGTTCTCGCAGCGGTTTCGGATATCCGCCCCCATCATCTCGCTGCTGCAGAGAAACAATATCTGAAGAGGCACCCGGATGCGGCCAAAAACGAAGACTTCCACGAGAACTGGGATGAGCGCATCATCTTCCGTCCAGGGGTATCATCCACGAGCTATGCTGAGATGTATCGCGTACTGCGTGCATCGGTGACCCTGCTTGGCGAGGAGGCCCGTCGCAAGATCACCCTGTTCTCCAGCGCACTTCCAGGGGAAGGCAAGACCTCCACGTCCACCAATTACGCCTTGGCCGCAGCAGGTCAAGGCCGTAAAACACTTCTCATCGATCTCGATCTTCGCAAGCCGTCTGTCCATAAGATGTTTGGTATGCAGCGTGAGCAGGAGAACGGCGGCATCACCGAATGTCTCGCCGGGATAGCTCCGTTTGAAAAGGTCATCATTCGCAACACCGGCCAGGAGAACTTTCACCTGATCTTGTCAGGCCGCCGAGCACCCAATCCTGGTGAACTGCTTGATACCGGACGTCTCAAGGCAATCCTCGCCCGAGCATGCCAAGAATATGATGTGGTCGTTCTCGACACGGCGCCTTTACTAGCAGTCCCGGACACCCGCATCGTCGCGCCTTTGGCCCACAACGTCTGTCTCGTCGCCCGCGCCGAATATACGCCGAAGGGGGCTGTCCGTCGCGTCCTCGACGTTCTGCGAGAAGATGGAACCACGCTCAGCGGTATCGTCTTCAACGGCTTCAAAGAAAAGCGCCGTCTGATTGGCGAAAACTACTCCTACGGCTACTACCGTACTTCACGCTACGGTCGAGCCTACCGTTACGGCTACGGCAGCTACGGGTCCTATGGTGCCGACGATGAGGATGAGAAAGATTTGCCGAAGCGCGGGAACCGTCGCAAACGGCGCTAGAATGGCAGCTCGCTTTTTGCCCATCGAAATACGCGGCAACAAATAGTTTGCAAAGTTCGGAAATTCTTGAACCAAAGGCATGGAGTTGTTATCCATCTTCCATGTCCGCGCACTCCCACACAGCAGAGATCCAGACCCGGGAGTTGCTGGGAGCATACTTCTGCCGAATGGCGGATACGGTGGGGTTACCCCGCTCAGTCGCAATGATCTATCACCTCCTGTTTCTCTCCCACACACCTTTGAGTTTCGGCGACATCGTAGAGCAGTCGGGATTGAGCAAGGCCAGTTCCTCCATCGGATTGCGCTTCCTTCAGCGGATGCGGGGTGTCCAGATTGTTGTGTTGCCAAACGATCGGCGCACATTTTACCAAGCCGAGTTATCAGTTCGGTGCTTGATACACGGCTTCGTCCGCGAAAATTTGCAGCCTGGCATGGACGCCGGGCAGCAACTCCTTGACCGCGCTGCGGCAAACGCATCGGCAATGGAGCTTTCTCCTCTCCTTCTCGAACGGCTCGGGAGCCTCCGTAGTTGGCATTATCTCGCCCACGAACTCCTCCCCTCTTTGGCCTCGCTTGAGCAGCATCCAAGCTCATCCAACACGCCGCCTCCTGCCAAATGTCCTCCCCCGACGACTAGCGACCCCATTGACTTTTCCCACATCAATCCCTGACGCATTTCGAGCGCATCAGGCAGACTTCCCATCAGGTTCTCTGCAATCGATCGAGGCTCGATCCCGTCGATTCCGCTACATCCAGATTCTCGACCAAAGGTTTTCAGGCCTAGAGCCCTGAATCGACCAAAGGCGGCAGCGTGCAATTCACCTCTCAGAGGAAAATTTGCCAGGAGGATAACTCCATGCTGCCATGGCTAGAAGGCATCTCCACTCGCCGCCTCCTGTTCTTTCCCGCTTCCCCTCGATTCCCCGGCCCCGAATCCATGCGCATTCTGGTCACCGGAGGAGCCGGTTTCCTCGGCTACTATCTCTGCGAACGCTTGCCTGCCGAAGAACATAAATCCTTAGCCTCGATAATTTTCACACTGGTCGAGAGCAAAACGTGGAGCAACTGCTAGGTTGCCGCTAGAGCCCTTTCTAGGGTGGCGGCGAGGCCGATGGCGGGCAGTAATCCAGCCGACGCCAAGGCGCGGATTCCCTTCTTCCCGTGCCTCGCCGGCATGGAATTAACAGCAGGTTTCCCCCTTTCATGAATATCCTACTCACCGGAACCGCCGGCTTCATCGGCGCACGTACTGCAGAGTTATTGCTCGACGACGGCCATCAGGTGGTCGGGGTCGACAATCTGAATGACTATTACGACCTGCGCGTCAAAGAGCATCGTCTCGACAGACTCGTCTCGCGCCCCAATTTTCGCTTCGTCCACACGGACTTGGAGGACAGGGATGCAGTGCACGCCCTGTTCAAGGGAGCGTCCCACGATGCCGTGGTGAACCTCGCGGCACGCGCGGGGGTCCGCGCGAGCATTGAGGACCCGCATGCCTACGTGGCCACCAACGCGTCCGGCACATTGAATCTCTTGGAATCAATGGTCTGCAATGGAGTGGGCAAACTCGTCATCGCCTCCACGTCATCGCTCTATGCGGGACAGCCGATGCCCTTCGACGAAAGTGCCGTTGTCACCCGCCCCATTTCCCCCTATGCCGCGAGCAAGCTTGCGGCGGAATCACTATGTTATGTCTGGCATCATCTCCACGGCCTGGACGTCACGATACTGCGCTACTTCACGGTTTACGGTCCCGGCGGCAGGCCTGACATGGCGCCCTTCCGGTTCTGTGAATGGATTCGCCGCGGCGAACCGATTACCCTCCATGGCGATGGGAACCAAACCCGCGACTTCACTTATATCGACGACATCGCCCGTGGGACGGTGGCGGCGCTGCGACCGGTGGGCTATGAAATCATCAATCTTGGCGGAGGCAATGATCCGATCAGCATCAACGAAATGATCAGAGAACTCGGAGGACACTTCGGCAGGGTCCCCGTCGTGAATCATGCACCCGCTGTTTCCGCAGACATGCAGGACACCTCCGCCAATATCTCCAAGGCAGCGCGACTGCTGGACTGGAAGCCCCGGATTCCGTGGCAGGACGGCTTCCGCATGACGGCCGCATGGCACGCGGAGCAAGGCGCGTGGCTGGACGACATCGTGATGTGATTCGCCACCGGATTCCCCGCCAGAATCAACGACAGATCAATGAGCCGTATCCGGACCGCCATCAAGACGACCGCGATCAGCCACGCCTTCGCGTTGACGGGAATTATCCTGTCGGCGGTAACGGTCCCGCTCTACCTGACGTGGCTGGGCGCTGAAAGATACGGAATCCTCCTGACGGGCCTGTCTTTCGCGGGATACCTGATGTTCTCCGACGCCGGTCTGTCCTGGGCTTCGATGCTTTTGATCTCCCAAGCCCACGGGCGTGGGGACAAGCGCACGATCCAGTCAATCCTCAGAACCAGCTTCGGCCTGGCCGTCTGCTCAGCCATGGCGGTGCTGCTGGTCGTCGTCGCTGCCTATGCCGCTTTCACCCATTCAGCGGGCTACCTGCCCTCGATCTTTCCCAGACACAGCGAGTTTCCCGGTCTGGCTCTGTCCATCGGCGCCTCGACGATTCTCACCCTGCTGCTCTCTCCCATCTACAACCTCTTCGTAGGACTTCAGGAAGCGCATGTTACTGCAGTCTACCAAGGTACGGGACGCCTGATAGGCACCGCAACAGCGATCGGAATGGCTGCTGCCGGGGCACCACTGGGGTGGATCTTCGCTACCAACGTGGCCGCTTCGCTGGTTGTTGGAATTGTCGCTGTCGTGCATTGCTGGAAGCGGCACTCATGGGCTTTCACAAGGGAAGGGCCGCTCTGGGACCCCGCCCAGATAAGACAGCAAGTGAGAGTGGGAGCCAAGAGCTTCATGATGCAGATCGGCGGCGTGTTATGGGGCACCGCACCCGTAATGGCCATCAGTTCGATGGCGGGCCCGCAGTTCGTCCCCTTTTTCACGATCCCCCTGACACTGATCAACACTCCGCTCGCGATCGTCTCCTCCCTTAGTTCCAATCTCCAGGCAGGTTATGGCGAGGCCATCGCCCGGGGCGAGGTCGAGTGGATCGCCACCACGGTGACACGGTTCCTCCGCAATACCATTGTTATCCTGGGACTATTGGGTTGCGGCTACCTGTTGCTTTCACCGGCACTGATCGACCTCTGGACTCACGGCAAGATCACCACTTCCCCGCAGATGCTCGCAAGCGTGCTCATTTACGCGGCGATGGGATCCGTTCTCAACGTCTTCCGCTTCGCACTGACGGGAATCAACCGCCACAAGGTGGCCGCACTCAGCGATCTGGCGTGCGGTTTGCTCGCAATCGTCCTGGCACACGTGGCAGTGAAGTCCTTCGGTCCGGACTTCTTCGGGCTGGGAATCCTAGCAGCATGTCTCCTCACGAGCGTGTGGATCATTCCCTACAGCCTGCGGCGGGCCTTGTCCTCGTCGCAGCTGTGGCCCACGGTCGGTTTCTGGTCGCGCATTGGGCTGGTAGTTCTCCTCACTGGCAGCGCGGGCACGGCGTTCTCGATGTTGAAGCTCTCGTCCGGAGCCATTTTCCTGTCGGGAGGCGTGGTTGTCGTGCTGACGGTCTACTGCTTGCTCATCTGGAAACTCCTGCCCGAGGAGAATCAGTACTTGCGGTCGATAGTGCGAACCTTCCGGAGGAAGGGTTGAAAGACATCCGCGCCAGCGGTCAAAGCCCGGTGAATCCACAGGGCGACCCTCCGGGCCTCCTCATCCTGTTAGCATATCCTTGAACTCAAATTCATAACCTGTTGAAGATTCTCGTCATTGCCGACCCCAAGATCGCCGTCCCCCCTCCTCAATATGGAGGAGCCGAGCGGATCATCTCGTACCTCTGCAGCGAGTTTCACAAGTTGGGCCATGACGTCGTGTTGATGGCCGGACCAGGGTCCAGACTCAACGGCGGCGAGCTGATTGTTCATCACTCGCCGGCACCAGGGAAGATCTCCCGCATCCACCGCCGCCTTCTCTTTCATATGACGAGCATGCGGCAAGCCTTGACCGCTGACGTGGTTCTCAATTTCGGAAGGCTGGACTACCTGACCCCGATCCTAGCATCTAAGATTCCGCTCGTCTGCAGGTTTGGCAATCCGGTTCCCCAGTCTCAAATCGACTGGTTGTTGGCCAGGCGTTCCTCGAACCTCCGGCTGATCGGAGTGAGCCTCGATCAGATAAAGCATCTCAAGTCGACCGCGGGCTGGGATGTGATCTACAATTCGACCGACCTGGAGAAATTCAAATTCCATCCGGCCTGCAGCGAGCCCCGCTATCTTGCATTCTTGGGCCGCATCACTCACAACAAGGGTGCCGACACCGCAATCCGGGTGGCGAGGCAGGCTGGCTTGAAGCTGAAAATAGGAGGCAATATCGGAGATGAGGCGGGAGACGCCGAATTCTTCGAAAAGGAGATCCGGCCTCATCTGGGAGAAGATGTCGAATGGCTGGGCCCCGTGGGCGACGCGGCCAAGCAATCGCTGCTCGGAGGAGCATTTGCCACGATCTTCCCCATTCGCTGGCCTGAGCCCTTTGCGAACGTCGTGGTAGAGTCGTTGGTTTGCGGCACACCGGTGATTGCCACGCGATGTGCATCAACTCCGGAGATTATCACAAACGGGGAAAATGGCTTTCTTGGAGATGACGAAGAGGCTTTGGCGGGCCTGGTGAATCGTATCCCTTCGGTCAGCCGCATGACATGCCGCCGCGGTGTCGAAGAGCGTTTCTCTGCCCACGGGATGGCAAGGGCTTACGTCCGTGTGATCCAGGAATTGGTGGAGAAGGGCAATGCCAATTGAAATCACCGGTTCCGCTTGATTGCACGTCGCTCCCCGGCTACGGGCTCCCCACATCTTCCGGCCTCCGCCAACGTCCTCCTCGAGATATCGCATCCCTTCGACCCGGCAAATCAACCTTGCTCGAACATCAGGAATCTGAAGCACGCAAATTGACAAAGATTGTCCATATCCTGCTTGGAGCTGATCGCGGCGGCTGTGAAGCGAATTCCCTTTGCCTGATCCGTGAAGCTGCCGGGGTCAGCCATCAGGTGATGATTCTTGGTCCCCCGGGTGAAATGACTCCCGAGATGGAGGCTGCAGGGGCCACTGTCACGCATCTGGACTCAGCCAGAAGAAGGCGCTCCATCCGCTCGCTTGCCCGGAAGGTTTTGGAGGATTCCGTCGACGGGGTCGTCATCTGGCACGGCATGGTATGCCTTCCGGAAATTCTCGCCGCACTGCGCGACTTCAGCGGCACCGTGCTCGTCCATGGTGGCAATCCGGCCAACAATCTCTCCTCCAGGACCGACCTGCGCTTCTTGATACGCGAAAAATGGCTGGGGCGCCGCGCACAGGCCACATATGTCTGCTGTACCCGGTATGTTGCCGACTCATTCCAGCGCAGCGCCTACCTCAAGAGGTTCCCGGTGGTCGTGGTTCCCAACGGGATCAAGAACCCTCCCGCCCTGCCCTACGCTCCTCGCGAAATTATCGCGGGAGTATCGCCTGTCATCGGGATGGTTGCCCGCCTGGACGCGATCAAGGATCACCGCACGCTGCTTCAGGCATTCTCGTTGCTGCTCGCCCAGTGGCCCGGCGCCCGGCTCGAGCTCGCCGGCGACGGTGACCAGCGTGAGGCCTTGGAATCCCACGCAACCCGTCTCGGCATTTCCGCCAACGTCGCCTTCCTCGGCATGGTGCCTGATGTTTACCATTCGATGCGCCACTGGGATCTCTTCGCTTACTGCACGACTGAAATGGAGGGGCTCGGAAACGCCTTGGCCGAAGCAATGGCTTATGGCCTCCCTTGCATCGCCAGCGAAGTCGGACCGGTGAGGGAAGTTGGGGAAAATTCCATCCACTATGTTCCCCAAGGGGATCCCACGGCACTTCGCGACGCCATGGTCCGGTTGATGAACGATTTCAAGACGAGACAGGCACTGGGAAGCATGGCGCGGGAGCGGGCGCTGGAGCAATTTTCCGCCCGATCGTTCGCAAGGAAATATGTCTCCCTGATCCGGGCGGATCACGATCCTGAAACGATCCGGCCCGAAGACCGCGACATCCGATGCGGCTCCCGCGAGACAGGCTGATTTCCCTTGGAGAAACCTTGATTCAAGCCGGTCGCCGGTATCCCATCGCCGATCACACCGGCGGATGGTATCCAAGCTCCCAAACAGAGAGTCCACCATGAACCACCTTCTCTGCATTCCGGCTTCCGGGCGCATGCCCGCTGGCCAAGCCTCCGGAAAAAAAAGGATTTCCGGCACCACAATCGAGCCCGGGACGCATGTCAACGGCAGCGTCCACAGGGACATGATCTCCCGCTGATGACCACCTCACGCAAATTCGTGGCCGCCTTTGCCGGTCGCCGGGATGGTTACCAGGTTCCCCTAGCCTTGGCTGAGTCCAACACCCTGGAGAAATTCCTGACCGGCCTCTACTTGCGCCGGAGCGACGCCTGGGCAAACCGCTTGCCAGAAAAGATTCGCGGCAAATTCGAATCGCGGGTTTGTGACGGCCTGCCCGACCAGCTCGTGCAACCGTCGCTCCGCATCGAGTTGATGCAGCACCTTTCCCGCATCGTGGGAGACCCGACCAACCGCTCTTGGCAGTGGGCCAACCGGGCCATCTCCGTGGCGGCCCGGGGCGCGGCTAGGCGTTCGCGGAGCGATCTTCTGCTCTACGAACCCTACGCCTGGGAAGCATTCACCGCGGATTACTCGCACCGCCCGCGCAAGGTTCTGTTTCATTTCCACCTCCATCCCGTCTTTGAGAGGGACCTGACAGAGCAGCAGGAAAAGGCTCATTCGCTTGGAATCACCAACTGGCTGGCGACCGACGCGCGCCAGGAAGATGACAATCGTGTGATTGACGCCTGGCGCCACTCGGACCTGGTGATTTGCGCGAGTTCGTTCACGAAGCGCAGCCTGACCTCCCAAGGGTTGGCACCCGAGCGCTGCATTGTCGTGCCCTACGGAATCGACGTGCCGCCCGATGATATGGATGTTCCCGTTCCCGACGGGTTCTCGGTGCTGTTCGTCGGATCCGGCATCAGGCGCAAGGGTTTGCATCATCTCCTCAATGCGTGGTCCCGGGCGAATTTGCCAAAGCGGTCAAGCCTGACCCTGGTTTGCCGTAGCCTTGACCCAGCCTTGGTTCCCCTGCTTGGCGAGATGCCACCAAACGTGCGGCTCCTGAGAGGCGCTTCCGCCAGCGAATTGAAGGAACTGTACCAGAAAAGCTCGCTCTTTGCCATGCCCTCCCTGGTCGAGGGGTTCGGACAGGTCTATCTGGAAGCGCTCTCGGCTGGCTGTCCGGTTCTGGGCACGCCCAATACCTGCCTTCCGGATCTGGGTTCGGAGGAGGACGGGATTTTTATCTGTGATGCGGGCGACGTTGCTTCGCTCCAGTCACGCCTTGAAACCCTTTCGGAAACCCTGACACGCCCGGACTCTGACCGCTTGCGGACCAGAGCCAAGGAAATCGCACGCAGGCATTCGTGGAGACGTTTCCGGCAAGGAATCAACGACGCGATCTCTACCCACCTCCCCGAATGAACGGCAGCAAAATTGCAGCGGTGGGCGACGCCTCTGAAGTCGGATGCTGGAGTGGCATCCCGTTTCACTTCTTGCAAGCGTGTCGTCAGGCAGGCTTCGCGACGGAGCCGTGGCGGATCGACCTCTCGCAAATCACCTGGCAGCGCTATGCTTGGAACGGGCTTCAGGGCCTTCGTGGCAGAAAAGGCGGGTTTCAATACTCTCCCTGGTTCCTGCACATGATCGAATCCCAAATCCCTAGCGAACTATGGGAGGGCGACATCATCACCTTCAATCAACACTTTCCGCGTGCCACCACGGTTGCTCGCCGCGGCGGCCAGCTCAGTCACTATCTCGATGCCCCCTTTGTCGCCTTGGCAAGCGGCAGGGGCCTCGACCTCCGCCTTCCGTCCCGTGTCGTCAGACAAGCCATCGCCCTCGAACGGGAAAACTATTCCGCGAGCAAGAGGGTCATAACCATGGGACGCTGGGCTGCGGAAGCCATCAAAGCGGAATGCGGCGTGCCACCCTCCAGGGTGCATGTCATTCTCCCCGGTGCCAACCTTGAATTACCCGACGGCTGGATGTTCCCGGAGCATGTCTCCCGCGCGGGTGTGGAGCGCCCCTTTACCCTGGGATTCGTGGGCAAGGATTGGCTGCGAAAGGGCCTCATGCTGGTTATCGCAGTCCGCGATGAGCTGGCCCGGCGCGGATGGCAGGTGCAGGTGCGCGCGGCTGGGGATGCCCCCCACGAACTCCAACGGCGCGAGGGGGTGGAATTCGCGGGGTTCATCGACAAGTCAAGGAACCCGGAAGACTTTGTCCGCTTTCTCGCCTCTTGCGATCTGGGCTGCCTGTTCTCGGAACGCGAGGCCCTCGGAATCTCCACCCTGGAGTTTCTCCGGGTCGGAGTGCCAGTGGCAGGCTTCGCGCATGAAGGAATGGCTGACACCCTCCCTCTGGATGCCGGCTTCCGGTTCGAATCGGGGAGCGACTGCCGCTCGATTGCAGATGCCGTGGAATACTATCTCCAGGATGAAGTGCGCCAGGCCCGCTTCCGCGCCAACGCGCGATGCTGGTCCGAAAAGGTGACTTGGGAACGATGCATCGGTGAATTCCAAGAGCTCTGGACCACCGGGACAGTTGCAAATCCGGTCCAGCCGTGGCGAGGCCTACCCACGGTCGCGACCCCATGACAATCCCCTTCTGCTAATGAAACAGACCGTTCAGAACCTGAAATGGTTGTCCAGCCATCCCTTGACACGCCAGAGGCCATTCACGACTTGGGGACGCTGGTTTTATTGGCAGGCTAGGCAACTCGTCACCTCCAAGCCGAAAATCGCCTCCTTCCCGGGGGGATTGAAGCTGGCGATCCATCCTCACGAGGGCCTCACAGGCTACTGGTATGTCGGGCTCGACTTTGACTTTGACGAGTTCCAGTTCCTCAGCCGCTATCTCCGACCCGGCGAGTTGTTTTACGACGTCGGATCCAACGCAGGGGTGTATGCCTGCTACGCCGCCAGCTTGGCATGCAAGGTGGTAGCCTTCGAACCGATACCAAAGGCATTCCGCCGGCTCGAGGAGAACATCTTTCTCAATGGATTTCGCGATATTGTCTCAGCGGTTAACATGGCTGTCGGCGCGTGTCCCGGGTCCTTGAATATGACCTTGGACAACGGCACCGGCAACCGGGTGGTCGCCGATGGAGAAGCGACAGAGAAGTTGATCGAGGTGAAGGTCACCACGATTGACGAAGCGGCCTCGGAGCAAGCGCCGGAGTTCATGAAAATCGATGTCGAGGGGTTTGAGTGGGAGGTTGCACAAGGGGCTCGCTCGACGCTGCGCAGTCCCCGCCTCCAAGCCCTGCTGATCGAGACCTTCCGTTCCCACAACTGGCAGCTGGAGCGGCTCCGCAAACTTGAAGACGAGTTGGCGGCATGCGGGTTCCATCCATTCGAGTACGAGGCCGAGGGCAATACCCTCCGGCGGCTCCACGACAAAGCGGAAGGAGGAAACAATACCCTCTACTTGAAGTCGGAAGAATTCGTCCTCCAGAGACTCACGGAAACACGTTCTTCGCAAGCCGGACAGGCCCCATGAAAATCCTTCACATTCTCGCAACCCCCCGGGCAGAGGGGACGCCCAACCTCGTCCTGGACTGGCTGGGCACGGGCCTGCACGAGCAAGAAGTCTTCGTTCTCCACAGTCAGCCCTCCCATCTCAGCGACAGGCTCCGGGACGCGGCGTCTTGGTATGGGGAAACCGACACCTTCCAACTCGGCAAGGGCAAATTTGTCGCAATCGCGCGGCGCGTCCGTGAAGTGTGCGTGGCCCGGCGACCCCAGCTGGTGATCTGTTGGACCACTGGCTTTTCCAATTGGGTCTGCCTAGGAGCCAAGTCCGCCGGCAACGCCCGGCTCCTGGTGCACTGTGGAAATCCCACCAATCGGAGCTTCAAGCACGACTGGATTACACGATACGTCACATGGCCCTTGTCCGCGCTGGGAGCCAAGTGCATATGCTGCTCGGATTTCGTGAGGAATTCCTACCAAGCGGTTCCGGGCGTTTCGTCAGCGCTTTTTCACACCGTTTACAACTGCTCCCGCGCCGAACAGGTCTCCCGCATTGCCGCGGAAGCGCGCCGGTGCAAGACGGCAGACCAGGCGCCGACGGCGATCATGGTCGCCACGCTTGAGCGCCACAAGGATCACGTGTCGCTCCTCCAAGCGCTTCCGGCGATCATCTCCAGTATCCCGGACTTCCGCCTCTGGCTGGCGGGAGAAGGCTCCCTGAGGGAAGAACTCGAAATTCTCGTCGACCAGCTCGGGATGCGGTCTTGCGTCAGCTTCTTGGGAATGCGGGACGACGTCCCTTCGCTCCTGGGACAAGCCGACATGTTCGTGTTCTCCACCACCCGGCAGGAAGGCCTGGGATCCGTCCTTCTTGAAGCCCTGGCCGCGGGCTTGCCCATCGTGGCCACCGATGTGCCTGCCTGCCGCGAGCTGCTCCGGGACGGTGCTCATGGCACCCTCGTCCCCCCTGCGGATGCCGCAGCGCTCGCGCGCGCCATCATCGCGGTGCTCTCCGGGCCGACCTGCGAGGCGGCCCTGTCGCAAGATTACGCCCAGGGCTTCACCGCGTCGCGCATGATCGCGGGCTACTTGGAAATCGCCAATCCGCCAGCCGATGATTTATCATGATCTGAGCGCTGCTCCCTTCGCGCTGTGGATGTCACTCGCCCTTTGCGTGGGGCTGGTCGCCGAGGCTTTCACAAAATGGACAAGGGCCTGGGCCAAGCCCGCGGTGACGGTCTATGGAACCGTGATCTTCTGGTATTTCGGCGACTACATTCTCTCAGAGCCGGAGGATTACGCCGTCTACGATCCGCATGTCGTCGTCATCGCCTTCCTCCAGATCGCGCTGTTCCTGGCTGCGTTCCGGGTCTTTTTGCCATCCTTGGCGAAAAGGATGGGCCGGGACGCGCAGCATGCCCGGCTAAACATGGCGCGGCGCGGCACCCTCAGGCCGACCGGCGAATTCTCGCCCGTCTTCATGAACCGCACCCTGGTCATCGCCATCGCAGGGTGGGTGGGAATATTTGTCTGCGGGATCTACCACAATACGGACTTCTGGCCTGCCCTGCTATGGCCGCCCCTCCACCATGAAAAGCTCGGGATGTATCCCCTCACGGGAGTGGGCAGAGGCAACTCATTCCTGTTCGCCGCGCTCGGCTATCTCCACATCCTCGTCTGCTCCATGTTGGGCGTCCTTGCCATCATCGCCCGCGGACCGACGCGCTGGGTCGCCTGGGCGATGATTTGTGTCACTTGGCCCTATTTCTGGTTCGATCGCACCAGAAGCAAGATGCTTGCCCTTCTCCTGCCCGGCTTCGCCGCCTTCTGGCTCATCGACCGGCGGGGCATCGTCGTCAAGTCCGCGGTCTCCGCCCTGCTCTTCCTCTTCGTCCAGCTCTGGTTTTCCCAGGTCATGAGCTACCGGGGAAACGAGAACCTGCAGGACATGGCAAGCTTCGAGTCATCCAAACCGGTCAAGCATCTGGGCCAAGACATGATGAAGGAGCTTTGCTGGATCAACACCTTTATTGCCGATGGCAGCTACCTTCCCAACTGGGGTGAGCGCTACCTTGCCGAGATTGTGGCCCCGATACCGCGCGCGCTATGGCCGGAAAAGCCGTTGATCGGGATCGACTACGCGATTGCCCGCGGCTTCGGCGGCTCCGACATAGGCCACGGCGTCTTCGCCACCGTGTCAACCGGCATGATCGGGCAGGGATGTGTCAATTTCGGGCGATTTCCCGGCGCGATCGTCGCTGGCTTCCTGTTCGCAACCTGGGCCGCGTTCCTGAGCCGCCTCTGGCACCAGCGGGCGAGCCCACTGCGCCTGGCACTTTTCCTCGTGGGCCTGGGGCTCACGTTCAATACCGGTCGCGACCTCACCCTGCTCGTGCTGTTCCCCTTCCTCTTCGGTTACATGGCTACACGCTTGTATGAACGCATGCGCCCCCAGCTGGCGGGGCGTGAAACCCCGCGGACTATCCCGCCTTCCAAAATGCCCCGGCGGCATCCCTTGGCATGAAGCTCGTCGCTCTGGCCTATCTTCAGTTCGGCCCATATCATGCCGCGCGGCTCCGTGCCTGCCAGAACCGCACCCCCGGCTGGCAGGTCGCCGGGATCGGCATGGCCGCGACACAGTCCGAGTATGCGTGGGAACAAGCCTCGCAGCCGGATGTCTTCCACGTCGCGCAAGACGTTCCACTCGAGCAGGTCTCCAAGTCGTCCTGGCCAGGGCGCGTCCGTGCCGCACTTGCTTCCATCAAGCCGGACGTATGCGCCGTGGCGGGTTACAGCCATCCTGCCATGCTGTCGTTGATCCGGGAGTGCTCGCGCAGTTCGATTCCCTGGATCCTGATGAGCGATAGCCAGGAAATCGACGAGCCCCGCCGCGCAGTTCAGGAGTTCCTCAAATCCCGCATCGCCGGCCTGGCCTCGGCGGGGTTTGCCGCCGGCAGTCCACACGTGGATTACCTGGAAAAACTCGGCCTGCCGCGCGAACTGTGCAGCACCGGGTATGACGTGGTTGATAACGACCATTTCTCCACGGGTGCAGCACGCTGGCGCGCCATCGGGGCCGGCCCCGGAAGCCGGAACTACTTTCTGGCATCAAACCGTTTCATCGCGAAGAAAAACCTCCATCGTATGCTCGAGGCCTACAGGGATTACAGTCATGATCCCGTGGGCGGAAAGAATGCAGGCACCTGGGACCTCTGCCTGTTAGGCGACGGCGAATTGAAAGCGGAACTGTTGACAGCGTGCGGCGATCTCGGCTTGCAAGCTGCTGGGTGCGCGCCATGGGAGCAACAATCCCCGCCCGGCACGGCCATGATTCCCACGGTATTTTTCCCGGGCTTCCGCCAGATCCAGGATCTCCCACGCTTCTACGCTGGAGCGGGTGCATTCGTTCACGCGAGCACCACCGAACAATGGGGACTTGTTGTGAACGAGGCCATGGCAAGCAGCCTGCCTGTCCTGGTTTCCGAGCGTTGCGGCTGCGCTAGGGATCTGGTAAGCGAAGGGGAGAACGGATGGACCTTTGCCCCGTGGAACGTCGCGGCCCTGTCCTCGCTGATGGCAAGGGTTTCCGCGCTTGGCGAAGCCGCGAGAAAAGAGATGGGCGAAGCCAGCCGGAGAATCATCGGCAGTTGGAGCCCGGAACGCTTCGCCGACGGCTTGATTCAAGCTGCCGGAACGGCATTCCAGCAAGGAGCCAAACCCGCTTCAGCCATCGACCTCGCATTGATAGAATTGCTCATTAGACGATGAGACTAGCTTTCGTGACCGATTCCGCAGGCCGCAGGGCCGGAGGCATCCATGCCTGCCTGCCCCTGCTCGCACGAGCCCTTGCAACACAGGGGTGCGGTGTGACGACCTTCGCGATCCGCGACCTTGCGGATGAAGATCCGGCCAGTGACTGGGAGCCCATCCCGCTCCACCTCTTCCCGCCGACGGGACCGCGTGCGCTCGGCATGTCGCCGGGGCTGGTGCGCCATCTGACACGTTCGGATGCCGATGTCCTCCACACGCACGGTCTTTGGCAAGGAGCATCGCTGGCCACACACCTTGCATCGAAGCGTCGCGGTCGTCCGTATGTGGTATCGCCCCACGGCATGCTCGATCCATGGGCGCTCGCCCATTCGCGATGGAAGAAGCTTGTCGCGAGTGCACTTTTCGAACGCAAGCACCTGGTACATGCGGCATGCATCCACGCCCTTTGCGAGTCCGAGGCGCGCTCCATCCGCAGCTACGGGCTGCGGCAGCCCGTGGCGATCATCCCGAACGCGGTGGAGCTTCCTGCAGACCCTGTCGGCTCCCCCGCGCCGGCACCCGCAAGAGCCTTGGTCTTCCTCGGAAGGCTTCACCCGAAGAAAGGCCTCTTGAGCGCCCTCGACGCGTGGTCAAAAGCCTACAGCACGGCCGGAACCACGCGCGGCGACCGTTGGCAGTTGGTGATCGCCGGATGGGACCAGAATCGCCATGAGGATGATCTCAAGATGCACTGTGCCGCACTCGGGCTTCCGTTTGCAAGCATTCCGGCAGCAACCTATCTCGATCCATCCCATGACTTCGGGGATACCGGTGTCGTATTTGTCGGTCCTGCCTTCGGCCCCGACAAGGACCGCCTGCTCCGACGCGCGGACGCTTTCATCCTTCCGAGCCTCAGCGAGGGCCTTCCCATGGCGGTGCTCGAGGCGTGGGCCTACGGACTGCCCGTCCTCATGACCGAGCACTGCAACTTGCCGGAGGGCTTCATTGCGGAGGCGGCGATTCGCATCGGCACCGACAGCCATTCCATCGCAGCGGGTCTGGCTGACCTGTTTGCGGGTTCCGGGGACGCGCTCCGCTCGATGGGCTCAAACGGGCGCCGGCTTGTGGAGGAACGGTTCACTTGGGATCGCGTGGCCGGACAAATGAGGCAAGTCTACGAATGGATCCTCGGCGGAGGTGCCGCTCCGGCATTCCTCCACGATCCATGAACAGATTCACGTTCATCCTGGTCCGGAGGAAATGGATCGCCGGCGTCCTGGCCAGCCTGGTGGCCATGGTTCTCTGCTGGGCGATGTGGGGCAACTGGCCCGATCCTGAGCGGCAGCCGGTTCCCTGGTCCCCCGATCTCATCGTCATCCTCGGTGGAGGCGACCGCGCAAGAGTGCGCGAAGGTCTTCTTCTGGCCCGGCAGTACGACCGGGCTCCCGTGATCGTGACCGGGGACGGCAGCACGATCATCAGGGAGATGCAAGCTCTCGGCTTTCCTCCGGAGCGCCTCATTCACGAGGCCAGTGCGACCTCCACGCTTGAGAACGCCCAATACTGCAAGAACCTCATCGCCACACGCCAGCACGCGACGGTCTTGTTAATCACCAACTGGTTTCACGCTCCCAGGGCCCTTGCCGTGTTCAAACAAACATTGCCGGAATGTGCATGGGCAGTCTCTTTCGAGAGCAAGCCCGCCCCCCCAACCAAATGGGATCTTGCGTCCCAGCGGCGCGAGCGTTTCGCCGCCATATACTATCTGCTGCGCCACGGCATATGGAGCTGGTAAGCGGCGTTTTCATCAGCTCCTCAACCCGGACAACCCGTCGAGCCCACTGCACCCATGAATCTTGATATCGCCGCCAATCGCGCCGCCCGGAAGTGGTCCCGGAAGGAACTGCTCGGACGCGTCCTCTGGGCCGTGTGCCAGCCGCTCTTCCGTTTCAGTCCCCGCCTCCTATGGGGGTGGCGCTGCATGATGCTGCGGGTCTTCCGTGCCAAGATCGGCAAGGGGGTCCAGATCCATCCTTCCGCAAGGGTCTCTATCCCCTGGCAGCTGGAAATCGGAGACTGGTCATCCGTCGGCTTCGATGCCCTTCTTTACAACCTCGGGCCCATGAAAATCGGTTCGAAGGTTACGATCTCCCAACGCGCGCATCTGTGCGGCGGCAGCCACGATTTCCGTGATCCGGCTATGCCTCTGATAAAAAGTCCCATTGAAATCGGGGATCAATGTTGGATCTGCGCCGATGCTTTTGTTGGTCCTGGTAAAATCATTGGCGAGCGCGCTGTCGTAGGTGCCAGGGCTGTGGTGATGAAAGATGTAGCTGCTGGGGCCATCGTTGCTGGAAACCCAGCATGCCAGGTCGGGACGAGATAATCCACGCTAACCTAGATTTCATTCGAGTGCTCGATGGGAGCTTGCCTGCATGTTGTCATAATCACAGGTGCTTGACAAGGGTTAGGATGTCGCCGGCGGCGTATCAATAATTCAAGGTATTTCTATAATTTTAAATCTTCACAAGCCGCTCGGCGCTGCTTTTGGCGCGAGCTTATTTTCGTCCATGTCTTCACCTCTTCCTATCACTGTTTGCATCCCCGTCCGCAATGAAGAGAAGAACCTTCCGTTTTGTCTCAATGCCTTGGGCGACTCGTTCACAGAGATCGTAGTCATCGACTCCGGGAGTACCGACCGGACCCGGGATATCGCAGAAATCGCAGGAGTGAAGGTGATGGACTTCGCTTGGGATGGGAAATTTCCGAAGAAGCGAAACTGGGCACTGCGAAATTATTCATTCAGCACCCCATGGGTGCTGTTTCTTGACGGTGACGAAGGAGTGACTCCTGCGTTCATCGAGGAATTGCGACGAGTCATTCCTCAAAGCCCGCATGCGGGTTATTGGATCTCCTTTGAGAATTGGTTCATGGGGCACCCACTGCGACACGGTGACGTCTTTCGGAAGCTGGCTCTTTTCCGCGTGGGAACCGGTGAGTATGAGAGATTCCCGGAGGACTTCTGGAGTCACTTGGACATGGAGGTGCATGAGCATCCTGTTCTGGAAGGGACCACCGGAGAAATTGTTGCCCGGCTTGAGCATCATGATTTCCGCGGCCTGAAGCATTATATCGCCAAGCACAACGAGTATTCGACATGGGAGGCAAACCGTTACCGTTGGCTTCAAGGAGCTGGGCAAAACGAATGGGCGAAGCTGAACGACAGGCAGCGCTTCAAGTATCGTAACTTGGACAAGTGGTGGCTCGGCTGGGTCTATTGGGGGGTAGCCTACTTTCTGAAAAAAGGTTTTCTTGATGGCTCCACGGGCTGGACTTTCAACCGGTTGAAGCGCCGGTATTTTGATGAGATCAGACTTAAGATCCTTGAGTCCAAAAATTGAGCAATTTGGGTGGCTTCGCTTACATTCGGGTTTGTGCCCAAGAACTCCATGGGATCGGTAGCGCGAAGCTGGGATGGTGGTAGGTCAGCCGAGAATGTGTGGCGGTGGGTATACGGGGCGGTCTTATTCTCTCGCGAGACAAGCGACGGCAGGGAACGTTAGCTGCGACACCGCGTTCTCGTATTTCGTGGATGGTGATGGCACCCTTCATGCCCCTTCGCGATAACGGCAAGGCGCCCGGGACGCCTTGGTACCCAGACGCGAGCCCACGAGATTATTTCATAATAGAATCGTGATTTTCTTCCTCTTACTGATCTTCTTCGGAGCCTTCACTGCGGGGGCTCCTTGGCAGACGACCCATGGCGTTTTGCTGGTGGGGGCGGGCGTGCTGATGATGGCGCGGCGGCAAGTGGAGGTGCTGCCGCGTGGGTGGTGGTGGCTGATGCTCGGGTTTGTCGTTTGTGGGACGATGGCTTTTTTGCCGGCGGAAATGTTGGGTGGGAAGCCGGCTTGGCGGGTTGGATTGGAGGGGCTGGGACTGCAGACGGGATACCTAACGACGACACAACCCTGGTTGGCTGCGGAGATGCTGGGGATGTTCACCATTGCGCTGGTCTTGGGTGTATGGATGGCCGGGCAGCGGGTGTCGGATGAGTCCCGCCGTTTGATGATGATCGCGTTTGTGGTCGGCGTTGCTGCTTATGGGCTTTTGTCGGCGTGGAAGTCGGGTGGCCAGAAGGACCAGATGTTCGGCTTTTTTCCGAATCGCAACCATACGGCGACGTTTCTCGCGATGGGGGCGATGGCCGGGGTTGCTTCGCTCGTGCAATCGATCCGAGACCGGCGATGGGGTCTTTTGGCGACTGCCGGGGTCGCCACAGTTATTTGCTTTTGGGCGCTGTTGGCTTGGTCGGTCAGCCGATCGGGTCTGTTGCTTATCGGGATTGGTGTGGTCGCTTGGTGGGCTTTGGTTGGCCGGGGCTACTTCGGTAAGCATGCTTGGAAGGCGATGCTTCTGCTGGCTTTGGCTGTGGTGGGTGGATTCCTGATTGCGGATACGAGAATCAAGGAGCGGATTTCCGAGACTGCGGGGCGTTGGGAGGAGGTCTCGACTGCGGCCGAGGATGCCGGGAGTGTCGATTTTAGATTGCCGATGTGGCAGGATGCGGTCCGGATGATTTCCGACCAGCCTTGGACCGGGGTCGGGGCTGGTGGATTTTGGAGTGTTTTTCCCCAATATCGCGAGGCATCCGCCTCGGCAAATGAGTCTGACGGCTTTCATCCGGAGAGCGATTGGCTTTGGCTGGCGGCTGAAACCGGGGTGCCAGCGACGCTTTGTGTGGCTGCCCTGGTGATTTGGGCCACCTGCTATTCCTTGGCGCGGATTCGCCACGGGCATTCCCGGGCGCTCCGCATGGGATGTTTGGTGGCGGGTCTGTTGGTGGCGGTTCACGGAGTTTTCGATGTTCCTGGTCATCGGCTGCCGCTGGCTTGGGCTGCGGCGTGGTGCTTCGCGCTTTCTCTCCCGGCGGGAAGGGGGGGTGACAGGGAGAGCATTGGGCGGCGACCGTTTGTCTGGCCTTTCCGAGTTGGGGGATTGCTTATTCTTCTGACTGGGCTGGCGCTGCTGACACTTGGAGAAAAATATACTCCAGCAGTGGTTGCGGGAAAAGTGGCGCGGTCTGAGGCGGATCGGCTTTATCGGCAGGACCAGGAGGCTCAAAAAGCTGCCTCGGAGCAGGGGAGGGAATATTCACCGTCCGAGGATGAGGATCCTTTGTTGAAGGCGCTGGCGGCTGTTGATCAGGGACTGGAGGCGCGTCCCTTGGATCGCGGGCTTTGGTTTAGGAAGGGCTTTCTTGCCCTGCACTACGATGATCGGATTGAGGAGGCCGATCGTGCTTTTGCCATCGAGAGGGCGCTCGATCCTTCGTGGGTTGGAGGGCCATTACGGCAGGCAAAAGCATGGTCGACCAGCGACGTGGAGCGAACGAAAGCGCTGTGGCAGGAAGCCATGAGGCGCGTTGATGCTCTTCCTCCTGAGTATCGAGGGGGGCCATCATGGAAAAGAAGTGCAATCGTCGAAATCCAACGAACCGCAAAAGGTCAGCCCGATCTGGAGTTAGAAGCCAAGAAGTGGAAACAGGATGCTCAATGAGCTAGGTGAGACGTTCAGCATCAATGCCTACAAATGTCTTGATTTTTCTCATCTGGGCACGGTGCGTGCTTCGTCTTTCGCCAAATTAAGTTTCCGTCTCGTCACCATCTGCGTGGTCTTTTGCATTGACCCCTAACACAAAATCCCTAACTTCCACCCGTCATGACCCTCTCCAAAAAGAAATCGTTTCTCGTTTTGGCCCTTCTTGCCTTGAGCTGCATTTCGGCACACGCGTCGCGCCGCAACGTTATCACGAGCCCGCCGCCAGTCATTGGTAACTTGGACAAGCCTGCGATCAGCGCGGAATAATAAGCTCCGCCATTCGCTTTTCCCTCCTTGTTTCATTCCCACCCCGAGCATTCTCATGTACCGATCTTTCGTTCTCGCATCGGCCCTTTCGCTGGGTCTGACCGCAGCTAGTTCAGCTGCCTCGATCTTTGTGTCGGATTTCACCGGCACTTCTTCTGGTGACGCCCTCAGCGGTACCAACGGTTGGGGCCAAAGCGAGGCCAATGACGATGACTTGGAGCCGCTTGCTTGGGTGAGCAGCCTGACTGGTACTCCTGCGGCTTCCGTGGGTGCCTATTACGCTGCACCCGGTTCCACTTCCTTCTACGCTTCCAATTCGGTTGGAACGGCATTCACGACGTCCACGATCAGCTTGCAGTTTGGTCTTCAGGATAGCACCACCGACTACCCGTTCCGCAACAACTTCGGATTCAGTCTGGTCAATGGCGCTGGGGATAATCTTTTCAGTGTCAACCTCACGACCACCAATCAGGGAGGGATTTTCGACGATCCAAGCAATCCAGTCGATCCCGAGACGTCCGACGCCAATTGGAATCTCAGTGTGACCTCAATTGGAATGGCTGCCGAGCCTGCCTTTGTGGCGGTTGGTGAAGACAGCTTCTACACGGTTTACGTCGAGTTCACGTCCGTTGGTGCGGACATCAATTACAAGCTCTACTTCCAAGGAACCGTCGGACCAACGGTCATCGACACGGGAACATTGGCTGGTCTGTCCTCGGAGACGATCTCTCAGTTCCGGGTCAACTTCTCTCAAGGAACGGGTCAGGATTGGGGTGATAACATCCTCACTTTCCGTGCAGTTCCTGAGCCCTCGGCTCTCTTGTTGAGTGGCCTTGCAGGTCTCGCTTTCCTTCGTCGTCGCCGCCGCTGATTCAGGATCGAGCGTCGATATCAATTCGAAGAAAACATTTTGCGCCCGCTTTGGTTTCATCCAAAGCGGGTGTTTTTGTTTTCGGGTTTCCGCCCTGCGCCTCCACCTTGCTCCACATCAGCTCGATCGGATTGCAAGCCGGCGAGTAGGCGGGCAAAAACCGCATCTTCACCCCGGCGCACGCCAGCATTCCGAGCGCTTTCTTGTCCTTATGGGAGCCGAGCTTGTCCATCACGAGGATGTTCACCGGGGCGAAGCTCCGGCAGCAGGATGTCGCGGATGTAGGTCCGGAAGATCTCCGAATTGATCGCTCCTCCCACCATCATGCAGGTGGTGCTGCGGTTCTGGCGTACCGCGCCGATCATGATGGTGGTCTTCCACCGGCAGCACAGGGAGCGGCGGCATGCAGGCGCTTGCCGCGCGGCGAGCGCCCGCGCAGGCGGGTCATGTTTGTTTTCGCCGCCGATTCGTCGAGGAAGACGAGGCGCGAGGGTTCGAATCCTTCCCGGATCTTACGTCAGTTCCTGCGGGCACGGGCGACATCGGGGCGGGATTGCTCGGCGGCCCGGAGCGTCTTTTTTATAGGTGAGCCCCATGTCGGCGAGGACGAAATGGATCGCCTGGATGGTGCAGGAAAGCCCGAGGTGCGCCTTGATCTCTTCCAAGGTGAGGTCGGGGGGGCTCACGCATCTCGCGGTGATGGGAGGCAAGGATGACGGGCTTGCGATCGCTGCGGTGGTGGAGCGGTTCGATGGTCCCGAGGTGTTGGCACTGGGCGAGGCGCTTCTTGCCCATGCCCGAGGAAACCTCGAAGCGCTCGGCGATCTGGGCGCGTGTGGCGCCACCGCGGTCGTAGGCGTTTATGATGCGCTGGCGCAGATCGAGTGGTTGGGAAGGCTGCTGGAGCGCGGCTTGTTCCCGTGGCTGGAGGAAGCGCAGGTTCGCGTCGGTAAGTTGTAAACCGGCTTGATGATGGATCGCCTTCGGTAACGGGGAGACGGTCTGTCAACGGCGTCAATCGTTCAGTCTTTCCACCTTGAGGCGTGCGAAGCGGATGGAGGCTTCGGGTTGGTCGGGCAACTTTGCTTGGACAGTTTCCACGTCGCCGTCCGTGCTGAGGACGGTGTCCTCGGTGGGAGATTGAGTCCAAGTGCGGCCGTCGGTGCTGGATTCGACGATGATCTGCAGATCCACGGCGTGAATTGACCGGTGATAAACGAGAGCCATAGAGGTGCCGTCGAGTTCGACGTATGGTTGCCGACGGTCCTCTGCGCCGCTTTGCGACTCGCCGGGATGGAGGCCGAAGGCATACTCAAGGAGGTTGTCGATGCCGTCGGCGTCGGGGTCGGCTTCGTCTCCGGTTTCTCCGGCGGGGATGGCTCCTGAGTCCAGCAGTGGCTGCAGCCAACTGCTGATACTGGTGCCGAGTTGAAGAGTGCCGGAGGCGATGCCGGTGTAGTTCGGATCGGTAACGGACACGGATACGTCATAGGAGCCCATTGCCGACGGTGGTGTGGCACTTCCAGCGTAGAGAATTTCCAGTGGCAGCCCCTCGGGGCTTGAGGTGACGGAAACGGCTTTCGGTGAGCCGTCCGCCACTTGTTTGAGATTACCAATCTCGACCTGTGCGGTGGCGGGTGCGATTTGGAATAGTGTCGTGGCGCTGCCTGTTCCCTCCGAGCCTGCAACGGTAGCTGTCACTTGATACTTGCCGGCATTCACGGGCGGGGTCGGGTTCGACTGCACTGTCTCACTTGCCACGATCTGGATCAGCGGATCGGCCGTCTGGGTCGTGGGATACGACCACGAGCCGGTGCGAACCCAGAGCACCGTGCGAGATTCCACATTGCTGCCGACCGTGGCGGGAAGGCCGGCGGTGGCCACATTGAGTTCATTGTAGGGGCCTGGGGTACCGATGGGTTCGAATCCGGACTTCTCGGTATTGTACGAGATCATCACCATCGCCCGGTTGGGAAGCGTGATGCCCGAAGGGAAGGGAATGCTGACGCGGAAAGCGTAGCCATTGCTGAGATAGGCAGAGCCGTCCGGATTGGTCATCGGACGCCATGGGACAAACACTGTCTGGGTCTTTTCGGCGACGTAGCTGAGTGCTCCATTCGAGTTCATCGAGTAGATCACCACTTTGACCGGATGCTCCCAGCCTTCCGGATTTCTCGCGGCGAATTGGGGATGGCTGGCGGCCTTTGCCCAGGTCACGAGGACGGCGTCAACGGACTGGAGCTTGCGGGCAGTCCCTCCGAGATTGACGTAGTCGCCGAAACCCTGTGTCTGCTGGGTGGCGAAAGAAATACTCGTGTAGGACGAGGCCAGCTTCGCCGGGATATTGGAATAGACCGTGGAGCTGACCGTTCCGGGCAAGGCGCCTCCGGGCGCGGTGATGTGCCACTGCACGGGGAGACCCGGTGGCTGGGTCAGCACGGTTGGCAGCTTTGGCGCACCGTCATAGGTCTGCGTCAAATCCGAGAATGAAATGTCCGCAGGTTCTGCTGCGGCGAGGAGGGAATTACAGCCAGCCCACATGAGGGCAAGCATCAGAAATGATGGGAGATTCATAACGATGATTAAATCGCATGTGCAAATGCGATGGGGAGGATGCGAGCTGACCGGAGGGCGAGCGAAGGAAGCGGAATGCGTGCCTTAAGACAAGTCTGCTCTGGGTCGGTTAGATTGTGTGGAAGTGGAGTGCTGATTTTCGAATTTCGGATGGATATCCTCGTTCTTGTATTTGCAGGCTTCGCTCAACCTTATCTAGGGACAGCGGGTCGGCGTTTGTTGTTCAATGAATATGAAAAATCGGCGCTATCTTAGTGGGGTGGGGTAAAGATGCCATTTTCTAACAAACGGCTGCACCGGCCAGTCACCGGCTTGAAAATGATAGATCCGGCGGAATCGGCTTCACGGCGTGGGGATTTTGAACCACTGACCCTCGCGTGCATTTTGTCCTCCTGAATCAATACTATCCTGCCGACGAGGCCCCCACCGGGCTGATGCTGGAGGCGGTGGCGGAATCCCTGCTGGCGGAGGGGCATCGGGTTACGGTGCTGTGCGCGGCCGGGGGCTACGCGGGAGATGCAGGCGCGCCAGAGAGTGCGCCCGAAAATGGGACGGCGCGCTCTGACGCGAGGCAGGTGCAGGTGGTGCGGATCGGTGCCACGAAGTTCGGTCGCGGGACCTTCGTTGGAAAACTCGCGGACTACGCTTCCTACTATTTGGGAGTGGCGTGGAAGCTCCTGACGCTCGATCCCAAGCCGGACCGGGTCGTGGCCTTGACCACGCCGCCCTATCTTTCGGTGCTGGCGCGCCTTGTGACCAAGTTCCGCGGTGCGGACCACGCGCACTGGGTGATGGACTTGTACCCCGATGTCATGGTCGCCCACGGCATGCTGCGAGAAGGAAGTCTCCAACACCGGATTCTGTCCGCGTTTGCCCGCTTCGGCTTTGGCGGGAAGCGTTGCGCGACAGTGATCACCCTGGGGCCTGACATGGCAGAGCGGGTGGGGCGTCACATGGATGCGGGCAAAACCGTCGAGTGGGTGCCGCTGTGGGGCACCGGGGAAAGCAGCAATGAAGAAGCAGGGGAAGTGCCGAAGTCGATCGGCGAGCTTGAGGCTGAAGGACGTGCGCTCCGGCGCGAACGTGGCTGGGCGGACGATGAGGTCGTCCTGATGTACTCCGGAAACATGGGCCTCGGCCATCGCTTCGGAGAGTTCCTGGCTGCGGTCCGGACGCAGGTGGCGAAGGGAACCGCGGGAAAACCGGGATTCCGGTTCGTATTCTTCGGAGGCGGCAAGCGGCGCGTCGAAATCGAGCGTTTCATCGCGGAGCATCCCGATATGCCGGTGGAGCTCCACGACTACGTGCCCCGACGCCTGCTGGAGGCTCATCTGCGCAGCGCCGATATCCATCTGGCATCGCTGGAGTCTTCCTGGTCGGGGACCATGCTGCCCAGCAAGCTGCAGGGGATCTTCGCCGTTGGGCGTCCGGTCCTGTTCGTCGGCGATGTGAAATCCAGCACCGGGCGCTGGAGCGAGGAGAGCGGCGGCGGCTGGACCGTGGCCCCGGGAGACGTCGAGGGGCTGTGCCGCGTCATCGACGAAGCGGCCGCTCCGGCGGTCCGTCTTCAGAAAGGAAATGCGGCACGGGATTACCACGAGCGTCATTTCGACCGGCGCGTGAATTCCGCGCGGCTCGCGACGCTCTTCAGCCGTCCGGGATAGCCCGCCGACAATGCCCCATGTGGTCGGTGCTTCAGCGAGGAGCGTGGGGGCGCTCACCGCAGACACCGAATGAAATCTCATGAAGTCCTAAGATAGCGGGATTTTCGTAATCCTACTAGTTACGCATTCGCGTATGGAGCTATAGATGGGATTGCTATCTTGAGCTGTCTGAAAACGGGTGCCGTATTCCCGATGATACCGGCGATTATCGAGCGACCGGGCGACGGGATGCGGCGAGGTCGTCAATTTCCCCGCGGGCCTTCGCAGACGTGGACGAAGGCGGGGGGGACGTTGAGGGGGACGAGGGAGGTGGTGACGCGTTCGAAGCGTTGCTCGAGCCGGGACTTCAGCCGGAGTGAATACTGGAAGGCGACGAATTTGCCGCTCGGCTTCAGGGCGGAGCGGACGTTGTCCAGGATCAGGTCGCGGAGGAAGGGCGGGAAGTTGGCAAAGGGGAGGCCGGAGATGACGCCGTCGAGGAGCGGCGCGGTGTCCTCCCGCGGCAGCAGGTGGATGTCGCAGGCGTCCGGGTGGAAGGAGAAGTCCGGCAGCTCGAGCTGCAGGCGCTGGCGGAGCATCTCGTCCCGCTCGAAGATGTAGACGCGGCAGCCGGGATCGCGGCGGCGGTGGATCTCACGGGTGAAGACGCCGGTGCCCGCGCCGAGCTCGGCGATGTGGCGGGAGCTCTGCCAGTCGATCGGCTTGAGCATCTCCCGGGTGAGGTGGCGGGAGCTCGGCACGATGCTGCCGGTGCTCAGCGGTGCCGAGAGGAATTTCTGGAGGAATAGCAGGCGCTCTTGGAGTGGCGTGCAGGGGTTCACCGGTGGTGGTTTCTAGCGGTTCACAGCGGTCCCGAGATTCACGATGGCGAGTGCGGCGCGGCCGACTTCCTTGCCCTTCACGACGAGATGCTCGCGGAAGAAAGCGATGCGCTCCTCACTTTCGTCGAAATGATGCGGGGTGAGCACGCAGGAAAGGATGGGCACCCCTGTATCCAACTGTATCCGCATCATCCCGGACAGCACCGCATCGGCGACAAATTCGTGACGGTAGATGCCGGCGTCGACGATGAGGCCGAATGCGATGATGGCGTCGTATTTCCCGGTGCGGGCGAGCTTCTGGGCGAAGAGGGGGATCTCCAGGCAGCCGGGCACGGTAAAGCTCTCCGTGGTGGCCGCCTCCACGGCCAGCGCCTCCTGACAGGCCGTGCTGGCGCCGAGCAGGAGGTCGGC
Organism: Luteolibacter flavescens; assembly: GCF_025950085.1. Classification (NCBI taxonomy): domain Bacteria; kingdom Pseudomonadati; phylum Verrucomicrobiota; class Verrucomicrobiia; order Verrucomicrobiales; family Verrucomicrobiaceae; genus Neoluteolibacter; species Neoluteolibacter flavescens. Next base: position 117,021 of record NZ_JAPDDS010000016.1, read on the forward strand.
ATGCCAGGTGGCGGAAATCAGGGCGACGTGCATGAGGATAATCTCGTGGGGCCGGGCGGACTTGGCGAGTCTGGAAATCAGGCTTGAAGGAAGCGGGGGACTTTCGTCGTTTCTTGGCACCTCCCTTTCGCCCGATGAGCACCGGCATGGCCTCGCCCTTCCCCGTCACCCAGTGGACGGCGGTGGTGGATGTCTGCCGCGGCGGCAGCCCGGCGGACCGCCAGGTGGCGCTGGAGCGGCTGTGCGCGGACTACTGGTATCCGCTCTACGTCTTCGCCCGGCGGCAGGGTCACCCGCGCCAGGATGCGGAGGATCTGACGCAGGGATTCTTCCACTACCTGCTGGAGCGGGATCTTTTCTCCGCCGCGAGCCAGGAGCTGGGGAAGCTGCGGACCTTCCTGCTGACCATCTTCCAGCGCTACATCGGCGACGTGCGCGGGCGAGAGCTGGCGCAAAAGCGGGGCGGGGGGCGGGAGCTGATCTCGCTGGACGTGGGCCACGCCGAGAGCCGCTACGAGGCGGAGCCGCAGGACGTGGCGACGCCGGAGGCACACTTCGACCGGAGCTGGGCGATGTCCGTGCTGCACGCGGCCCTCCACGACCTGGGGGAGAGCGAGCGCGCCGCCGGCCGCGGTGTGCAATTCTCGGCGGTGGAGGCTTTCCTGAATCCGGCGGCCGTGGCGGATGGCAGCTACGAGGCGGCCGCGGCGGAGCTGGGCATGAATGGCGAGGCGGTGCGGAAGGTGGTGAGCCGCCTGCGTGGGAAATTCCGCGACTGCCTGCGCCAGCAGATCGCCGCGACGCTGCACGAGGCGACCGCGGAAAAAGTGGACGAGGAGCTGGTGGCGCTGAAGGCGGCGCTGCGTGGCTGAGAAAGGAATCGCTTTCTCCCCCGGCGGGCTTTGTGCTTCAACCCTGCGAAAATGGCCGAGGAACCCTCCACTCCCCGTCAGCAGCCCCGCGCGCCGCTTTCCGGCGAATCCGCGGATGCGTTGCTGGACCTCGGCTTTCATGCCGATGGCCCGCGCCGGCTGCGGGACGAGAAGCCGGGGGACATGGTGGGGCGCTACCGGCTGATCGCGCTGCTGGGCGAGGGCGGCTTCGGTGAAGTGTGGAGCGCGGAGCAGACGGAGCCGATCCGCCGGGAGATCGCGCTGAAGCTGATCAAGCGCGGCATGGACAGCCGCGAGATCATCGCGCGCTTCGGGGCGGAGAGCCAGGCGCTGGCGATGATGGATCACCCGAATATCGCCGCGGTGCTGGATGCCGCGGCTTGCCCGGATGGCCTGCCGTATTTCGCCATGGAGCTGGTGAGGGGCGAGCCGCTGACCGCCTACTGCGATGCGCGGAGCCTGACGGTGCGGGAGCGGCTGGAGCTTTTCATCCCCGTCTGCCAAGCGGTGCAGCACGCGCACCAGAAGGCGATCCTGCACCGGGACCTGAAGCCGTCGAATATCCTCGTGGCCGAGGTGGACGGCAGGCCGGTGCCAAAGGTGATCGACTTCGGCATCGCAAAGGCACTCGGCGCGCCGAATGAGGCGGCCCCCGAGGGGAGCCTGCTGCGCACGCGCGTGGGCGCGGTGATCGGCACGCTGCAGTACATGAGCCCGGAGCAGGCGGGCAGCGTGCCGGACGTGGATACCCGCAGCGATATCTACTCGCTGGGTGCCATCCTCTACGAGCTGCTGTGCGGGCGGACGCCGGACGAGATCGACGACGCCACCGCGTATGACGAGGTGCTGCGGCGCATCCGCACCAGCGAGGTCGTCCGCCCCAGCCACCGCATGCTGGACGAGACCGTGGCGGCCAGCCGTGGTGGCGATCTGGTGCGCGTGCGGAAGTCCATCCGCGGTGATCTCGACTGGATAGTCCTGAAGGCGCTGGAGAAGGACCGCCGTCGCCGCTACGAGACAGCGAATGCCCTGGCGCTCGACCTTCGCCGCTACCTCGACCAGCAGCCGGTAACGGCGGTGGCTCCCACGTGGACCTACCAGTTCTCGAAATTCGCGCGGCGGAATCGCGGTGTGCTCGCCGCGGCCAGTGTGGTGGTCCTTACCCTCATCGCGGCCACGGCGCTGAGCCTGTGGCAGGCGGCAGAGGCGAGGAAATCGCGCCAGCAGGCAGAGGCGAGCCGGGTGGAGGCGGAGGTGAGCCGGACGCTGGCGGAGGAGAATTTCACCCGCGCCCGCGAGGCGGTGGAGCAGTACCTCAATAGCGTGACCAGCCATCCGCTCCTGAAGGGCGAGGAATTCCGTACCCTGCGCCGGGAGCTGCTCGAGACGGCGGTGCCGTATTACGACGAGATGACGCGGATCACCACGCGCGATCCCGTGCTGCGCAATGACCGGAGCTGGGCGCTCGCCCGCATCGGCAGCCTCTACCGCGACGTCGGCGAGCGGGAAAAGGCGCACGACGCGATGCGGCAGGCCGCAGAAATCACCGCCGAATTGGCCGAGGACTTTCCGGAGAACAGCGAGTATCGCAACAATCTCGTGCTCCGCTACAACAACCTCTCGGTGATCCTCCGCGAGATGGACCGGCGGGCCGAGGCGGTGGACCTGCAGCGCCAGTCCATGGAAGTCGCCGAGGCGCTTGCGAGGGATTTCCCGGAGAGCGAGGCCTTCCGGGACTCGGCGATCTCCGTGACGCTCGGTTACGGCGAGGCGCTTTCCAGGGCGGAGAGGATCGACGAGGCAGAGGCGGTGATGCTGCGTGCGATCGCCATCCGCGAGGCTAAGGTGGCGAAGTCTCCCGGCTCGGACCAGTATCGCATCGAGCTCGCGCAGGCCCGCACCAGCCTCGGCTACCACCTCGGGAATGCCGAGCGGCATGCTGCATCCGAGCACCAGTTCCGCGAGGCGCTGGTCATCCAGGAGGCGCTGGCGAATGCCAATGGCCGCCCCTTCGAACGCCGCAACGAACTTGCCGCGACGTATCACAACTTCGGCTTCCTCCTCGTCTTGGGAGGAAAGAAGGAGGAGGGTCTCGAATACACGAAGCGCTCGGTGGAACTCTACCGCCAGCTTTCGAACGAAGCGCGGCCGAATGCCGACTCGCGGCATTGGCTGGGTCTCGCGCTGCACACGCTGGGCGATATCTATGACCGGCTCGACCGGGAGCAGGAGGCGGACGAAGCCTACCAGCAGGCAGTCTCGGTGCGGCGTTCGCTGGGCCGGGAGTTTCCCGAGAATGCAGGCCACCACCATCTGGAGGCGCGGACATTGGAGATCCAGGGCGACCGGCGGCACGGGCAGCAGGACATCGCGGGAGCGCGGGACCTCTATCAGCAGGCCGTGACATGCCTGGAGCGTGCCTATGGTGCGATGCCCTCGCGCCCGGACTATCGCGCGTCGCTGGTGGCCGCGGAGGACAAGCTTTGCCAAGCCTGCATCGAGCTCGGAGATCCGGATGCCACGCTGATGGCGGCGGCGAGCATCGCGGACGTGTTTCCTTCCTCATGGGTGGATCTGGAACGCGCGGCCTCCTTCAGCGCGCAGGCAGGTTGCCTGATGGGAGCGGAGGGCAAGGAGCGCGCGACGGCTGACTTGCAGGCGCTCGGCTTCATCGAGCGATCCTTCGAATCGGGGCATCCGGAGATCGGTTCGCTGCTGCTGGATTCCGTCTTTGAAGATCTGCGGGATGAGCCGCGCTTCATCGAGCTGCAGGCCTCGGCAGCGGAGCCCGTGGACAACAGCCCTGCGAGCTTCACCTACAACTACACCTTCGATGATCCCGGCAAGCGCGTCTGGCAGCGCGAGGGGGAGCACTGGACCGAGACCCAGCCATCGGGGAAGACGAACCGCTTCCGGATCGTCCGCCGCCTGCGCGTGAACAACATCTCCGGCACGCAGATCGATGCCTTGAGCGGCGGGCTCTCCGTTTTCATCCCGGACAGGGGCACGCCGCTGCCGGGCGTGCTGATGATGCGGACGAAGCCGGGACCCTGGGGTCGGCTCGGGGAGATCGGCGACATCCGGTGAGAATTTCCGGTCACGGGGTTTCGCCGCTTCCCAAGAAGAGCGGCGAAACACCATGAATCCCTACCACCAGCTCTACACGGCGGAAGACAGCGTCGTCGTCTTCATCGACCACCAGCCGCAGATGACCTTCGGCGTCGCGAACATCGACCGCGCCACGCTCATCAACAACGTCACGCTGCTCGCGAAGGCGGCGAAGGAATTCAACGTTCCGGCCGTGATCACCGCGGTGGAGACCGAGTCCTTCAGCGGTTATGTCTGGCCGCAATTGCTCGATGTTTTCCCGGGTCAGGAAGTCATCGAGCGCACCTCGATGAACTCGTGGGACGACGCCGCCTTCCGCAAGGCGATCGAGGCCACCGGGAAAAAGAACATCCTGCTCACCGGCCTGTGGACGGAGGTCTGCGTGACCTGGCCGACCATCGAGATGCTCGGCGCGGGCTACAATATCTACGTCGTGGAAGACTGCTGCGGTGCCACCTCGCAGGCCGCGCATGAGGCGGCGCTCTCCCGCATGGTGCAGGCCGGTGCCGTCCGCGTCACCACCATCCCAGCACTGCTGGAGTGGCAGCGCGACTGGGCGCGCCGCGAGCACTACGACAAGCTCATGGGCATCATCAAGGAGCAGGGCGGTGCCTACGGCATCGGCGTGGAGTATGCCTACACCATGGTCCACAAGGCCCCGCAATCCGCGATCAAGCCACAGGTGGTGCCCGCGAAGGCAGGCCACTGATCGGATCTTCCGGCGATCCTCCCGTGGCGTTGATGGCACCGCTGCGGGAGGCTTTTCCCCAACGAAACCTCCGCGGGAATGATCGCGCTGAGAATCTCCGCAATCATCCCCGTGTTGGCTTCGCTCTGCCATGGCGGGACGAAGGAGGAGCCGCGCTGGTCCATCGATGGCCATGCGCGCACGATGTACGAGAGTTATCGTGGATTGGATCTCGGGCTCGGCCCGGTCGAGGATGACGACTGGGTCCATCAGCGGGTGCAGGCGATGTTTTCATGGCGGCCTGCCGACTCCTTCCAGCTCGGAGCGGAGCTGACGTGGGGCCACATGTGGGGAAGGGAATCGCCGCTCGGGCCGCCCGATGAAGACGATCTGGATCTCCTCCAACTCTTTGCGACGGGCCGGATTCCGCTCGGGGATGATCTCCTCGAAATCCAGGCCGGCAGGCAAACGCTTTACTACGGCTCGGGCCGTCTTCTCGCCTCGCGCGAGGGGGCGAACCAAAGGTTGGCGCACGACGCCCTGCGCGTCTCCTGGCAGCGGGACGAGCACCATCGCGTGGACGCCTTCATCGCCTCGCCCGTGGCGGTGGAGCCGGGTGCCTTTGACAATGAATCGCGTCCCGGAGATATCCGCTTCTGGAGCATCTACTCGGTGATGCCGGTCGGGGGCGGGAACTTCCTCGATCTCTACTACATCGGCCTGCGTGACGAGGACTCCATCTTCGCGGAGAGTGGCGGGCACGAGACGCGTCACACCGTGGGCGCGCGTTGGTGGCGGGACAGCGAGCCGGTGCTTCTGAATACCGAGCTGATCTTCCAATTCGGCGAGGCTGCCGGGCGCGACATCATCGCGGGTGCCGCGAGCCTCGGGACTGGCTACGTCTTCGTCGGCGCGCCGTGGCGGCCCTCGCTGCAGCTCCGTGCCGATGCGATCTCCGGCGGCGATGACACCGGGACGCTGCACACCTTCCACCCGCTCTTCCAGGCGAACAACTACTTCAATGAAGGAGGCTTCCTCTCGCCCTCGAACCTCTACAACCTGAACCCGCTGGTATCGCTGAAGCCGCGCGAAAACGTCGAGCTGACCCTCGGCGTGAATTTCCAATGGCGCTTCAGTCCGGACGATGCGGTCTATGGGCCACCGCTGCAGCGGCTCGGTGGCCCCGCTCCGGATGGCGAGCGCTATCTCGGCACGGCTTTCAATGCGTCGGTCGCGTGGGAGGTCGTGCAGGGCACGTCCGTCTTCGTCGGCTACACGCATCACGATGCGGGGCCGTCGCTGAGGTCCGTCGGCGGGAGCAGCGTGGACTACTTCCAAGCGAGCTTCCGGCAGGAGTTCTGAAGAATGCGCGTCACGCCGCGGTGTGGCTGCCCAAGATCCCGGGTGAGCATGTCCCCGCCGCTGGAAGATCCCTCCGTGACCGTCGTGGTCCGTCGCCGCACCAAGCCCGGATGCGAGGCGGACTTCGAGGTCGCGATGCGTGAGTTCATCGTCTTCGCGCTTTCGTCCCCGGGGAATCGCGGCATCCACGTGCTGCGCTCGGATCAGGCGAATCCGCGCGAATACACGGTGGTCGATCGCTTCGCTGACAGCGATTCGCGGCGTGCCTTTACCACATCGGAGTGCTACAAGGAGTGGATGGTGCGCCTGCGTGCATTGACCGAGGAAGATCCTCATATTGAGGAGATGGGCGGCCTTTCCGGATGGTTCACCCTGCCCGGTGAGCCGGCGCACAAGCCGCCGCCGAAGCCGAAGATGGCGCTGGTCACTTTCATGGGCGTGTATCCGCTCACCTCCCTGCTGCCGCCATTCTTCGGCAAGCTGCTACCCGCGTGGCCGCACCTGCTGCGGAACGTCCTCGTCACCGGCCTGGTCGTCGCACTGCTGACCTGGGTGGTGATGCCGAATCTCACGAAGCTCCTGAAGCGATGGCTATTCAAGGCATGAACTATTCCGCTGGGAGCGCGGAGCCTGTAAAGGCCGGAGACATGGGTTACACTTGTTCGGGGACATGGGTTACACTTTTGGGCAC
>NZ_JAPDDS010000017.1 GCF_025950085.1 Luteolibacter flavescens
ACATCCACCTTGGCAAGGTGGCGCTCTACCACTGAGCTACGCCCGCGTCGCGAAACGCGTGCGCGCTTTCTACATGCAGACGCCCCATGGACAAGGGAAATCTTCCATGAATTCGGATAATCTCCCACAACCATCTGAAAACGCGATGTTCCGCTCAGAAATTCCGATGCAGGAAATCGGGAAGGCCCGACGTTGAATCCGCCCATTGAAGCAGGAATCTCCCAGCCACACGGCCGTTTTGATCGCGCGCAGCGTCCTCTTGTCGGAGCGGATGCCCAGCCGCCTGCCCCTTTTGGCTTCCGGGGAAGCGGATGCGGTGCGTGGATTCCTCGGCAAGCGCGCGGACCGGGGCTGGTTTTCCATCGCGGCGCGGCATCGCCTCACCCGCGGGTGTCTCATGGCGGCGGAGCGCGTGCTGCTGGGCGGGATCTTCGCCCACTATCTCGCGAGGAAGCGCTGGATCGAGCGCGCGGCGAGGCAGGCGATCGCTGAGAGTGGTGTGAAGCAGCTCGTGGTGATCGGCGCGGGCTACGACGCCCTCGGGTGGCGGCTGTGCCGGGAGGATGGAGGGATGCGGTGCTTCGAGCTGGATCGCTGTGCCACCCAGCGGCTGAAGCGCTCGGCTCCGGGTGCCGCGGCGGAATTTCACCTGCTGCCCTCGGATCTCACAGACGAGCTGCCCGAAACGACCCTCGCCCGATGCCCGCATCACGAACCGGAAAAGCCCGCAGTCGTCATCGTCGAGGGCGTCACCATGTATCTGGAGCCGCAGCGCGTCGCGGAATTGTTCGCGTCCTGCGCGAGGATCGCAGGTCCGCGTGGCCGGGTGATCTTCAGCTTCATGGAAAAGGCCGCCGATGGCTCGCTGGGATTCCGCGGCCAGAGTGCATGGATCGGCCGTTGGCTGAGGATGCGGAGGGAGCCCTTTCGCTGGGGTGCCACACGGGCGGAGCTGGATGACCTGCTCAGATCGCTCGGCATCCGCATCCGCACCATCGCCGACCACGAGACGCTCCGTGCCGAGATCCTCAAGCCACTCGGCGCGGGAAAGCTCACGCTGGCCCGTGGTGAGTGCCTTTGCCTCTGCAGTCCCCTCTCCCCATGACCGATCCCCTCCTCTGCAACGATGTCCACTCGCAGCTCAATCCGGTGCGGGTGGCGCAGATCCATCGGCCTCGCTCTACATCGGAAGTCGCGGCATTGATCCGCGAGGCGGCACGCGATGGCAGGCCGGTCTCCATCTGCGGCGCGCGTCATGCGATGGGCGGCCAGCAATTCGGCGACGGGACCATGCTGTTAGATTGCAGCGACATGAAGGAAATCGGCGGGCTTGATCGCGAGCGCGGCATCGTCGAGGCAGGCGCGGGCCTCACGTGGCCGGAGCTGATCGCCGCGCTTCATGATGAACAGACGGGAGAGTCACCGGTCTGGACGATCCGCCAGAAGCAAACGGGAGCGGATGACCTCACGCTTGGCGGGGCTTTGGCATCGAATATCCACGGGCGTGGATTGCGAATGAAACCCTTCATCGACGACGTGGAGGCCTTCACCCTGGTGGATGCCTCGGGCGAAGTGCGACGATGCAGCCGGACAGAGCATGCGGATCTCTTTCGTCTGGTGATCGGCGGATACGGGTGCTTCGGCGTGGTGACTTCCGTGGCGCTGCGCCTCGCCCCGCGGATCAAGGTCGCGCGACGCGTGGAGGTGACCACGCTCGATCAACTCCACGGAAAAATGGAGGAGCGCATGGAAGCCGGCGCGCTCTATGGAGACTTCCAATTCGCCATCGATGAATGTTCCCAGGACTTCCTCAATCGCGGCGTGCTCTCGACCTACCAACCCGTCCCGCAGGACCGGAAGATGGAGGAAGTCCGCACCTTGGGAGCGGACGAATGGCGGGAGCTGATCCGCCTGGCTCATACGGATCGCACGCGCGCCTTCGAGACCTACGCGAAGCACTACCTCGGCACGGATGGCTCGCTCTATTGGTCGGACACGCACCAGCTCGCGGTCTACCTGTGCGACTATCATCACGACCTGGACTGCTGCCTCGGCAGCGGTGCGGGCACGGAAATGATCACCGAGCTGTATGTGCCGCCGCAGGCTCTAACAGATTTCATGAAAGCCGCTGCCGGGGATCTGCGCCCACGCGGCGTGCCGGTGATCTATGGCACCATCCGCTGGATCCGGCGCGACGAGGAATCCCATCTCCCCTGGGCGCGCGAGGACTTCGCCTGCGTGATCTTCAATCTCCACGTGGAGCATGACCGCCGCGAACCTGCCGTGGAGGCATTCCGCGCGCTCATCGATCTCGCGCTGTCATTCGGGGGCTGCTACTTCCTCACGTATCACCGCTGGGCGAGGCGGGATCAGGTGGAGAAGGCGTATCCGGGATTTGCGGAGTTCCTGGCGGAGAAGGAGCGGCGTGATCCGGAGGGCAGGTTTCAGAGCGAGTGGTGGCGGTGTTATCGGGAGATGTTTTCGGGGTGTGGGGATGAGTGATGCGGGGTTGAAGAGCGAAACAATGCTGTCAGGTGCTTCGGCGGGCCAGTGGCCCGCGCTCCCAGGGGCGCAGGCCTTCCATTGGCATTCTTCCTCTGCCGTTCACTTCGTCTTGTCGGGGCGCGCTGGGGGCTGCGGGACGGGGCGCGGGTCTTTTTCGATGAGGTCCTGCAGGTGCTTCACCGCGGCCTCGAGCTGGGCATCAGCTCCGCCGAAGGTGGCGTGCGGCAGGTTGTCCACGGTCTCGTCGGGCTCGATGCCTGTGCCCTCGATGAGCCATTCGCCCTCGGGGCTATACACGCCGATTTCCGCGGCGCTGCACATACCGTTGTCGATGAGCCAGCGCTGGGCATTCAGCCAGATCTGGCCACCCCAGGTACGGGTGCCGAAGACCTTCCCCAGCCCGAGCCGGCGCACGCCCTCGGAGAATGCCTCGCCATCGCTGGCGGTCCATTCATTGCACAGCACGGCGATGTGACCGCGGAAAGCGTACTGCATGTTGGAGTAGGGCATGCCCGCACGCGGCGACCAGTGGAACCACGCCTTGCGAAGCAGGCGGCCGAGGATCCACGAGTCGGTATTGCCACCGCGGTTGTGCCGCATGTCGATGATCAGGCCCTGCCGGTCAAAGACGGGGTAGAAATCGCGCGCCCACTCCAGGATGCTCTCCGGCCCCATGTTCCGCAGGTGCACGTAGCCGATCTTCCCCTGCCCCAGCCGCTCGGTCTCCAGGCGGCGCGTGTATTCCCACTCCGAGTAGCGCAAGTCCGCGGCAGCCTCGGGGGAAAGCGGCTTCACCAGCACGTTCCTCCGCAGCCCGCCGGGGGAAAGGACATCCAACAGCACCTGCTGCCCGGCCTTCTGCGCCAGCCACTGCTGCGGGTGCTCCGCGTCCTTCAGCTCGCGGCCATTGATGGCCATGATGGTGTCACCCTCCTTCACGCCCACGCCGGGCTTTGCCAGCGGACTCGTCATGCCCGGATACTCAGGATCGGACGTGAAGATGTGATCCACCCGCCAGCCGCCGCTCGCGAGATCGCGCGAAAGCCGCGCCCCGAGTGCCGACGGCTGGATCTTCTCCGGACCCTCGCGCAAGTCGCCGAAGCGCACGTAGATGTGCAGCGCGCTGAGCTCGCCGGACATCTCGTGAAGGATCTCCCCGAGGTCCGCACGGTCCGCCACGCGATCCACCAGCGGCTCGTATTTCTGCCGCACCGCCACCCAGTCGAGGCCGTGCATGTTCGGGTCGTAGAAGAAGTCCCGCAGCATGCGCCAGGACTCGCGGTAGATCTGCCGCCACTCTTCCTTCGGATCGATGCTGAAGCCCCAGCGGTCCAGCGCCACCGGCTTGTCCAGCTTCGCCGGGCACTCGCCCGCGGACGGCACCACGTGGAAGGCATCACCCTTCCGCAGCGCCAGCCACTTGCCATCGAAGGAAAGGTCCCAGCCCCGCGTGTCCTCGGCGAAGACCTTCGGCTTCGCATCGTCATGCGAGATGTCCAGCCGCATCAGCCGCGGCTTCGTGTCATTCCCCGGCGCCTGTGTGTTGAAGAAGAGATGCTTCGGCGTCGCCACCAGTCCGGAGAGGTTTCCGGAGACGCCGGGCACCTCGTAGAGGCGCGTCGCGAGGCCATCGGGATCGATGCTCACGGCAGCCACCGTCGCAGGCTTGTCGCCGTTCTTCTCGTCCTTCTTTTCCTCCTTCGGCTCGGCGACCAGCTCGTCCGGCGGGGTGAAGGGAAAACGCGCGTCCTTCGTCAGCGCGAGCGCGTAGATGCGCGTGCTCTCGGTGAAAAAGGGCTCCGGCTGGCGAGGGCCCCACGGGCTCTTCACCAGCGACTTCAGCTCGCGATCGCTCAGGAAATACAGCCACTTGCCATCGGCGGACCATGCGGGCGAGGAGCTCATCACACGATCGCTGGTCGCCTCGATGATGCTGCCGTCGTTCGTATTGTAGAGGCGGATGCGCGGGAAGGTATTCAGCGCGGGCTCCACGAAGGCGAGCCACTGGCCATCCGGCGACCACGCCATGTCGGGAAAGCCGCGCATCGGCGACGTGCTCACCTTCACCGACTGCTTTGTCGCCAGGTCTCGCACCCACAGCTCCAGGTTCTTGTCCTGCCACGCGAGGCGCTTGCCATCCGGCGAGGGCACCGGCGCGTAGCGGAAGATGGTGCCATCGCCGGTGAGCATTTCCGGTGCACCGACGCCATTTGCCGGCAGCTTCACCATCTCGATTTCCCCGGTCTGGTCGGTCTGTGCGACGAGTGACTTCCCGTCCGGCAGGAAGCTCGCCTCGCGGAAGCGGACATCGGCAGGGCGCGGGATCTCCACTAGCCGTCCACCGGCCTTCACCGGAGCGACGAAGACGCTGCCGCGCGCGGTGAGAACGAGCTTTTCCCCATCCGGCGAGACGCTGAAGCGCGTGAGATACTCCATCGGCCGCTTCACCCAGCGGTCCCGCGTCTGGTCGAAGTCCGACGCGAGCGTCACGGGAATCTCCACATCGCTGCCATCGCCGATCGTGAAGAGACGCAGCGCTCCCGCGTGCTGATAGACGATGCGGCCCTCGTGCAAGTCCGCGTGGCGGATGTCGAAGTCCGCATGACTGGTCAGCGCCTTCGCATCCTTTCCATCCGGCGTCATCGACCACAGGTTCATCGTGCCGCTGCGGTCGCTGAGGAAGTAGAGGCGATCCTTGTCCCACATGGGGCGCTTCGAGGTGCCCTTGAAGTCACCCGTCAGCGGCACGGCCTCCGTGGACCCCAGGTCGAAGCGCCAAAGATTCTGCACCGTGCCGCCCACATAGCGCTTCGTGCTGCTGCCCTGGAATGGCAGGCGGGTGAAGACGAGGCGCATGCCGATTTCGTCGAAGTCGCCATCGCTCGCCTGCGAGAGCGGCAGCAGGCTTTCCACACCCGTCGCCGGATCGATCGCGACGAGCTGGTCATTCGGCAACGTGGAGTGGGCGCGGGTCGTGACGAGCACCTTGCCATCCGACGTCCAGCCCACCGGGCGGGAGCCCTCGCCGTGCCAGGTGAGGCGCTTTGGCAAGCCGCCATCGAGGGGCATCACGAAGGTCTCCATGGGGCCTTCGTATTCCGCGGTGAAGGCCAGCCACTTGCCATCGCGCGAGATGGTGGCGGATGACTCCAGCCCCGGATGAGTCGTGAGGCGCTGGGCCGAGCCGCCTTTCACGGAGACCTTCCACAAGTCGCTCTCGGCGGTGAAAACGACCGTTTCGCCATGTAGCGCGGGCATCCGGAAGAACCCGGGCGCGCCATGCGCGACGGCGATCAGCGTGAAAGCGACAAAAACACGGGGCATCAGCATGCGGGGGACATGCACGAATCGGGCCGGAGTGGCAACCCCGGGGACCGATTCCGGCATTCATCGCCCCTCCGCGCCATCACCCGTTCGGGAGACTCGGAAGCCGTGGAGATCCGGCGTATTCTCTCCCCTGCCCTGCTTTCCCTCATGAGATTCCTGCTACCCCTGCTGCTCGCATCCGCCGCCCATGCGGCCACCTGGTACGTCGCGCCCGATGGCAGCGACCACGCTCGCGGCGATCGCCCCCAGCCCTTCGCCACCGTCCAACGCGCACAGGCCGCCGCCTCGCCCGGCGACACCGTCATCCTGCGCGGCGGCACCTATGCCATGCAAGAATCCATGATCGCCCGCCGCGAGCGCATCTGGGCCTATGTGACGCTGCTGGACAAGAGCGGCAAGCCGGGCAAGCCCATCACCTATCGAGCGGAGACCGGCGAGCAGCCCGTCTTCGACCTCTCCGCGGTGAAGCCCGCGGGACTGCGCGTGCATGCATTCGAGGTGAAGGGGTCGCACCTCGTCCTGCAGGGCATCTCCGTGACCGGCGTGCAGGTCACCGCGGCGCATCACACGCAGTCGATCTGCTTTTCCAATACCGGCAGCCACAACCGCTACGAACGCCTTCGCATGCACGACGGAATGGGGATCGGCTTCTACCTCTCGCGCGGATCTAACAATCTCGTGCTAAATTGTGACGCTTGGAACAATTACGATCCGGTCTCCGAGGGCGGACGCGGCGGGAATGTGGATGGCTTCGGCGGTCACCCGAACCGCGGCGATACCGGCAATGTCTTCCGCGGCTGCCGCGCGTGGTTCAATTCCGACGATGGCTTCGACTGCATCTCCGCGTGGGAGAGCATCCGCTTTGAAAACTGCTGGGCTTGGCAAAACGGGAAGTCGCCCGATGGCAAGAGCCTCGGCGACGGCAATGGCTTCAAGATCGGCGGCTTCGGCCTGGAGGCAAAGCGCGGCCTGCCCGACCCCATGCCCCGCCACACCGTGATCCGCTGCGTGGCGGCGTCTAACAAGGCAAACGGATTCTACGCTAATCACCACCCCGGCGGCAGCAACTGGATCCACAACAGCGCCTACGCCAACCGCACGAACTTCAATTTCCTCGGCCGCGATTTCTCGACCCATACCGGCGTGCCCGGCAGCGGACACATCATCCGGAACAACATCGGCTTTGGCAGCCGCAACGAATTGGCCCAGCTCGATCGCGAGAAATGCCAGCTAGCCGGGAACATCTTCGGAGAAAGACTGGAGACGAAAGACTTCCTCTCGCTCGACGTCTCACTGCTCGCCGCGCCGCGCCAGAAGGATGGCTCACTGCCTCACATCGACTTCATGCGCCCCGCGCCAAAGGGCAAAATGGTGGACGCCGGCGAGAAAGGTGCCGAGCCCTTCAACGGCAAAGCCCCGGACGCCGGAGCCATCGAATCCGGCAGCACCTGAAGCTCCACCGGAGCACGTACCGGAGAGAAGATGATGATCCGTTGAGGTCCTGGGATTACCTCCTTACTTCCTCCAAGCCCCCACCACGATCCCCACGCCACCCACCACGAAGAGCAACGGGAACCACAGCGAGTAACCCGGCGCCTTCGATTCCGGCTCCAGCACCGCGACGTCCGGATCCGCCGGATTCACACGGCACTGCTGCTGCGATCCCTCCGGATACTGGTCGATGAAGATCTGCACCGCCGCCTCCTTGCTCACCCAAGGACTGCCGCGGAGTTTCAGGCGGTCACTCTGCCTTGGCACGTCTTCCCAATGATAGCCGTAGAGCACCGAGAAGCGGCGCTCCACATTCCCATTGGGATCGATCTGCCGCTCCTCCGCCGCCGAGCGCAGGATGATGCACGGCACCTGCGGCCAATGGTCCACCTCCCGCGCACGCTGGAAGCTCCGCCACATCAGCCATGAGAAAATCCCGCCGATCAATGCGAGCATCAGCCCGATGATCGAGAGGTAAACGCGGGAACCCGTGGAGCGCTGCGGCATGCCCACCCGATACCCCCCGCCGACCCGCGCGACAACGCTTTCGCGCACCCACCATCGACGCTTCGGAATACTTCGCGAAAAAGAATCAAAAACCTCTTGCACCGGCAGTCGATCTGACTAAGGTGCCGCCCCGCACCGCAAGGTGCACCACACAAAATCGCGGGATGGAGCAGCCAGGTAGCTCGTCAGGCTCATAACCTGAAGGTCGTAGGTTCAAATCCTACTCCCGCCACTTCTTCGCCGAACTGGTGAAAGTGAGAGACCAGAATCAACCCGCCGCACTCCGGCGGGTTTTCTGTTTCCTTCGATTCGGTTCCAACCTGAACCAGCTCTAGACCCCTCCTTGCTCGTCACTCAAGGGTTCTGCCAACAGCGGAAAGCGGGAAATAACGGAAAATGAAGAGCTTGGGCCGAACTCAACCGATCTTCAGACCAACGGATTTAGGATGCCGCCCACCGGATCGGGGATTGTATTACCACCTATTTCTTCCGGTGTTCTTT
Organism: Luteolibacter flavescens; assembly: GCF_025950085.1. Lineage (NCBI taxonomy): Bacteria > Pseudomonadati > Verrucomicrobiota > Verrucomicrobiia > Verrucomicrobiales > Verrucomicrobiaceae > Neoluteolibacter > Neoluteolibacter flavescens. Next base: position 8,332 of record NZ_JAPDDS010000017.1, read on the forward strand.
GAGAAAAGACGAAGCGCTGCGACAAGCCTCCCTCACGTAGTCATCTTCATCACCATCAAGGCTCTCCAGCAACGCCCAAGCATCATCGCGGAAATTATTAACGACCCCACGAACACAGGAAATCCGGGTCAGATGAAATAGCGATGTATCCGCAGCACCCTTCAAGAGGTATTCCCTCGCCGCAGGAGCTTCAACTTCAGACAAAATCCCTCCAGCCTTCCACGATATCTCTCCTCCCTTTCCATTCAAAAGCCAATCTCCCATCAGGCGGACAAAAACGTCGTCGACCGGATAGCATTCATCACGATCATACAGCAGCATCCCCAACGCATACATGTAGTCGGAAAGCCAGAAATCCTCGCCCCGAGTTCCATCAACAACCTTTTCAATCAACATCGGAATGAAGCGATCGTCAGTGATCTCCACAAGCAGACTAGCAAACCTATTCGTATTGCTGATCTGCTCCGGCCTAGAAATGATTGAGATCAACTCGGCCAAAATCTCCTGATCACTCGACGATTTCCGTCCGACATATTCCAGAGCTAACGCCCTGGTTTCTTCATCGATTCGCATTGAGTTGATTTACGGTACAGTTCACAGGCAGTTAATACGTTCTACATCCAAAGAAAACGGATGAAATTGCAACCAATTTTCAGCGATCCAACCGATTTCCGGAGCTGTGAAACGGCTGAAATCACAGCCTTCTAACGGGGTTTGAACTGGGCGGGGGTTCCCGGTAGAAGGGGCGGCGTGAGAAATCGTTTGCCGGATGTCGCATCCGTGCTTCGGCGATTTCGCCACTGCGACTGCCACACCCTAACGAACCGCACCTGCCGTGTTTCCCCTGCCTGATCCACCTGATTGCCAGTTCGCCGTCGATGCGGCGATTGTCGTTGCTTTGGCGATCGTGCTGATCGTCGGGCGATTCATGGAAGATCCGAGCTGAGGTTTCGCGTTCGGACGTCCGCAAACCTTGAGGTTGTTGGAATCCGAGGATGCAAGGTGCATTGGGCACCCATCGGTGCTGCCATTTGCAGCGGGCGAGGCGTGCTGAGACCGGGGATGTCCTTCATTCCCAAGGCTGGCGTCATCGGAACGGGCTGTGCGGAGTGAGTTTGCGAGAGACACGGGTATCCATCCCGGTCCTTCGCATTCGATCATGATCCCGCTCGCAGTTTCCAATGCTCCTCTGGCCGATGTCTTCTCGGGTTGGCTGTCTTATTCACTCGGCGGCACGCCTGCTTGGGCGTGGCTGGCATTGCCGGTGGTCGGCAGCTTGGCATGGCTGGCGGCTCGGTTGATCGGGTCGCTGGGGACTTCGCTGGCGAAGCAGCGCGAGGGTGCGGCGAAGAAATCAAAGCTGCGGAGTCTCGTGGGATTCGCCCGGAAGCCCGCCCAGTGGTGCGTGGGGACGGCGCTCTTTCATCTGGGGCGCAAGCCGCTTCCGCTGTCCGAGAGCCTCCAGGGATTCCTCCACTATCTGGAACTCGCGGTGGGAACTGTGGCGCTGCTCTGGCTGCTGCTGAGGCTCACCGAGATGTCGTCAAATTTCCTCGGCAAGCAGCTCGACAAGACCGGTCGTGCGCATGCGAAGGCGGCCATCCCTCTCATCCGGAGCGTGGTGAAGGGGGCGGTGATCATATTCGGCATCGTCTTCCTGCTGCAAAATCTGGGCATCAATGTGGGCGCGATTTTGGCCGGGCTCGGCATCGGCGGCCTCGCGCTCGCCCTCGCGGGCAAACGGACGGTGGAGGATCTCTTCGCCGGGGTGACGCTGGTGGTGGACCAGCCGGCGCGGGTGGGCGATTTCTGCAAATTCGGGAGCAATTCCGGCACCATCGAGGACATCGGCATCCGCTCCACGCGTGTCCGCACGGCGGACCGCACGCTGGTCACCATCCCGAATGCAAAGCTCTGCGAGCTACCGATCGAGAACGTGGCGATGCGCGACCGCATCCTGCTGAAAACCGTCATCGCGCTAAGCTACGATACCAATCCCGCGCAGATGAGGAGCATCCTGGCGAGCATCACTTCATTGCTGGCTGAGCGAAAGGAGATCGCGCCCGGAAACCGTGTCCGCTTCATCGAATTCACCGAGTCGGCGCTGAACCTGGAAGTCTTCGCCTACGTGGTGACCCGGGATTTCAATGAGTTCCTGAAGGTGCGCGAGGAGATCTATCTGGGCATCATGGACATCGTGGCCGGATCGGGCTCCGGCTTCGCCTCTCCCACTCCGCCGGTGGTGCTGCGCGAGGGCGAAACCCTCACTGTCGGAGAAGGCCGGCCTGCCACGGAATCGAAGGCCCCGGAGCAGGGGTGACCCATCACTTCCCCGCCGCCTGCGGATCGAGCACCCAGCCTTCCGCCTCGACGCTGTCGATGATGACCTGATCAGCGCGGGCAGCACCCGGAGGGTATTTCACCTTCAGGGCCAAGCGTGTGACCGCCCCCACATCGACGGGGCGGAGCTGCTGATCCAGCGCACCACCCCGCTGGACATAGCCATAGAGGGAACTCATGCCATCCAGCGAAGCGAGGCGATAGGAGGACCACTCGCGCTCGTCAGCGAAGTCAAAGTTATAGTAATCGACCGCAGTGAGTTGCACGCGAAAGAGCACGGGCGCGGTCGGCTTCTTCTCCCGGATCTCGTCCCAAGTCATCTCCGACCAAGCGGCCCAACTGTCCCAATCGACCTTCAAGCGGCCATCCCGGCGGACGAGCGCGATTTCGCGGAGACTTGCATCGGCGACGGAAACGGCGACGACGGAAACAGCACCCTCACCGCTACCCGTGGTGATCGGAGTGCTGGCGAAAGAGGAGAAGCCGGGCTTCTCGTAGCCTTCGCCCGAGAGCCACGCGTCCCATTTGGCGCGGGTCTTCTCGGGATCGAGGACATGCTCCAGGGCCGCTTCCTGGGTGGGCGCATCGAGGAATGCCTTCGCGACGGTCTCAATCTCGACGAGCAACGTCGGGGCGGACTCCGCGCTGGTGCCGCTGTCCTTTGGCTTGGTGGTCGCTTGTTCGTCCTGGACAGGGGCCTGAGCAGGCATGCCCGCCACCGGTGCGGGTGCTTTTTCCTGCGGCATCATCCACCAGGCAAAGACGCCCACCAGGACCACGCCCACCACGCCGAGGATGGCGATGAAATTCCGGTCACTGCGGGCGGCAGCCTGCGCTTCATCAGCCTCCGTATCATCCTCGTATTCCTCCACCAGATCCTCTTCGGGCTCCTCCGGTGCAGGCTCGGCGATAGGGGCGACGAGCGGCGGCAGCTCATCGTCCGGACCGGGCAGGCGCAGCATGATGCGGCAGGCCGGGCAAACGACGCCCACGCCATCGTGATCCTGTGGCACCCGGAAGACGCAGCGGCATCCCGGGCACACGAAGCTATTCCACCGTCTTCTGGCAGTGATCACCGTCTCTGACACGCGGGGAAGCTGCGGGCTACGCGGCGGCGGTGCAAGGGTTTCATCCGGCACACGGGCGGAGATATCATTCCGACTCGATGTCCAGGCGCTCCGGCCATGGCAGCTTCATGCGGGCTTCCCCGTCGCCGAGGTCGAAGCTGTCGAGCACGTTGGTGCGGTTGCGCGGAGAGTGCTCCACCGAGCGATCCACCACGAGCTGCTCGGTGTAGTATGGATCGTCGCCCAACAATACCGGATCCTTTGACCGCACCGGCGTGGTATCGATCACCGCGGTCATGATTAGCGTGGAGGAATCGGAGGGAGCCGCCGCGGTGGCTCCGGAGTGAAGAGGGCAGAATGGAAGGTTTTCGCTGCCCTTCCTGAAGAACTCCTGGATCTTCGCGGGTCCGGTGAGCGTGGCACCGGTCACGGGATCGGTGATGGTGTCGTAGCAATAGGGCGTGGCGCGCTGGCCGGAGACGCGGCAGATCTCCGCCTGCACCACGGACTCCGGCTGCGAGATGATCTTCCCTCCAAAGGAAGCCGCGGCGGTATTCATCGCGTCCTCCCACACCGGCATCGCGAGGTCCTTTGAGAAAGCACCCTCGTAGATCGACTTGCCAGGCTGGAGGAAGCCGACCCAGACGCCACAGGAGACGCGGCCATTGTAGCCGAGGAACCAATTGTCGGAGAAATCATGCGTGGTGCCCGTCTTGCCCGCGCCGGTGAAGGGCTTCTCGACCATGCGTTCGGCGAGCCCGGCCACGTTCCCCCGCTCCATCGCGCCGCGCATCATGCTGTGCACGATGAAGGCGGTGGCGTCGTCGGTCGCCTGCAGGCGGGTCGGCGTGAGGATCGCCCGCTGGTAAACGGTCCGACTGGCCGAATTGTCGATACGATCGACAATGGTGAGCTGGGTCGGAGCGGTCGCTCCGCCACGGGCAAAGGCCGAGATGCCACGCACGGCGTCCTTCAGCGAGGCAGCCTCCCAGCCCACGGCGAGGCGCGGCAGGAGCTCGGCGTCCTTCATCGGCAGGCCGAATTTCTCGGCGGTCTTGCGAACGTTTTCCAAGCCGGCCATGCCAGCATAGCGGACCGAGGCGGCGATCTTCGAGGCTTCGAGGGCACGGCGCACGGTGATCTTGCCCTCATACACGGGCTTCGCGGTCTCCATGCCCCACTCGCCGAGGATACCCTCGCGACCGCCGACCATCACGGAGCGGTTGTCCATCGGCTCGTCCTCCACGATCGAGGCCGGGCCCATCCCTTGCTCCAGCCCGGCGGCGTAGAGGAAGGGCAGGAAAGCGGTGCCAAGCGGGCGACGGCCCAGCTCGATCACGTCGTAGGGTGCTTCCTCATAGCTGCGGCCGCCCACGTGGGCGAGCACCTCGCCAGTCTGGTGGTCGATCATCAGGCCGGCGCCCTGCAGATACTCGGGGGCCACACCGGAGGATTTCTTGTACTGCGAGCGCTTCTGGTTCGCATAGCCGGGGCGCTTTTCCGCGGCTTCCAGGCTGCGTTGCAGGCTCGCCTCGAGCGCGCGCTGCACGTCGCCATCGATGGACGTGTGAATGCGGAAGCCACCGGCGGCCAAGGCGTCCTCGCCCATGACGCGGCGGATCTCGTCTGCCACCCGCTCGTAGAGGTGCGTCGTGCCGCGCTGCAGCGGCTTCGGATTCAGCTTCAGCGGGGTGACTCGGAGCTTGGCGACCTCGCTGCTGCGCACGGCACCAAGATCCACCATGCGGCCCAGCACGAGGTTCCGCGAAGTCTGGTTCGCCGCCGGATTGTTCAGTGGGGAGAGATTGCTCGGGTTCTTGATACAGCCGACGATCGCAGCGCTCTCCAGCGCATCCAGATCCTTCGGTTCCTTGCCGAAGTAGCCGAGCGATGCCGAGCGGATGCCGTAGTAGCCGCTGCCGAAATAGATGCGGTTCAGGTAGAATTCCAGGATCTCCTTCTTCGAGTAGCGCTTCTCGATCCGCTGGGCGAGGAAGGCCTCCACCAGCTTCCGCTCCATCCCGCTCTCTCCGCGCGCCTTCTTCTCCGCCTCCAGGTCGTAGGCATTCCTCGCCAACTGCTGGGTGATGGTGCTCGCACCCTGGGTCGTCTCGCCTGCCTTGTAATTCAGCCACACGGCGCGGACGATGCCGATGTAGTCCACGCCATCGTGCGTTTCGAAACGCTGGTCCTCACCGGCCCTCAGGGCATCGATGAAGATCTGCGGGACCTGCGCGATGGGGATCACGCTGCGGTTCTGGACGAAGACGCGACCGATCTCCTTGCCATTCCGGTCGAGGATCAGGCTCGGGATTTCCAGGTCATTGATGCGGGCCAGATCGTAGGTATCCGCGCGCTCCCGGTAGGGCCGCGTGTAGCGCTCCGCAGCCACCAGACCGATGCCACCGATCAGCAGACCGAAGAGAAGGAAGGAGAACCAGAAGCGTTTCTTCTTGTAGAAGCGCCGCTTCTTGGGCTTCGTCCGCGTGTTTTTTTCGCTGGTGGCCATGCAGGAATCCGATCGTGACTTGGCCCGGAGTTCCCCCGGTGCCCCATCCGCATACTCTCCGGAATGCGATCGCGCAACACCGGGCTTGGCGGACAGGCTGCGGGAAAAGATACGCGCATCCGGCCCGATTTCCTTTCCGGAATTCATGGCCGCCGCCCTCTACGACCCCGCGGAGGGCTACTACGGCCGCCCCGCCGGTCAGGTGGGGAAGGCGGGAGACTTCATCACGAGCGTGAGCGTCGGCCCGCTTTTCGGGCGCCTGCTGGCCCGGCACATTGCCTCGTGGCACCAGCAGGCCGGGTCTCCGGAGCGCTGGCGGATCATCGAAACGGGGGCGAATGACAGTTCGCTGGCCGGGGACATCATCTCGACTCTGGAGCGACTTTCCGCGGATGCCGGGCTGGAATACGCGATCATCGAACCGCTGCCCCGCCTCGCGCAAGATCAGCGCAAGCGACTGCCGGGCGTGGCCATCGTGGAAAGTGCCGAGGCCTTCGCGGGCGATCCATTGCCGTCGTTTGTCTTTGGAAACGAGGTGATCGACGCGCTGCCCTTCCACGTCATCGAGTCCGATGGCATCGCATGGATCGAGCAGGGTGTGACAGTGGATGATGCCGGAGCCTTCGCCTGGCATCCGCTCGGACCCGCCGCGGCGGAGGTGGTGGGAAACCTGCCGGTGATGCCCGCCGGGTATCGCACCGAGATCCGCTGCGGCGTCCGGGATTTCCTCCGGCCTCTCGCTGCTGCCATGGCGGGCGGGCGCATGCTGTGGATCGACTACGGCTTCCCGCAAGACGACTACTATCATGAGGCGCGGACCACCGGGACCCTGAGGACCTTTTCCCGGCACCGCGCGGGCGAGGACCCGCTCGACTCGCCCGGCGAGATCGACATCACCGCCCACGTCGATTTCACCGCCCTCGCCCGGGACCTGGATGCCACGGGCGGCCAGGTCGTGAGATTCGAGCCACAGGGCAGCTTCCTCACCCGCGTCGCCAGCCCGTGGCTGCTGGAAATGGAAGGCCGCACGGACGACACCACGAAGAAGGAACTCCGCGCCTTCCAGACCCTCACGCACCCCGGACACCTCGGTTCGCGGTTTCATGTGATGGAGGCGGCATTTTGAGGGGGGGCTTCGGGGTGGCGTGACGGCTTCACTGTCCTTCCTGCGGGGCAAAAAGCTTTCACCGCTTGCCATCCGCGGTCGATGCGCTAAACCCGCGCCGGGATGAAACCGACCACGCTTTTCGCCGCCGCTGCCGCCGGGCTGTTCCTCTTTGCGACCTCCTGCGAGCGCCACGAGTGGGAAGAAACCCGCAAGCTCCACGAGAAGCACGGCCACGCCTCCCATGGTGAAGGCCATGACGACCACGGTCACGGCCACGAAGGGGAAAAGCACGGCGAAGAGAAGGCTGCTCACTGAGCCGGGCCTCCGCGCCCGCGCCCAGGCGCTCATCTCATTCGCGCACCCGCCGGTAGCTCAGGAAGCACTCGCCGATTTCCGGACGAGGATCGAATTCCGTGAGTTCGAATTTTCGCGACCCCGGCAGGAACCCTCCCGGCACCCCGCTGATCGTGGGAGCCTCACGTCCTCCGAAGAGCGTGTGACCGGCCCAGGTCAGGTGAACCTCTTCCACCGCATCCAGCGCCAGCAGCTCGAAAGCCAGCGATCCTCCGCCCTCGCAGTGGAGATGGCGCACGCCGAGCCTCGAGAGTTCTTCCAAGAAGTCCGCCAAGCTCCCGCGATGCAGGGTCGCCCCGGCGATCTCAATCCCCTGCCCCTCCGTCGCCAGCAGATGGATCGGCCCGCCCGGGGTGTGAAATAGCGGATGCCCGGGATCGAAATTCCCACTCCGCGAAACGACGCAGCGCAACGGATCCTGCGGGGACTTCATCGTCATGCGGTCCGCCTCCAGAGTCCCTCGCCCGACCATCAGGGCGTCCGCGTTTTTCCGCAGCTCCAACAGCCGCGCATGATCCTCCCGCGACGTCCACCCGGACGGGCGCTTGGCCACGGACGAGATCTTGCCGTCGGCGGAGAGGGCGAAATTGAGGCTGATGGTGGGAAGGTTCATCTCGGACCGGCCCCTCCATCCGACCCCACGGAGCCGCGCATGCGCAAGTCCTGATCGATTCTGAGGGGTGTCGACGTTCCGTCGACACGGGTGAACGGAACATCCACCCTCCTCAGGGAGCTACGCCCGACATGCATCCGCTACCCGGCCCGGACCATGGCATGCGCTGGCAAGGCTTGCGGGGATGGCTGCGGCATGTATTTTCCGCGGCATGAGCAAGCCTGCACCGACAATCACCGCCTATCTCAAGACCTTCTGCGGCTGGAGCGAGGGCGTCCGCGCGATCATGCGGAAGTACGATCTCCAGTTCGAAGAGAAGGACATCATCAAGAATCCGGCCTTCCGCTGGGAAATGGAGCAGCGCAGCGGCCAGTCGCTGTCGCCGTGCGTCGAGATCGATGGCACCATGCTTCCGGACATCTCCGGGGATGAGGTCGAGGCGTGGCTGATCGAAAACGGCTACCTTGAGAAGAGCGAGGAAGCCGCGGATGCGCCGACGAATTCCGCCTGCACCGACGAGCAGCACGAGGCGATGGCCCGTGGTGACTTCAAGCTGCCGGGGAAGATCAAGTTCCTGGGCTGATCGGAAGAAAAGTAGCGAAGGAGAAGTAGCAGAATGGCAGCGCCATTCTGGCGGGGCGAGCGTGGAGGAAGTTCGCCACGTCGCCTCGTGAGGCGGGCCGCACCCAGCCGGAGCGACGCAGTCGCTCCGCTACGAAGCCTACGAAGCCGAATGCGGGCGCTTCGCTACGAGATCACGTTTCCTCAAGAGAAGAGCGCTTGGACCATGTCCACGCTCTTCCTCCCGGGGAGGACGCTGAGTTCCATCTGGTTCATGACGTAGGCGAAGCTGACGCCGCTGTCGGGATCGCCGAGGGCGTGGCTGCCGCCGGCACCGGGATGGCCAAAGGCCTCCAGCGACGGACCGTAGAGTTCGCGGACCTTTTTGCCGGACTCGTCCACGGGATCGAGCTGGCAGCCGCAGGAGAAGGCGGTGGGCTTCATCAGCACGCGATCCTCGCCGGAAATGCGCAGCGTGCCCAGCGCCTGGCGCACGCGGTCATTCAGCGGACTCTCGATCGCCCCGATGGCGGCTTGGTAAAATTTCGCCAGCGCCGAGGCGGTGCCCACGCCACCCATCGCAGGCAGGCCGTAGGTCCATGCCTGCGGGTCATTCACGTCCTGCACGGAGCGCAGCCCGGCGGGTGAGGCGAAGGAGCGCCGGGTCAGCGTGCCCTCGGTGTTGAACTCCTTGTAAAAGCCATCCTGCAGGTCCTCCGCGGCGGCCTTGCCCGGGTAGAGTCGGGCGACGCGCGGGTGCTCGCTTTCCGGCAGGCCGATCCAGAATTCCAAGCCGAGCGGTGCGGCGATCTCCTCGCGCCACACCTGACCGAGCGGCTTGCCCGTCAGGCGGCGCACCGGTTCCTCGACGAGCGATCCAAAGGTGCGCGGATGATAGCCATGGCCATCGCCCGGACGCCACGCGGGGACTTGCGCCTCGAGGGCCGCGGCCACGGCGTCGTGATCCCAGATCATCGCGCGCTGATCGAGTGCGGACAGCCCGCATTGATGGGAAAGGAGGTGGGCAAAGGTCGCCTCCTCCACCGGGAAAGCCGGCCACACCTCTCGCACCAGCGTCTCCGGCCCGAGGCCCTTTGCGTCCAGAGCGAGCAATAGCGTCGCGGATGCAGGGCCCTTCGTCGCGGAATACACGGGGACCAGCGCCTTCTCGGTCCAAGGGCGGGTCTGCTCCTTCTCACACCAGCCTTCGCCGGTCGAAAGGACTTCCTCGCCGCGCCACCAGACGCTCACCGAGGCACCGATCTCACCCCGGCTGCGGAAGTTTTCCTCGAAGACGGACAGCAATTCACCGAGCGCGGACGGAGACACGCCGATGGGGTGAACCATGGGACCCGGCTTGGCAAGCGAAGCGAGCGGGAGATCGCAGGCCTGAACGCACCGGAAATGCGGGCCGTTGCTCCTGGGAGCGCGGGCCACTGGCCCGCCGAAGCTCGTCTGGCGGCGGAGCTTGTCTTGCGGACTGACTGCCGAGGGGCACCGCCTCCTTGGCGAGGAGGGAGCGGAGATTGCAGGCCGTTTTTGGCCGCGGGGAGATGCGGGCTGGGAGGGTTCCTTCGGCGGGCCAGTGGCCCGCGCTCCCAGGGGTGATCTCAGGGGCTTCAGAGGCGGAAGTCTTCGCCGAGGTAGTATTTCCTCGCGACGGGGTCATTCACCAGGACCTGCGAGTCCCCCTCCAGGATCACGCGGCCATCGTGGATGAGGAAGGCGCGGTCCACGATGGAAAGCGTCTCCCGCACCGAGTGGTCCGTGATCAGGATCGTCAGGCCGTCACGCTCGCGCAGCTCGCGGACGATGCCCTTGATGTCCTCCACCGCGATGGGGTCGATGCCCGCGAAAGGCTCGTCCAGCATCAGCAGGCGCGGGTCCGTGCAGAGAGCACGGGCGATCGCAAGGCGTCGCTTTTCACCGCCGGAAAGCGCGATGGCTTCCGAGTTGCGGACCTTGGTGATCTTGAAGCGCTCCAGCAATTCCTCCGCGCGTGCCTTGCATTCCTTCCGGGAGAGTCCCGGTCGGGTCTCCAGCACCGCGAGCAGGTTTTCAAAGGCGGTCAGCTTGCGGAAGACCGACTCCTCCTGCGGCAGGTAGCCGAGACCGAGGCGGGCGCGGCGATGCATCGGCAGGCGCGAGATGTCGGTGCCATTGAATTGCACCGTCCCGGCATCCGGCGGGACCAGCCCGGCGATCATGTAGAAGGACGTCGTCTTGCCCGCGCCATTCGGGCCCAGCAGACCGACGATTTCGCCCGGGCACACGGCGAGGCTGACACCATCGACCACGGCACGACCGCCGTAGCACTTGCGGAGACCGGTGGCGGTGAGGAGCCGCTGGCCATTCGAGGAGGAGGAGGAAGACATCGATCAGCGTTTCGGTTGCTGCTGCGGCTTGGGCTTCGGAGCCTCTTTCTTCGGCGGGGTCTTCACGTTGGCTTCGAATCCGTCGGGATTGTGGGTCACCACCTTCGTCAGGTTTCCGTCGCCGTCCGTATGAATGAGGATGTAGGCCTTGGCTCCCTTTGCCTGACCCTGCATGCCACCTTCCTGGAAGACCCACGGTGAGCCGCCCTGGAGAAGGATCTGCTCCTTCTCGAAATCGTAGATGATGGAGTGCGCCGAGGCCTCCACCGGCTTGTCGCCCGGCTTGCCGGAGTCGAAGCGGATGTGGACGGCGGGGCCGGTGGCGACCATGCGCTTGGCATCGCCAAAGGTGCCTCCCTCACTGCCCTTGTCAGCTCCGCCCGCCTTCTTGAGATCCTCGGCCATCTTCGCGTGCTTCGCGGCGAGCATCGCCTCCAGCTCCGCCTGAGTAGGCGGGGGCTTCGGCTTGCCATTGGCAGCGCCATCCTTCGGCTTGGGAGCGGTCTCCTCCTTCTTCCCTTCGTCTGGCTCGAGGAAGAGCTTCACCTCGCTCGCGCCTTTCAGCTGGAGCTGCGGATTCGTCACGGTCACGTCGCCGAGGAAAATCAGCAGGCCTTCCTTCGAGTCGAAGTAGGCACCCTTCTTCGCCTTCACCACGGTGTCCTTCGTATCCGCCAGTGCGGCCGGGCGCGGCACGTCGGGAGCATCGGCAGGTGCGGCCCCGGCAGCGGGTGCAGCGTCGGCAAGCAGGCTGACGAGCGACGCGGCCTGGAGGAAATTGTTCATCGTGAGGCGGGCGTCATTCGACGTCGCCTTGATGTCGGCCAGATTCTTGCCCGCGGCGTCGATCTGCTCGACTTGCTCGGAAGCACGGCTGGCCGTCTGTGCGGCCACCTCGGCGAGTTGCTCCTGGCTCAGCAAGGAGCCATTGAAGCGCTCCGCAGTGGTGACCGATGCCTCGTCCGCCGGCACGGCCTTTTGCTGCGCGGGCAGGGCGGGCGCTGCGGCCATCATCATGGCTCCGGCGGCCAGTGCGCCTCGGGTAGGAGTGGCTTTCATGGAAGTGCTCTTGTCCTTTTCGATGTTCTTGGCCACCGCGGTCACGGGGCCGTGCAGGAATCCACGGTTGTTTCTGGTGTCAAAGGCGAGGGCGGAGCCATCGACTTTCAAATCGTCGGAGACGAAGGAGACGGGCTCGTCCGAGCTGAGCAGCGTGAGCTTTTTCCGCACCTCCAGGAGCGCCTCCGTCATGGCGATGTTCCCCTTGCTGGAGCGGTCGGGATTGAAGAAGGAGATCCTGAGGTCCTTGACCTCCACCTTGTCCAGCACCGCCACGGTCTTCGGGTTGTTGGTGCGAAGATCCATCTTCTGCTCGTCGCGGGTGAAGATGGTCAGGTTCCCCGCCTTCACCGAGGAGACCATGTTCAGCTTCTCGTCATAGCTCGGCAGCACCACGTTCTTCAGGACGCTGCCATTTGGCAGCAGGCCGCCGGAAAAGAGGCCGCCGGACTCGTCTCCCCCGTCCCCGCCGAGCGGCGAGGCACCTTCCTCCGGGACGGTGGTCTGCGCCGCGGCCATCGCGAGCCCCAGTGCCGCGCCCATGATGCCCGTCGCGATCGGGCCGCGAAAGGAAGGTCTCGGACGAAGGGAGCGGTGAGACATGGGCGGGGAAACAGGGGTTCAAGCGCCGTGCGCAGCGTGGTGGATCGCCACCAGTCGGACGAGCAAGTCTTCCAAAAATTCGAGCGGAATTTGGTTAGGTCCATCCGAAAACGCATTCTCCGGGTCGGAGTGCGTCTCCATGAAGATGCCATCGATGCCCGTGGCGATGGCCGCGCGGGCAAGAACGGGAGCCAGCTCGCCATCACCACCGGTCGTGCCGCCAAGGCCGCCGGGCCGCTGCACGGAGTGGGTGGCATCGAAGATGACGGGCAGGCCTTCCTTCCGCATCCAGTAGAGCGAGCGCATGTCGGCCACCAGGTTGTTGTAGCCAAAGGTGGTGCCGCGCTCGGTGATAAGGAAATTCCGGCACTCGAAGGAGCGCAGCTTGTCCGCGATGTTCACGGTGTCCCACGGGGCGAGGAACTGGCCTTTCTTCACGTTCACCGCGCGGCCGGTCTTGGCGGCGGCTTCCAGCAGGTCCGTCTGGCGGCAGAGGAAGGCCGGGATCTGCAGCAGGTCGATGTGCTCCGCGGCGATCTCCGCGTCCTGCGGGCTGTGGATGTCAGTCGTCACCGGCACGCCGAGCTCTTTCGAGATCTCGCCGAGGATGCGGCAGCCTTCGGCCACGCCGGGGCCGCGGAAGGATTTCACCGAAGTGCGGTTCGCTTTGTCGTAGGACGCCTTGAAAAGATAGTGGATGCCGGTGCGCTTCGCGATCTCGTCGATGGAGCGCGCCATCTCCCAGGCAAAGGCCTCGGACTCGAGCGCGCAGGGGCCGAGGATGAAAAACGGGACCGGCCCGCCGACCGGGACGCTGCCAATTTGGAAGGGTTCGAAGGACATGATTGAAGCTTAATGAGACGGAAAATTCCAAACGAACGTTTAGCCCTCCGCTTTCTCGTATAGGGGACGCAGGTTGGCAAGAGCGGTCGTGAGAAGTTTTTCCTCGATATCGGTCAAATTCCCATGGGTCTTCGCGGCGAGCATCTCCAGGGAATCGAGCACGGACTTGGCCGCGCGCAAATTGGTCGTCCGCTCGCCGGTCGCCGGATGCGGGATCTGGCCGAGGAAAAGCCCGGCATTCTGGGCCTGGAGGATGACGAACTCATTGAAGCGGGGATCGGCGACGGCCATGGGGCGCTGAGACTGAATCCCCCGGCGAAACGTGCCAAGTGCCAAGAGCGTCGATGCTCCTTTCGGTGAAGTGCGCGCCCGGGCTGCGGACGCTTCAGGTTTGCGGATTGATTTCCAAGGCATTGAGGGCAAAGCGGCGCGGTAGGAATGCAACGAGCTTGGCAGCGGGGGCCGATCCGGTAGCGTCGCCGCCCGCCCTCCGATGGACCTCGACCCACTCAGCCGCCGCCTGCTCGGTTCCGTCTCCCGGGACTTCTTCCGGCCGCTTTCCCGGCCATCCGCCGCGATCTACATCGACTGCGCGGACCGCATCGCGGACACGGCGGGCGATGCCGGACGCATCCCGCATGCGGACGCCATCGCGCTGGTCCGCGAGACGCTGGCCTCCCATCCGGAGATCCTGCTGGCGGAAGACGAGGGAGCCTCCCTGCGGGATGCCCGCCAGCGAGCCGGCCAGCTTTTCAACCGCCTCTGCGACGCCGGGTGGCTGGAGGACCAGCAGCTCGGCCTGCACGAGCGATGGGCACTCGTCTCCCCCGGCCTGCGCCCCCTGCTCCGGCTGCTTCGCGAGCTGGCGGAGGAGGAGATCGCCGAGCTGACCACCTTCGCCGATACCGTGCGCGGCGTCTGCGAGACACTGGAGCGCCCGGAGGTGCTGCACCCGGGCTTCCGCACGACGGACGAGCTGCGGGCGACGGTAACCGACCTGAATTCCCGTCTGGAGAATGCCGTCATCCAGCTCCACGGGGTGGAAAAGCTGATCTCCATCTTCGACCAGCGCCAGCGCGCCAGCGAGACGCCCGCCGAGACCCTGCGGCTGCTGTATGAGGAATTCGGCACCGGCCAGCACATGGTCTGCTACGATGCCCTTCGTAGAAACGGGCTGCTGCCACGGCTGCAGGCGATCCGCACGAAGGTGGCCGACATCCGCGACCAGCCGCTGGTGAAGGAGCGCCTCGCGGAAGGACTGGCCACGCACTACAGTTGGCCGCCGGACGAGGCCTATGTGCGGGGCGAAAAGATGCTGCGCGACCTCGAGCGCCGCCTGGCCTCCATCCGCCTCGTCGCGGATGCGATCGACGCGCGCATGGCCGGCTTCAACCGCCTCTCCCAGCAGCGCTACAGCTACCAGACCGAGCTGCGCGGACGCCGCCCTGAGATCGTGAAATCCTACTGCGACGCGATCAATGCAGCGCACGCAGGCACGAAGCTCTCCGGCTTTCGCGACACGCCGCCGGACTTCGCCCCGCTGGTGCCGGAGATGCGCTGCTTCTATGGCGTGGAGTCGTTGGCACGCACGCGTCGCGTCCGTGCCGCGGCGGACCTTTCCTTCGGCATCGATGGTGAACCACGGGAGAATGACGAGGACTCGCTGGAAGCATTGAAGGAGCGCCAGCGCCTCGCCCTCACCCCGCAGCGTGCGGCACGGCTGGTGGCCCGCCTTCTCGACGAGGTCTCCGCAAGCATCGGCACGCAGGAGATCCAGTCCGCGAGCATCGATGACGTGCTCGACCTGCTCGCCACCGCGGCCTACGACCACGCCACCATGGCGGACGGCCGCGTGGTGCGCTGGTCGGCCGATGGCCCGCGGCGGCAGGACGGCCTCGCGCCCGATGGCGTCCCCATGGACGAGCAGGCGGACTGGACCATCGAACGATTCACCCTCACCCGCCAAGCTTGAGATGAGCGATACCGATCCGAACTGGCCGCGCTTCTGGCCGGATGTCCCCGACAACGACCGCGCTCCCCTGCGCGAGATCCTGGCCGAGCTGCTGGGCCGCGGCACGCTGATCGGCACCGACGGCAGCGGGCGCGATCTCTTCCTGCTGGCACGCGACCATTACCAGGAGCACCTGAAGGACTACCTCGCGCCGCTCGGCCTGGAGCTGATCGTGGATGACGATTTCTACCTGCTGCAGGCACGCCCGCGGCCGGAGACCTGCCTGCTGCTCGCGCAGTTCACGAAGGACGAGACGCTCTTCCTGCTGGTGCTGTGGCGGGCGTGGGACGACCACCGCACGTCGCGCGCGGAGCAGTCGGTGATCATCACGGTGGACGATCTGTGGCAGCGCTTCAAATCGACCTTCGAGAACATTGAGCCGCCGGAAAAGACCCACGTGGAAAACCTGCTGGCCCGCATGAAGCGGCACCGGCTGGTGCGCACCCAGCGGCCGGATCCGAATGCGCCGGTCGGTGAGACCTTGATCGAAATCCTGCCCAGCCTCGCGCGGACCATCCCCTTCGACTCGATCGAGGCGTGGACCGTCCGGGCCTCCCTCTATCAACCGCAATCCGCCCCGGAAGCCTCCGCTTGAGCCCAGCCATGCGTGTCCACCTCAGTCGCATCATCGCCATCAACTGGTATGGCTACCGGGATTTCATCGACATCTCCGGCCTCACCCTCATCACCGGCGCGAATGGCTCGGGCAAGAGCGCGCTGCTCGACCTGCTACAGTTCGTGATGCTGGGCGAATCGCTCAGCCGCTTCAACAAGGCAGCCGCCGGAGCGGGCAGCGGGCGCACGCTGCGCGGCTACTGCCTGTGCGACACGAACACGGTGGGCAAGGACGGCCAGGAGCGCTTCCTGCGGCCCAGCGGCGTGACCTTGGCCGCGCTGGAATTCGTCTGGCCGCAGAATGCCGGCGAGGATGAGCCGCGGCGCGAGACGTGGGGTGCGCGCATCGAATACGAGGGCCCGACCGCGAAGCCGCGCACGCTGTGGTTCTGCATTCCCACGCGGATGCAAAAGGAGGACTTCCTTGCGCCGCAGCTTCTCGACGACGGGATGTCGTTCCTTTCCGAGGAGGAGTTCCGCGTTCACGTCCGCCGGGATCTGGAAGGCGACGTGTGGGACCGCCAGGCGAGCTATCTGGAGGAGATGGGCCTGCGTGCCCACCTCGGCTTTGACCGGCCGCAGATGAACAAGACGCTGCCGAACTCGATGGCCTTCCAGCCGGTGGAAAGCTTCGAGAAGTTCATCCGCGATTACTTGTTGGAGCCCGGCCTGCCGGATGTGAAGGCGGTGCGCGCGAGCGTGGACGCCCACCGCCGTGCAAAGGACCGGCTGGACACGATGCACGACCAGCACCAGCGGCTGGTGCGGATCTGCGACCAGCATTCCGCGTATCTCACCGCATCGCGCGAGGCGGCCCTCTTCGGCCACCTGCGCGATGCACTCGTCCATGAGGAAAAGCGGGAGGCGCTCGAAGGACGCGAGGCGAAGCTGGATCAACTGCGCCGCCAGAACGACGAGCAGCGCACCGACTACGAGGCGGCCATCGCCGAGAGGAACGAACTCCAGCAGCAGCTCGATGCCGTGCGGCTCGTCGCGGGCAATGACGCTCAGATCGCCCACCTCGCCCAAGGGCGCGCGCGGCGCGAGGAAGTCGGCAAGGAAATCGAGCTGCTTCGCGAAGCGGCGAAGACCGCACGGCAATTCCTCCACGACAAGACCCAGCATTGGAAGAACTGGCTGAAGCACGCGCAGGAGCTCGGCCTCGAAGAACCGGAGCAAGCCGCCGGTTGGCTGAAGGAGATGCAGGGCGCGGACGAGTCCCCCGCCCTCGACGCCGCCTCGCGGATGTCGCGCATCTATCGACTGCTGGAAAGCGAGGGCGAGGAACAACTCCGCCCGATCGAGGAACGCCTGCGCGAGCAGGAAGCGCGCGAATCGAAGCTCAAGCGCGAGCTGGATGACCTCGCGAACAAGGGCAGCACGTTTTCATCGCCGCTGCTCGATGCCCTGCGTTCGCGCGGGCAGAAGGCCGCGGCACTGGGCCGGGTGATCGAGGTGAAGCCGGAGGCCGAGCCGTGGTGGCCGTTGTTGGAGACGCTGCTCGGCCCGAACCGTCAGGCCGTGCTTGCTGAGAATTTCACCGCGGCGTGGGACCACGCGCAACGGCTCGGACACATCGACGAGCCGCTGGTGAACACCACCGAGCTGAGCAAATCCGCGAAGCCGAAGACCGGCAGCGTCGCCGCGATGTTCGACACTTCGCACGAGGACGCGAAGGCCTATCTGGAGCACCTCTACGGGGATCTGGTGGCAGTGGAC
Source organism: Luteolibacter flavescens (assembly GCF_025950085.1). NCBI lineage: Bacteria > Pseudomonadati > Verrucomicrobiota > Verrucomicrobiia > Verrucomicrobiales > Verrucomicrobiaceae > Neoluteolibacter > Neoluteolibacter flavescens. The sequence goes on from NZ_JAPDDS010000017.1 coordinate 26,109, forward strand.
AAGGTGAAGCAACTCGACAAGCACCCGCGCGCGCTTTCCAAGGACGGCTGGCTGAAGGACCCGCCGCTGCGGCTGCACCTGTCGCCCTCGAAGGAATTCACCATCGGCGAGGAAGGCCTGCGTCGCCTGCGCACGCTGCGCGAGGAGGAGTTGGAAGGCGTGCGGGAGGAGCTCGCGCAACTCAACCGCTCGCGCGACGACTGGAAGACCTGGCTTCACCGCGGCAAGCAGTGGCGGCTGGATGAAGCGGACGCGCCCGCGGGCACCTCGGGGCTGCGCGATTTGCCGCGCCTGAAGAAGGAAGCGCAGGGACTCGACGAAACCATCCGCCTGCTGGCCACGCCGGAGCGCGAGGCCACGGTGGAGAAGCTGCGCGTGCTGGACCGCACCTTCCAAGGCGTGATCGAGCGCATCGGCCGACTGAATGGATCGCTCTCGAAATTCGAGCAGCAGGAACGCGAACAACTCGACGGCATCGCGACGACGCAGGAGGAGGAGCAGTCCGCGCTGCAAGTGCGACGCCTGAGCCGTGAACGTCTCGCGGGCATCCGCGACGCGGAGATCGAGGCGCAGATCGAGTCGGCGCGCGAGCAATTCCCCAAGTGGCAGCAACGCATCGATGCCGCGCGGGAATTCGCCGACATGCAGCGGCGCGGCGCGGAGAAGGCCCGCGACACCCGCGACCTGGAGCGCAATGCGCTGGCCGAGAAGCACCCGGACACCGCAGAATTTTTCGACACGGCGGACGACGAGAACGGCCGCTACGAGGCGCGTCGCCGCGAACTGGAAGAGCATGAACTGGAGCGCTACCGCATCGAGGCGGAGGACGCGCAGAGGCAGTGGGAAGATCGCCTGCAGCACCAGGTGCTCGACGTTCTCAAGGAGAAGCTGGACGAGGCCGAGCGCACCAAGCGCGAGCTGAACAAGGCGATGGACCACGTGATCGGCGGCATGCGCTACCAGCTCTCGATGCGGGCGGACCGCACCCACAGCGCCATCTGGACGCTGGTGGACAAGGGCCTGAATCCTGCGATGGAACTCTTCGCCGCGGGTGGCAAGGAAGACATCGAGAAGGCGAAGCAGGCACTGATGCTGGCCATCGAGAACGCGGAAGACCCGCGCCACCAGAAGGCGCTCGACTACCGCTACTATCATCACTGGGACATCCAGGCGATGCCCGCGGGGAAGGGCGAGGGCTCGGCGATCTCGCTCAACAAGAGCGCGAAGAAGCAAAGCGGTGGCGAGAACCAGGCGCCCTTCTTCGTCGCCATGCTTGCCGCCTTCCAGCGCGTCTATGACCTCGGCAAGAAGGACCACCGCCGCAACCTCGGCCTGGTGGTGATGGACGAGGCTTTCTCGAAACTCTCCGGCGACCGCATCGACGCCTGCCTCGCGCTCGCGCGGAACTTCGGACTACAGCTCGTGATGGCCTTCCCCGAAGACCGACTCCCCACCATGATCCAGCACGCACAGACCGTGGTGCAGGCAAAGGTGGAACGCGCCTACGACGACCAGAGCGGCACCGTCACCAGCATCCGCAACTGGTGCGTCCGCGTGGACCGCAAGAAGCTCATTGAGGCGCTGTCGTGAAAACTCAACTTCCCCTGTGGCTCCAGGAACTGCACCGGCAGTGGCTTGCGGCCCGGGGGAAGCAGCTTGCGAAGAAGGCTCGTGCATTCTCAAGGGATTGGGAGCGCTTGTTAGAAGACTCAGGCATCACCTCCGCGGAGGACATCGCCACTGCGGGGCGCGAGGCGGCGAGGCTCCACGATGAGGGCAGGATCACGCTGACCCGGCACAAGTATCGGCGCTACCTGATCGAGAAGATCGCCCTCCCCTTGTCGTCCGAGGAGTGGCTGCGCGGGATCTTTGGCTCGCCCGTTCCGGAGGATCTGCGGCAGCAGAGCCTGATGCATTTGGAAGAAGCGACTGCAAGGCAGCACTCTCGTTTCCAAGAAAGCTGGCAGGCGTGGATCGAAGCGATCCGCATGGCCTTCGCGGATGGCAAGAGATTGCGCCCGCTGGCATGGCAACATCCCGATCTCGTTCGCCGCTTGCTCGATCTCACCTTTGACATCTCCTCAACTCAATGGCCGGACGGATGCCTCATCCGCGAGGCCAGCGTCGGACTCGGACTAGAGACGAAGCAACTCGAACGCTCCCGCCGCATCATCGAGTCCTGCCTGACATCGATGTTCCGGCGCCCGATGTCACTCGACATGCTCGGCATCGTCGGGAGCGCACCACGAATCGAGATTGCCGGCGAACTGACGCTGCACTTCCCGGATGGACAGACGCGACGAGCCGAAGAGCTCCGTGGCTCGTATCATCTCGGCTCCGACCTGTTAGAAGCGCTGCGGGCCAGCACACCCTCCAAGCGCATCCTCACCATCGAGAACACCAAGACCACCCTGCGCCGGATCGCATCGCTGGATGCCGGCAAGGAAACGCTCATCCTCGCCTGCGCTTACCCCTCGGAGGGCTTGCGACGCATCCTCGCGCTGCTGCCGCAGGATCTGCCCATCCATCACTTCGGCGATACGGACCCTGCCGGATACCAGATCCTCTCACGTCTCCGCCGCGTTGCGGGCAGGCCGGTGACCGCATTCCTGATGCACCGCCGCGAGGCCTCGAAGCCGGTGCCGCTCACCGACTACGACCGGGCCATCCTCCCCGCGCTGCTTGCCGATCCCCTGCTGGAAGACGTGCGCCCGTCCCTTGAAGCCATCGCCACCAGCGGGGACAAGGGCGACTTCGAGCAAGAGACGCTCGGCAAGCCGGATCTCGAAGAATGGCCATTTCACCGCTCGCATCCCGCCGCACCGGCGTCGCCATGAAAAAGCAATCGCCCGCCACCTTCATCGGCAGCGGGCGATCAGATCAGCAACGGCAGAAGGGATCAGAGGCCCAGTAGCGCCTCGATCTCCTTCTTGGTGAGCGAGCGGTCGCCGTTCTTGTTGTATTCGTCGAATTTCTTGCCGGCGGCTTCCTTGTCCTCCTCGTCGGCGAGGTACTCGTCGCGGGAAATCGAGCTGTCCTTGTTCTTGTCCTTCTTCTTGAGGAAATCCTTCACGGCATCGCGCTTGCGATCCTTGTCGGCGCGCTCCTGCTTCTTACGTTCCTCTTCCTTCCGCGGGTCTTCCCGCTCCCTTTCGCGGGCGGATGCCAGATGGGAAGGAACGATTAATGCAGCCAGAAACAAGGCAATGGCAGTGGTTTTCATGGGGTCGGTTTTTTTGGTTTTTGGGAAGATTGATTCTCAGGAGACACGCGCCCGCCGGCAAAACCGGCACCCGGCATGTCCCTGACCATCGATCATGAAAGAAAGCTCCCCAAGATCGCGGGGGATGGCAATGCAATCCTGAGCGGGGGTGAAAGTTGGCCCATCAGCCAACTTCACCCGCGCCCGGAAATGCCGTCCCGGCTCAGTCCCTCGGCAGCACGCGCGCCGTGACCGGCTTCGCCCCGAGCAGCACCGCGGCCGCCGCCTTCACCTCTTCCGGCGTGATCGTCTGGAAGATGCCGGCGACCTCGCGATGGTGCGTGACGGGCAGGCCGAAGAGCACGTCGATGGCCGAGAGGCGCGCTATCGAGCCGGGCGATTGCAGTCCCAGCGCGAGGCTGGAGAGCACGGTCGCGCGCACCCGCTCGAAGGCCTCCACGGGGATGCCGTCCTCGGAGATCTTCGCGATTTCCGAGGCGAGTTCACGCTGCGCCAGATCCACCTGCGAAGGATCCGTCGCCAGGTAGAAGCCGAAAAACCCGGCATCGTGACCGTGGAACTGCGTCGCGCCGACCTGATACGCCAGCCCCAGCTCCTCGCGGATGCGGACGAAGAGCGGGCCGGCCATGTCCGAGCACCACTCCTGGATCATCCGCAGGGCGAAGCGCTCCGGCGCGAGGGCCGAGCAACCGGGATACGCCAGGGCAAGCACGGCCTGCTTCTTCGGAAGGAAGGCATCGATCTCGAAATCCGCCTGCACCGTCGCCGCCGGTGGAAGCCACGGCGTGCCCGCAGGCAGGCGGCCGATCCCCTCCGCCAGCACCTCGCGCGCATGCACCACGTCGAAGTCCCCCGCGAGCGCCACCACGGTATTGCTACCCTGGAAGTGCCGCGAGTGATGTGCGGAGAGCGCGATGCGATCCAGCCCCGCCAGCGAAGCCTCCGTGCCGAGCGACGGCAGGCCGTAGCCAATACCGCCGAAAAGATGTGCCCGCGCCAGACGAAACGCGGTGGAAAGCGGGTCCTCCAGCGACTCGCGCAGCGATGCCATCTGGCTCGCCTTTTCCCGCTCGATGGAGTCGCCGTGGAAGGCGGGCTCCACCATCACCTCCGTCAGCAGCGGGAGCAGCGTGGAGAGATCCGGCGAGAGGCCGGAGAGCTGGGCGAGCAGCGCATTGTTCCCGGAGGCGGCACCGAGCGTCGCGCCATGCGACTCCAGCAGGCCCGCCAGCTCCGCGGCGCTGCGTCGCACCGTGCCCTGCGGCAGCGTGGAGGCAAAGAGCGTATTCAGCCCCGCATTCTCCGGGATCTCCGAGACTAGGCCGGCGCGCACCGCGACCTGCGCGGTGAAGAGCGGCACCCGCGCATCCGGCAGCAGCGCGATGGTCGCGCCATTCGGCAGCGTCACGCACTCCGGCTCCGGGCGCACCCGCGAGGCGCGCTTCAGCGTGGCAGGTGCCGGGGCGTCCTCGGGATCGAGGATGGAAAGGCTCATCTGGTCCTCCGTCAGGCGAGCCATCGCACGGCGGACATCGGCTGCCGTGGTGGCATTCAGCGCGGCGAGGTAGCGGCGGGTGAAGTCGAGATCGCGCGCCTCGTGCCAATTCGACGCGAGGTCGGTCGCGCGGCCGGACGCGGTGGTGAGCGTCTTGAACTGGCTGGCCGCGATCTGGCGGCGCGCCTTGGCGAGATCGTCATCGAGCGCCGTGCTGGGGAATTCCGCGAGCATGCTCATGATCGCGGCGATCAGTTCGTCGCTCTTCTCCGGCTCCGCTTCCGCGGAAATCGCGAAGAGCCCTTCGCGGCCGGCCTGGCTCCACGACCACGCGGAGATCTCCAGAGCCAGCCCGCGCTCCTCGCGCAAGTGACGATACAGCCGTGCCGAACGCCCCCGCCCCAGCACTGCCGCGGCGAGGTCATAGGCGGGCACGTCCGGGTGCCCCATCGGCGGGATCTTCCACGCGATGGTGATCTTGCTCGCCGGCACGGCGAAGGTCGCGCGGCCACGACGCGGCCCGAGCTGCACCGCATCCTGCGGCACCACCGGCTCCGCGCCGCTGCCCCGGGCGAAGCTGCCGTAGAGCGCGGCGATGCGCGCCTTCACCTCGTCCGCATCGAAGTCCCCCGAGATGCACAGGCAGCAGCGGTCCGGCGTGTATCGCGAGCGATGGTAGCCGGTCAGCCCGGCGAAGGTGATCTCGTCGAAAAGCCCGCGATGCCCGATCACCGGGTGCCGCCGAGGGTCCGCCGTGAAGGCCGTGGAAAATGTCAGCCGTCCCGCCACGTCATCGGGATCGTCCAGCCCCATGTCGATCTCACGGCGGATGACGTCCTTCTCCTTCTCGAATTCCTCCTCCGGCAGGGCTGGCGCGAAGACCATCCCGGCAAGCACTTCGAGGAAAGTATCAAGGCCGCTTGATGGTCCATCGATGTAATACACCGTGCGGTCGAAGGTGGTGTAGGCATTCCAGTGCCCACCCGCGGCCTGCACGGAGGTGGCCAGCTCGTCCGCGCCGAAGCGTCCACCGCCCTTGAAGACCATGTGCTCGAGGAAATGCGAGACTCCCGAGCCGAGCAGGACGCCTTCGTGCAGGCTGCCCGTTTCCACCCATACCTGGGCGCTCACGACCGGGGCCGCCGGATCGGGATCGAGGATGACGGCGAGGCCGTTCGGCAGGTGGTGGAGGTCGGCGGCAGTTGCAGGGTAGTCCATGAATTTCCGGCTTGGAGGGAGAGAAATGGAGGATACACCCAGCACATGCAACGGTGGATCGTGCTCGGTGCCTTGGTTCTCACTCTCCTCGGGAGCGGGTCCGTGTTCGGCTATTGGAAACATCGGCAGAACACACCGGACCGCCAGTGGGTCGAGCTGCCCTTCAATCCCGAGTCCACGCAAGCCCAGCGCGACAAGAGTGTGGAAGAACTCCGCAAGGCACTGCTGACGGAGACCGTGCTGACCGGCATCGCGCGTGATTGCGGCATCGAGGCGATATGGGAACTCGGCTCCGAGCAGGCAGCCGTCGAGGAACTGAGGCGCCGCGTGGTCATCGAGGAAGGCGAGACCACCTACAAGGGCATCCCCACGAGCACCCTGAACGTCGGATTCAGGGGCATCGTCGCCGAGCGGCCCGAGCTGATAGAATTGGCGGAGCGCATGTCCAAGGACGTGCAGCGGCTCGTCAATCCGGAGAGCCAGCAAACGCCGGCGGGCACGACTTCTTCGATGCCGAAGTTCTGACCGGCCCTATTTGAGCGAGTAGCCGGACTTCAGCGTGGCAAAGGCCGCGGCGAGTTCCCGGTCATCCAGCGGTCTCTCCCAGATGAGGAAGCGGGCGATGCGACCGTCGAAGGACTCGACACCGGGATGCTGGATGGCATCGCGTTCCTGCCCGATGGTCATCCGCGAGGGATTCGCCTTTGCCGAGACCGGTGACTGCCCTTTCGCCACGGCGACCGGCGAGTCCACGTAAAGCTCCATCGCCACCTGCCCCGTCCCGGCAGCCATGCGCCCGGCGATGATGTAGTAACGGCCTGTCTCCAGCTTCGGCCCCATGACCTGCGTGTTGTTCTCGTCGAATCGACCGAAGGTGATTCCATTGCGAAGGCCGCACCACAGCGTGTTGTTGTCATTCAGGCAGCCCCACAGGCCCTCGTAGTTCCCATCGTTGCGGAGATTTCCGAAGAAGGAATTCACATCCTTCAGACCCAAACGTTGCTCGTGGACGGACATCACCGTGATCCACGTGTGGCCCTTCCCAGTCGTGAGGCCGTCGAAGGCGTCCTCATCCATGCAGACCAGCTCCTGCTGGCGGAAATCGAGCGCGGGCTTGCCACCGAGCGAGGGAATGTTTCTCACGATGATCGGCCTGCCCGAGCCGGGTTTCGCGCGGCCTTCGTCACGCTTCACGAAGTCCTTCGCCGCGGCACCGGGGGCTTGGTTCGTCCACATGGACACCCGCCCGCCGTCTTCCAGTGTCACGCCTTTCGCCGCATCCAGATCAAGAACCAGCGAGCGGGATGGCAAGTCATCCGCGAGCACAAGCGCGGGAAATAGCAGGCAGGCGATGAGGGAGAAGCGCGTCACGGAAAGTGATACGCTCCGGACCGCGTGCGACCATCACTTCTCCGGGCAAATTCCACTTCCACGAAAATTCCTGTCCGGTTTCGTGGACCCGCGGACAGATGAAAGCAACCGCCCCGCTTTCCCTTCTCGTTTCCCGTCGCCCCTCGCCCATGAAACCGCCCGTCGTCGATTCACCGCGCCACTGGCTGCTCGGCAGCGCCTACTACCTCCGCTACGATCCCCAGCGCTGGGTACCGGAGTGGGCGCGGCGCTACAACGGGCTCTTCATGGTACAAGTGCCCTTCGTGGGCGAAGCCGCGGTGGTCACATCGCCGGAGCTGGCGCGCCGCATCCTCGTCACCAAGGCCTCCTGCTATCAGAAGAAAAGCCGATCCTACGGGGTGCTGCGCATCCTCATGGGTGACGGACTCGTGACCAGCGAGGGCGCGCTCTGGAAGACGCAGCGCAAGCTGGTGCAGCCCGCATTCCACCCGAAGCGGCTGGACGCAATCTTCTCCATGAAGGTGGACCGCACGCTGCACATGCTCGACGAACTCGACGAGGCAGGCGGGTCGGACACCGTGGTGGATCTTGTGCAGCCGCTTTCCCGCCTGACGCTCGACATCATCTCGCGTGCGATGTTCAGCAGTGACTCGCAGGGCATGGCGCGCGACGTGAGCGACCACATCGCCACGCTCAATGAATGGGCCCTGCGCGCGCTGCGTCACCCGTGGATGCTCCTGCTGCCGCGGAAGCTCCCCCTGCCCTTCTTCTCGGACATGCAGCGTTCGCTGGCCGAGCTGGAACGCATCGTCCACGACCTGATCCGCGAGCGCCGCGAGCACCCGGGCGATCATGATGACCTGCTCTCGATGCTCCTCGCCGCCTGCGAGGAAGACAGCGGACGCGGCATGAGCGATGCCCAGCTCCGTGACGAGGTGATGACGATGTATGTGGCGGGCCACGAAACCACCGCGAATGCGATGGCATGGATCCTCTATCTCGTCTCATCCCACCCGGAGATCGAGAAGCGGCTGCACGACGAGATCGATGCGCATTTCCCGGAAGGCGAACTGCGCCTTGAGGACCTTGCATCCTTCCCCTACGTGCGGCAGGTGATCGATGAATCGCTGCGCCTCTACCCGACGATCTGGAGCGTGGGCCGCTGCTGCACGGAGGCGCATGAACTCGGCGGCTATCACATTGCCGAAGGGACGAACGTGCTGATCCCCACCTTCCACTTCCACTGGAACGAGGAGGCATGGGAAAATCCCCGCGACTTCGATCCCGACCGCTTTTCGCCGGAGCGCCGCCCGCCTCCGGACAGCCCGCACTACTTCCCCTTTGGCGCGGGCCCGCGCGGTTGCGTGGGGAATCACTTCGCGCTGCAGGAGCTGATGATCATGACGATCCTCTTTCACCGCCGCTTCCGCTTCCGCGTGGAAGAGGGCTTCAAGGTGGAGGGCGAATTCCTCATCACCCTGCGGCCGAAGCACGGCATGCGAATGGTCGTCAGCAAGCGCACGCCGCAGGCACCCATGGCACGCTCCAAAGCCGCGGCCCCCCTCACCTGTCCCTACTCCGGCGGCACGCTGGGATGAGCGCGGGGCGGTGATTTTCTGATAGGCATCCGGAGATGATTCATGCCGAATGATGGCATCGCCGTGCCTGATCCTTCCCCTGACTTCCTCGATACTGCTGTCCGCGGATTTGAAGACAATGCCGAACTCCAGATCATCGCCAAGAGAGAACTGGAGGAAGCCATGTGGGGCGCACCGGAGACGGGCGACTCTCCCGAGATCATGCAGTCCCGGCTGGATGCCGTCGATCGGAGGACGTCCCGGTGGCAGCTCTGGTCCGTGCTGGCAATGGCGGTGACATCGCTTGTCCTCTTCGCATGGACCGCGTGGTCGTTCTACAGCAAGAGGGATGAGATCCTGTGGTTCGACAGCATCGGAGATTGGACGTATTACCATGATATCCCCGAAGAGAAGCTGACCGAGGGCCTCACCTCTGCCCAAAAGCTCCTGCTTCTCGGCGACCAACAAGCGCGACCGGAAGGAGACAAGATGAAGCCCCTATGGCAGTCCGATCCGGACAACCCCGTCTACCTCGCCGAGCATGCCCGCACTTGGATATCAAAAGAGAAGACCATGCCGTCCGAACTCTGGAGCGAATGCCTCCGGATCGATCCGGACAATGGATACCACCATTATCTCGCTGCCTTGGCTGCTTCTCACAAGGTCGTCGAAGAAATCCGACCGCCTCGAACGCCGGGTAGCCCGAAGCCAGCGAGAGAGTATCACATTCTCGACGAGCCAGGATTGAACCGGAGCATCGATCATCTCCTTGCCTGCGCTGCAGCACCTGAGTTCCGCAGCCACGAGAAAGAACTCTGGAACAGCCGCCTCGAACTGCTTCCGGAAACCGACGACATCCTCTCCTCGGCACCGAATGCCGATTACATTTTCGGAGACAAGATCGCTCAGATTTTTTCTTTCTCCCTTGTACCGATCATCAGTGCCGGAGCCCAGGAATGCCTCCGAAAGGGAGATCGCGATCGCCTGGTCGCCATCATCAGGGCGTGGGACGACTTGCTTCTCCGGAAGATGGAAGACGAGCGACTCACGGCGATATCGGCCCTTGGCCTCCGATCCTTCGTAAGGATGCCGCTGGACAATTTCATCGCTGCCGCTGACGGCCTCGGCCTGGAGGAAGAAGCCAAGGCCCTCCGCAAGAAAAAGGAGATCTTCGAACAAAACGTATCGCCATTGGCAGCGGCCATGGGAGACACCGAAGCCAAGCGGCAAGCCAAGCTCCATGGCGGGCTCTTCTTGGGCTCAGGCCTCTCGGTCGAGCCGCTGTCGGAAGAAGAAATACGACCGACCCGGATGGCGGAGTATTCCTTGATGGACCGCATCGCCGCTCTTCCGGGATGGACGATCCTCGCCCTTCTCTCAATCTTCACGGTTTGCTACCGCTTTCGTGCAAACGGATTGGTGAAGCTACTGTCCGCAAGACTCTCTCATCTCGCGACCGAACGTGATCACCTGTGGATCATCGGCTGGGGCGTGCTCTTTCCCTTCCTGCTCTCGCTCGTGCTGATTCATCTCACACCTCTGGGCGGGCGGGCATGGAACTTCCACGCGCACGGTGGATTCATCGTATTCGGGCAGCTTCTCGCGATCGTCTTCGTGATGCTGCTGGTCCCGCTGATCCTCGCGCGCCGCCGCTTGTCACAGCGAGCGGGACGTCTCGGCCTCCATGGCGGACGCTCCATCTTCGGCTGGTTTGCGGTCTCGGCCTGTGTTCTCGCCTTCCCCGCCTTTTACATCGCCCAACAGGTGATGGTGCCAAACGAGCTGATGCCAAGCGACGGCATTTTGAATGCTCCGTCTTTCATCGACCTCGACCCGGGAGAAGCAGCCATGCCTGGCAAGGCATGGCTGAAGGTCGGGATAGGCCTTCTTGCGTTTGCGGTGGTGTATGGATTGATCTCGCTGCTGATATCGCTTTTCAGCAGCAGGCGGCAGCTGCTGCGAAGGGTGATCCTGTCGCGCATGCTCGCACCGATCTACCTCGCCGGAACGCTGGTCTTCGCCATCTCCATGCCGATCCTTCATGCGGTAGAGCGGCACTGGGTGACCCGGGATATGAGCCTGAAGTTCTTGCCCGAGAATTCCGGTCTCGGCATCCACGAAGCCCGAGCCATCGAGCTCGACCAGCAGCAACTACGCAGGCTCCTGCAGGAGAGCCAGTGAAAGCACGTCCGGCCCACGAAGCACAGCATCCATGCATCAAGGAATCACCGCGGTGCGCAGGCCGGCGTGACGGCCGGATGACTCGAAGGCCGCCTCGATTTCCGCGAGAGGATAGCTCTCTCCCTGCAGCGAATTGAAAGGCACACGGCCTGAAGTCCCGGTGAGGAAATCGATGGCCGTGACGAGATCGCTGGGCGCGTAGTTGTGCAGGCCACGGATGGTGAGCATGCGGCGAACGAGGTCATTCGGATCGAGCTCCACCCTTCCTCCCGGTGTGGTGGTCCCGGCGATGACCGAGACGCCGCCGGTACGGGTGGCGGCGATGGCGCCACTTGCCGCAATGGACGAGCCGGAGAATTCCATCGTCACATCAGCGCCTCGGCCACGGGTCACGTCGCGCAGTCCCGCTTGCAAGTCGGCGGGCTGGAAGAAGAACTGCGAGCCGAATCGCCCGGCAGCCTCCGCACGTGCGGCGTCGAGATCACAGGTTACGACCTGCGCCGCGCCGAGATGGCGGGCCATCGCCGTGGCATTCAGGCCCAGCACGCCGCAGCCGAAGATGGCGACCGTCGCACCCTCGACGGGACCGGCGAGACGGAAGGCGGCGGCGACCGTGGCGACCGCGCAATTCGCCGGGGCAGCGAGAGCGTCCGGCATTTCATCCGGCAGCTTCACGATGCCGGTGCCCGCGGTGAGCAGGCAGAACTCGGCGAAGCCACCGCTGAACTCACGCCCCGGGGCGATCGCGCTGTGGCCGTATTTGAAAAGATGCTCGCACTTCTGCGGGACGCCGCGCGTGCAGAAGAAGCACTCCCCACACGAGGCGGCGAGCGTCCACGTGATGCGGTCTCCCTCGTGCAGCAACTCGCCCCGCAGGTCGATGCGCGGGGCACCGGGACCGAAAGCAACGATGCGCCCGACGATCTCATGCCCCAGCACGCAGGGCACCGGCTCCTGCCGGCGGCCATGCCAGGTGTGCAGGTCGCTGCCGCAGATGGTGCTGCAGGTCACGTCCACCAGCACCTCGCCGCGGCCTGGCAGCGGCACCGGGAACTCTTCGAGGCGGAAAGGTTCGCCATGACCGGAGAATACGGCGGCGAGGGCGCGGCCGCCGGAGCGTTCGGTGTTCATGCTTGTTTTCGGATGAAGGACATCAGGATCGCGCCGAGCGCGCAGGCGACGGCCACCACGGGGAAGACCATGTGCGTCGAATCATTCGACTCGATCAGGTAGCCGATCAGCGGCTCGCCCAGACCGGCAAAGAGATAGGCGACGAAATTCATCATCCCCGTGCCGGTCCCCGCGAGGCGCTTGCCGAGCAGGTCCGGGCACAGCGCCCAGAAGGCGGACTGCGGACCATAGACGAAGAAACCTGTTAGAAAAAGCAGCGGCAGCGCGAGCATCGACGTGCGGTCGAGCATCGACATGCCGCCCGCACAGATCGCCGCGATGCCGAGGAAGAGGATGACCGGCGTGGACCGCTTTCCGGCGAAGATGCGGTCGGAGATCCAGCCGGCGGAGATCGCGCCGAAGGCCATGCCCACGGGCAGCGCGACGGATACCCACTTCTGCGGCGAGTCCTTCCAATCCTCACCGAGGAAGTGGACCGGCACCCAGACGAGCAGTCCGTAGCGCGCGAGATTCTGGAAGCCGATCGCCGCACAGCCGAAGAGGAAGGGCACGCAGGCGAAGCCCGCCTTGTAGCGTTCCCACCAGGTGAGATGCCGCTCCGGGTGGATCTGCTCGCGGGCGGAGTCGCCTTCATCCAGCAGGTCCTGGAAGCCCGCCTGCGATGGCCGCTCGCGGATCACCAGCCAGAAGACCGCGCAGCCCACGAGCATGAGGAAGACCGGCCCGCGGAATATCCAGCGCCAGCCGTGATCGACCGCCACGGCAGCGAGGCAGTAGGTGACCACCGACGACATCCCGGCCGCGAAGGTGTAGAAGCCGAAGACGCGACCGCGATGCCCGCGGTCCCACCAGTTTGACAGGATGCGGCTGCCCGGCGCCCAGCCCATCGACTGCACGAAGCCATTCCCCGCCCACGGCACCAGCACGCCCGCGAGCCCTCCGGCGAAGCTGGTGATCCAGTTCATGACGAAGGAAAGGAGGCCGCCCAATGTCATGAGGCTGCGTCCGCCGAAGCGGTCCGCGAGCTGGCCATTGATCGCCTGCCCGATGGCATAGGACCATAGCAGCGCCGTGCTGCACCAGCCGAGCTGCGCCTTCGTGAGCCCGAATTCCTCCGCCATACCGGGAATCGCGAATCCGAAATTTTGCCGCCCCGTGTAGTAAAAGAGGTAGCAGAACATCACGACCACGAGGGTCTTCACCCGTGCGCTCGCGAAGCTGGTGGCATGTCTCGTCTCGGTCATCATCGGCGTCCGGACAGCGCCGGTAGAGCCCGAGAACTGCACGGGAGAAGCTCTCACCACAAAAGATCCCCTGAAACGATTTTGTTTCTTTTCGGGAAACCCCGACTTCGAATCGTCACCTGACCGTTCCCAGCCATTCCTTGACCCTGCTCGCTGCGGAAGGTTGCATTTCGGGAAACATGAACCTCGTCGAACTGGCGTCCCGGATCAAGGCAGCCCGCATGTCGAAGGGCTACACGCTCGACCGCGTGGCGGAGATCTCCGGCCTCGGCAAGGGCCTGCTGTCAAAGGTGGAGAATTTCCGCGTGACGCCTTCCCTGCCGACCTTGGCAAAGATCTGCGAAGCACTCGGCATGAGCCTGTCCGAGCTCTTCGAGGGGCTGGATGAAAAGCCGAAGCTGAGCATCACCCGCGTCGCCGATCGCAGGGAGATCGAGCGGGATCGCGACCAGTCCGACATCTGCTACCACGCGCTGGCCCACGGCAGGCCGGACCGGAACATGGACCCCTTCGTCCTCGACGTGCCCGCCGGTGGCGGACGCCGCGAGCCGATGCCTCACGAGGGCGAGGAATTCCTGATCGTGCTGAAGGGCGGCGTTTCCTTCGAATACAACGGCGAGGTGCACCAGCTCAAGGAGGGCGACTCCGCCTACTTCGATGCCGAGGTGGACCACCGCGTCTTCAATCCCGCCGCGCGGGACGCGAAGGTGCTGTGCGTCTTCCTCGGTCGCCCGATGTGAAATCTCCCCACTGGGAGCGAGGAATTCATTCCGCTTGGACGGGCCTGTGAACCGACCGGTGAAGCGGAATAAATTCCGCGGTCCCAGGGCGCCATCGCTGTTGCTTACCACCTTCACTATTGCACATCGGGCCTCCGGCGCATCACGCTGGGCGCGTGCCGACCGTCCGCCTCAAGTACTTCTCCTACCACCCTGCCATCTGGCCCCGCATGATCGGGGAAGTGACGCGCGATGCCAAGCCGGGCTCGCTCGTCCAGGTGCTCGACAAGGAGGGCAAGCCCTTCGGCAGCGCCTTCTGGAATCCGAAGGCAGGCATGCCGCTGCGCGTCTTCGCCCATGGCAGCGAGCCGGTGGACGAGAGCTTTTTCCTCGGCGCGATCCAGCGTGCCGCCTCGCTGCGCCGCGAGGTGATGAAGCTGGATGAAACGACCGACGCCTACCGCGCGATCCACGCCGATGCCGACCAGATGCCCGGCCTCGTCGCGGACAAGTTCGGCAAGGTGATGTCGCTGGAGGTGACGAATCTCGCCGCCTACCAGCGCCTCGACGCGTGGGTGCCCGCGCTTCACGAGGCCTTTGGCACGGAGAAGGCGCACATCCGCGTCGATCCGGACCTCGCGCGCATCGAGGGCATTCCCTCGCTCACGCACTCTCTTTCCGAAAAGCTGCGCCCGCTGAAAATCCGCGAGCACGGCGTGACCTTCGAGGTCGATCCCTCGGGCGGACACAAGACCGGCTTCTTCTGCGACCAGCGGGAGAACCGGAAGAAATTCGGCGAACTCGCCGCAGGCCGCAGCGTGCTCGACCTGTGCTGCTACACCGGCGGCTTTTCCGTCAGCGCCGCGCTCGCCGGGGCCGAGGACGTGACCGCCGTGGACCTGGATGAAAACGCCATCGAGATGGCCAAGCGCAACGGCAACATCAACCAGAAGCGCATCAAATTCACCCACGGCGACGCCTTCACCTGGGCGCGCACGATGATCGAAAACGGCCGCCAATGGGACCTCGTCATCGCCGACCCGCCGAAATTCATCCACGGCAAGGAAGACCAGCTCGGCCACAACAAGTATCACGACCTGAACAAGCTCGCGCTGCAGCTCGTGAAGCCCGGCGGGCTCTTCGTCACCTGCTCGTGCTCCGGCATGCTCACCGCGGACGAATTCGAAAAGATCGTCGTCTCCGCCTCGCACCGCCAGGACCGCCGCCTCCAGATCTTCGACCGCACCGGCGCAGGCCCCGACCATCCCACCCTCTCGAACTACCCCGAGTCCCGCTACCTCAAGCTTCTCTGGTGCCGGGTGATCGGGTGATCGGGTGATCGGTCCGACGTCTGTTTCTCCTCAGCCGGGGCACCTCATATCGGCCGGACACACGGCTCCGCCGTCATCTGGCAGTGACACCACCCGGAGATCGTCCTATGGAAGAAGCGTGATTCAACGCCTTCTCCTCCTGGGCTCGGTTTCGATTGCTTGCGCCTCCGCACAAGAAGCTCCCGCCACAGTACCGAGCCAACCTCCGGCGAAGGAGGAGGCATCGTCGACCGCGAATTGGCCGGGAGTGGATTACTCCGAAGTCCGCGCCTATCTGTATAATCCACCGCATAAGTTGGGGAATGACATTATTCAGGACGGAAAGCTGCATCCCGATGTCGTGGACCCACAAGGCATCAAGCTCGATGCCAAGCAGGTCGAACAACTGCTCAAGGCCAGCTACACCCGGGAGCCCGATCGAAGAGGCTCGGGCTGCTTCCTTCCTCATCACGGCATCGTTTTCTACGATCACGACGGAAAGGCTGTTGCGCACCTGTCGATTTGCTTTCTCTGCAACAGGGCTGCCAGCGCCCCTTACGAAGCATCTTTGCAGTGGGACATCACGGCTCTATCCCAATTCATCACAAGTCTAGGGCTCCCGGTATTCAAGGAGTTCGACGAGTCTGATGCGCATTTCATCGCACTCGCCCGCAAGTGGCCGGATGCCAAAGTGAAGGAGAAATTGGATGAGTATCTCTTTTCCACGGAGAACGGAAATCCCCTTCTGGGAGACTATGAGCGCCTTCTGTTGCTTCAGGGCCTCGGGGACCGCATCCATGCACTCCTCCTCGCATATCTTTCTGACAAAGCGTTGCGGGCAGAGATGCTGAAGGCTTCGCCATCCGACGCGTCCTCCGACACGCTCTTCTCCCGGATTTGTGACGCATTCGGCGATTCCCCACCCTCCTCCGTCATTCCTCTTCTCGCTCCATTTTTCGAGGAATCGGATCCATCCGTCCGTTGCGATGCCACCGAGACGATCGCGAAAACCGGTGCTCCCGCGAGCGTTGCATACATCAGGAAAGCATTCGCAGATCCCGGGGATGATCTCGCCATCAGCGCACTCGGCGGCCTTCAGGTGGCGATTGATCGGAGCGCGGTGCACCCCGACACGCGGAAGCAGCTTTTCCCGGATGTGCAGGCATTCCAAAAAAGCGGCTGGGATGAGGAGTGGGCCAAGGCACTCGCCGGTCTCAATCCCCATGAGGCCTCGGAGTATTTCCTTACTCCGGAAATCTTCAATCCGGACTCCCCGCGACTCGACACGATCCTGAGAGTCCTCTGCGAAGCAAACCTGCAACTTCCACGCGAGCGGCTTCTCGCGCTCATCGAGGAATTGAAAGCGACCAAGCTTACCCGGGAGAAACAACAGATCGCGGAACCCGCCCTCCTGCTGCTCGGAAGACAGCGCAATCCCGGCGACCTGGACCTCCTGCGCGGCATGGGCAACGACACCCTCGCCCGATGCGCCATGCCGGGGCTACTGGCATGGCATGGCCTTGAAGGCTATCGCGACCGTCTCTCAAAGCTGGAAGTGGAGAAGGATTTCGCTGCTTTGAACGAGCATCAACGCCTCCATATCGCAGTGTATGAATTTGAAAACGCGGGGCCCGACATCGGAGCTTACTTCTCCGGCCACAAAGGGGATCGCTGGCGCGATGCACTTGCCGGACTCAAGCAAATGAAACGAGGGGAACTGGCTGCCATTCTCGAAGAAGCGGTGGCGAAATTCGGAGACGAAGGCCCTAGCAATGACCGCGAGATCCGCAGCAAGCAGGTGGACGACATCGAAGAAAAGTCCGGCTTCAAAGACCTTGATGCGCGCTTGCGGGAAGCGGAAGACACTTGGAATCTTTCCCTCGACCGCTTCGCCATCGAACACGCCGACTCCTTCAAATGACACCCGCCATCAACATCATCCCCGCCACCGAGGCTCATGCCGGGGCGGTGTGGCGGATCTTCCGTGAGGTGATCGCGGCGGGTGATGCGTATGTCTTCGAGGCGGATACCACTTACGAGGCCTTCCTCGCGTATTGGTTCGCGGCGCGGGCTTATGTGGCAATGGAGGGAGCGGAGGTACTCGGCAGCTACATCATCAAGCCAAACCTGCCGGGGCGCGCGTCGCATGTGGCGAATGCCAGCTACATGGTCGCCGCGGCGGCACGCGGAAAGGGCGTGGGCGGGCTGATGTGCGCGCACTCGCTGCGAGAGGCGAAGTCCCAGGGCTTCCGCGCGATGCAGTTCAATATCGTGGTCAGCACGAATGTCACCGCGGTCGCGCTCTGGCAAAAGCATGGCTTCGCGATCATCGGCACCGTGCCCGGAGCCTTCCGCCATGAGACCCTGGGATACGTGGATGCCCACGTGATGTTCCGCGATCTGGCGGACATCGGGGATGGCTCAGCGCAGTGACGAGGACTTCGAGCGGCGGTCTCCGGAGACGATCACCTTTGGCTGCAGCGCGGCGCTGGTATTCGTCAGCACGCCGGCAGCGGAGATCGGAAGCTCGATCAGGCTGAAGGACTTCACGCCATTGCTATCCGGCAGGCTGAAGAAGATACGTCCCGTGCCTGCCTGGGCCAGCGACGGCAGCACCGTGATCGACGGCGTGGCCAGCGACACCACTCCCTTCGTGGTCGTGCTTCCAGACGAGGCCGATGTATTCGACGGGGGATTCGTCAGCGGCGTGACGGTTGGCGTGGTGGTGGCGGATACCGGATTGTTCACCGGGATCCTGTTCTCATTCCCGGAGGTATCGGTCCACACCACCACCTGCTCGTAGCCGGGCTGCGGGGGCTTCACCTTGTCGATGAGCACCTTGGCGGTATTCGTCATCGGGTCTTCCACCACGAGGCCTTCTGGCTCCGTGCGCACTTCCACGCGATTGGCGGCCAGCGTGTCGGCATCGGGGAAATGATAGGCGCTCAGATTGTCCTCCGCCGTGACGCGACGTCCGAGGTAGCCGTGGCCATTCTCGTCCTTCGCCCAGATCATGTCGTTTGCCTTGTCGTAGTAGGCACCGTCCCCGGACACCATCAGCGCGTAATCCTCCACCGCATTCGGCGGGAAATTCAGGTGCCGCACGTATTCGCCGTCGGACAGCGACATGCTCTCGGGCATCCAGCCGTTCTTGATGACCAGCCGTGCCGGATCGGCGGACATGCCGCCCTCCAGCTCCATCATCCAGCCCAGCGCATTCGTCACGCGGCGCTGCATCTCCTCCGCGGAGGGCAGCAGCGCATTCGGTGAATGAAGGCTCAGCACGCGCGGCGCGGTGAGGGCACCCTGCTCGTCCAGATTGTGAAGCTGGGCCTGGTAGCGCAGCAGATCCTCGCGCATGCGGCGGTCATCCGGGATGGCACGGCGATCCGCCGGTGCCCCGGGCACGGGCAGTGTCGTCGCGGTATCCCGGACGGATTTCGATGGCAGGGCGGTTGGCAAGCCTACCTTCGCCACATCCGGTGCCTGCTCGCCTCCACGCGGCCACAGGATGAATGCGACGGCGGCAGCCACCCAACCGCTGGCGGCCAGCCATGGGAAAAACTTCACGTTCCGGTGGGCCAGCGGCGTGCGGGCGTCCACCTTCGACATGATGGAGGAAAGCACCTCCGGCGGTGCCGCGCGCAGCGGCGAGGTGGCCAGCCACACATCGGCGGCGGTCTCCTGCGTCGCGCGGATTTCCTCCAGACACTGCGCATCGCGCACCAGCCGCGGATCGCTCCGGGCCGGATCATCGTGCGGCAGCAGGTCGAGCGCCTTCGCCGTCGCGTCGTCGAGATTAGTGCGGGGCATCGAGGCCTCCTTTCTTCAGCAGCGCGCGCAGCTTCTCCATCGCGCGGTGGACGCGGACCTTCGCCGTGCCGAGCGGCACGCCCCAGCGCACCGCGTGATCCTCCAGCGTCGCCGGGTCGAAGAGCGCCGCCCGCACGCTCTCCGCCTCACCGGCATCGAGCTGGTCCAGCGCCGAGCGCACCCGCGAGACCGTATCGCGGAAAAACAAATCCTCCACCCCGCCGCGGTCCGGCACCTCCAGCACAGGCATGGTCCCCCAGTCCTCCCACACCGCCGCGCGGCGGCGCTTCCGGCGCAGGACATCGAGGCACAGGCCGCGCAAGATCATGGCGCACCAGGTGAAGCCGCGGCTTTTCTCAGAGTCGAAGTCCCCCGCGCGCTTCCAGATCCGCAGGAAGCAATCCTGCAGCACCTCCTTCGCCGCGCCCTCGTCATTGATCCAATGCAGCGCCATGCTGTAGAGGCGGTCCCCCCACATGCGGTAGAGTTCCTCGAGCGCCTCCGGGTCGTGGCGGGCGATGCGGGTCAGCAGCCAGGTGCCGTCCCAGGCGTCTGCCCGTCCGTCCGCCTTGAGTGCCTGTATCTTCTCCGCCATCGGTCAGTCGCTTTATCTCATGAAGCCGCCCGCTGCGGGAAGCCGGAAAAACTGCTCACTCTGCAGCGGCAGAAGAAGGTGAGGGGCGGCCACCACCAAGCCTCTCCGGTCTTTCGACGGCCGCCCCCCTCCTGTGCTGTTCACACGACCTCTGGCCCGCGTGGGTCTCTTTCCCCGCACCGGGGCCGGACGGCGTCGTGGAGTCTCCTCCATGTTTCAAGCCCTCCCCGACTTGAAACACGGCCTCCATCTCGCCGTCCGGCCGGATGCTTTCCGGTGAAGACTGCCTCGCGGGGGCACTGCTGGCAGGTGCGGCCGGGACCCAAAAAACCCGCCGCTCCCGCAGAAACCCCAGCACCCGCTTCCACTGGAACCCAGTGAAAGCCGGCGCTTGGATTTCTTTCAGCAATACCACAACCATGATCGCTACCGTATGATCCGGCCAAAGCGGGAGATGGGTTTCAGAAAAGTTTCTCTTTTTCTCCACGCTCCGCTTTCAGGGCGGCCGATGACTCGCAACATCCCGCCATAAGACACTCTCTATCAGTTCACTAATTCCGCTTCATCACGCGCGAAAAAAATTCGCGCGATACCTCCTGTGTCAGCGCTTCCCTCGAAAGTTTGACGCTCCCCGAAGCCCGTCCTTAGCCTCCGGACGCTACCCATCCGTCGATCCGACCTAACCCAGATCCACTCATGAAACCCCGCCTGACCGCCTTGCTACCCGCCCTCTCGTGCCTCCTTTTCCTCCCCGCCCAGGCCCAGCAGTGGTCCGTGGAGCAGGCGCAGGAGTGGGCGAAGACCCAGCCCTGGCGCGCCGGGTCGAATTTCACGCCGAGCACCGCGATCAACCAGCTCGAGATGTGGCAGGCCGACACCTTCGACCCCGAGACCATCGACCGCGAGCTGGGCTACGCCGCCTCCTGCGGGATGAATGCCGCCCGCGTCTTCCTCCACGACCTGCTCTGGGAGCAGGACTCGGAAGGCCTGCTGAAGCGCATGGACCAATTCCTCGCCATCGCCGACAAGCACAAGGTGGGCATCATGTTCGTCCTCTTCGACGACGTCTGGGACCCCAGCCCGAAGCTCGGCAAGCAGCGCGACCCGCGCCCGCACACCCACAACTCCGGCTGGGTGCAGAGCCCGGGCAAGGACGTGCTCGTGGACGCCGCCAAGCGCAAGACCCTGGAGCCCTACGTCACCGGCGTGCTCACCCGCTTCAAGGATGACAAGCGCGTCATCGTCTGGGACCTCTACAACGAGCCCGGCAACCCGAATCTCAGCGCCTACGGCAAGGTGGAGCTGCCCGTGGAGGAAAAGAAGAAGCACTCGCTGGAGCTGGTGAAACTCAGCTTCGAGTGGGCCTGGAAGGTCCGCCCCACCCAGCCCATCACCGTCGGAGTATGGACCGGCGACTGGAGCACGAAGGAAAAGCGCGACGCCCTGAATGCCTACCAGATCGACCACTCGGACATCATCAGCTTCCACGTTTACTCCGATCTCGAGAAGACGAAGTCGATGACCGAGCCGCTCCTCGAATACGGCCGCCCCGTCCTCTGCACCGAATTCCTCGCCCGCACCGCCGGCAGCCGCCTCCAGGACATCCTCCCCTACTTCAAGGAGAAGAAGGTGGACTCCTACCAATGGGGCCTCGTCGCCGGCAAGACCCAGACCCAGTACCCCTGGGAAAGCTGGAAGCGCGACTTCACCGCCGAGCCCGAAGTGTGGTTCCACGAACTCTTCCACAAGGACGGCAAGCCCTACGACAAGGAAGAGACCGACCTCTACAAGAAGCTGACCGGGAAGTAAGCGACCTCACCCTCACTTGAGGAGCGTGGACGTTCCGTCCACGCCGGGTCACCGCCCCTTCATCCCCTGCCCGCCCCGTCCCCGGATGGCGCGGGCATCTTCATTCTTCAGGACCGATCTGCTTCAGCAGATCGTCAAAAACCTCATCATATTGCTCGCGATCAAACACGAATACCGATCGGTCATAGATCGGCCCGAAACCGGCGCCAGCCCCCGAGAACCCCAACCCCGACCAAAACACGTGACGGCGTCCCACATAGATCCGTGTCCAAACGCCACCGCAACCCTCCCACCCACAATCTGAGCACGCGATCAGAGGCAGAAGTCCCTTCCACATAGGACTATTTTGCCACGGGAAAACCCCGGTCCGATAAAGACTCTCCTTATTGCGGATCGCTCCCACATACATTCCAACGAAGGTCCCATCAGGATTCCCATTCGGGCTCGCCTGCATCAAGGCAGGCTCCAACTTCTTCATTCGCTCCCAGATGGACTCGCAATCGATCTCGAAGTCAACGACACGCGCCTCCAGCCCTTCGAAGACAGGTGACGTGCGGATGGAGCATGACAGCCTCCGAATCATCATCTTCTCTCTCACCCGGCAAGGGCCAGGGCGACAGCCAATTTCCAATTTTCAATCTTTCTTCCCAACTCTCGCTTCGAAGATGAAACGCGATATCACGATTCCAATTTCAGCCATCCTTGTCATCTGCACCTCCGGAGCATTGCTGATCGGCGAGACGCTTCGCGAGCGGCGTTTCCCGGGAAAAGTCGAGCTCACATCGGATAGCCCGGCATGGCAGATTGTCGTATTCCTCGTGATGATGATTGCTGTGATGAGAGCAGTGGTTCTGTGGTTCCAAACGATTTCGGACATCACCAGAACAAGGGGATCCCGGGCCGACCCACGGTATGGCTGGCTGATATGCCACTTCATATTCCCACTCATCACACCTTACTTGTACTACTACTTTCATCGAACTTTATCACGACCGATCATAGCAAAGCTGGAATGCTAGCGCCGCTGGCGCCGTTTTCTGCAAAAGCTGACCGGCAAATGAGGAGCGTGGGCGTTGCGTCCACGCCGTGTCGACCGAAGGTCGACACCCCTTATCCCCTGCCCATTCCGCCCCCGGATGGCTCGGGCATTTTCGTCTCCGTCTTTCGGAAAGTCGTGATGGTCAGACTTGTGGATCAAGCGCTTCGCCTCTCCAGATCAAGCCGTCGTAGAAGTTGGCTCCTTCGGCAATCAACTCATTGATACTACTCCCATCTTTGCGGAAATAGTTTTCACCGAGAGGTCCGCCAGAGATTACCAAGGTATAGGGATCCAGGGTTCTCTCCCCATCAAGCTTCACGAGGACGACGCTGCCTTCAGCGCGCATTTGATCGAGCAACTGCCATCCGATTGCGTCTTCAGACTGCCTGTCATGGCCAAGACCCAGTTGGCTCAAAATTTCAGACACCGATTTCATAGCTCCGATTTTCCACTGCCACTGCGCAGATCAGCCCAAATCCCCCTGAGAATTTACAAGCCGCCTTGCCCGGCGATTCTAACAGCTCCACGACATCTTTCCGCTCTTCATTGGGCAGACGCTTATTCACCCATCCCACGTTCCCAAGATCGCTCACGCCGACAGCCTCACCGACGACGGATCGGGGTCGATGAAGTGGGCCCAGCTTTCGTGGGTGGCGGGGTTTTCGCGGAGGCCGAACATGGGGCGCCAGCGGGGGGCGGCTGGCTTGCGGAGCGGGTGCATGTTCGCCTCGTGCGTCAGCTTGTTCGCCTTGCGCGTGTTGCAGCGGATGCAGGAGGTGACGATGTTTTCCCAGGTGGTGCGGCCGCCCTTGTCGCGCGGCATCACGTGGTCGAGATTCAGGTCGCACTCGCTGAAGACCTTCGCGCAGTACTGGCAGGTGTGCTTGTCGCGCAGGAAGACATTCCGCCGGGTGAAGCGCACCTCCAGCCGTGGCAGCTTCTCGTAGAGCGCCAGCACGATGATCTTCGGCACGCGCAGGGCGAGGCGGACGGTGTGGATCACCTCGTCGATGAGATCCGCCGACGAGTGCTCGATCCACGACCCGAGGTCGTGGGTCCGGAATCGTTCATCGCCCTCGGTCTGCACCACCTGGGCGTGCCCCAGGAACAGGAGCTTGAGCGCGCGGCGGACGGAGCAGGTGTGCACCGGCTGCCAAAACCGGTTGAGGACGAGGACGGGATGGTCAAGATGGCCAGCCATACCTTTTCCCAGCAATTGCCGCGAAAACTAGCAGGATTGCCCCGCGTCGCAAGAAAAAGCTTGGTGACAGGGAGGTTACAAAAGTCCTGCCCCGCGGGGCATGCTGTCATCCCGGGCGAAAGGTGAAAACCGGGCATGCGACTGGAACGTTTCATTGCCCGGCGACTTCTGGCTTGCGGGAGCTGCCGCGAAACCGAAAGTTGTCCGACAGATCCATGAAACTGACTTCCCTCATCGCGTCCGCCCTGCTGGCGCTGCCCCTGTGCCAGGCCGCCGAGCCGGGCTTCACCGATCTTTTCAACGGCAAGGACCTGACCGGCTGGAAGCGGGTGAATGGCAGCGGCGAATACAGGATCGAGGACAGCCAGATCGTCGGCTTCGGCGAGAACGTGAAGTCGAACACCTTCCTGCGCACGGAGAAGACCTACAAGGACTTCGACTTCCGCTTTGAGATGAAATTCGACGATCTCACGGGGAACTCCGGGATGATGTTCCGCGGCCTGCAAAAGCCCGGCACCGACGGCCGCGTCTATGGCTACCAGTGCGAGCACGACCAGGACAAGAAGCGTGCCTGGACCGCCGGTCTCTACGACGAGGCCCGCCGCGCCTGGCTCGCTCCCTACCGGAACGACGACAAGAAGAAGACCTTCACCGAGGCGGAGTCAAAGGCCCAAGAGCAGGCCCGCAAGGACTTCACCACCCAAGGACAAAAGGTGATGAAGTGGGACGACTGGAACGAGATCCGCATCGTCTGCAAGGGCAAGCACATCCAGATCTGGCTGAATGGCGAGGAGCGCGTGAACTATACGGACGACGCCCCGGAATTCACCCCCGAAGGCTTCTTCGCCCTGCAGGTGCACAGCGGCAAATCCTGCAAGGTCCGCTGGCGGAATCTCCGCATCAAGGAACTCTGACCTGACATGACCCGCCCGCCGGAGCACGGCGGGCGTGGCCGGTGGCGGGCCTCAGCGTTCCTCGCCGCTCTCGATGATCTCGCGGAAGGCGTCTTCCAGCGATTGATTCCCGCCGGCGGCAGGAGTCGCGGTGGTCGAGGCGGTATCGAGCTGCTTTTGCAGGTCATCCTGCGGCTGGCGGCCGGTGCCGGACAGGCGGACGGTGGCCCACGAGTAGCCGCCATCGCGGCGCTTGAAGACGGCACGCATCGCCGCCGAGGCATTGTTCACCAGGCCATCCGGCAGGCCGACTTCCAGGGAGCCTTCCAGGACGCCCTGGGCATCGGCGGTGAGACTCCCGTCCAGGACCAGGCGATTCCGGGAAGCGAAGTGCAGGCGCTCCAAGCCGGCAACCGCTCCCGAGCGGACTAGCACGCCATTTGCCTCAAGGTCGAAGATGGGAGCCTGATACCAGGTCTCGCCCACTTCCTTCGCCAGCACGCCGAACATCGGCAGCTGCTTCCAGACGGAGTCCGAGGAGGCCGTGGCGCGGAAAGGGATGCGGAAGGAAACCAGCGTGGGCGAATCCGCATCGTAGGAAAAGATCCCGGCTTCACCATTCTCCGGGGTCTCGACTTCAGCGGAGAGCCATGGGCCGAAATTCGGGCCGAGCAGGCTGCCCAGTTGGAGGCGGCCGACGCGGATGGTCAGGTCGGACTTCTTGCCCCGCAGATCGAGCAGGGACTTGTCCGGATTGGTGATCTCGATGTTCCCGCCTCCAGTCTTCCCACTTGGAGTCATCCGGATGATGCCGACGCGCATACCTTCGGGGCTGAACTGGAGCGAGGCAAAATTCAGCGCGAAATCCCCCCAGCCCGGGGCATAGATCGATCCGCCGTCGAAGCGCAGGTTCGCCGTCGTCGCGGCAGTGTCCAGCACCTCCAGCGTGGCCTCCGTGCCACTGAGACGGGCGGCGGGCTTTGCCTCATCCCCCACCAGCACGGTGAATTGCGGGGCGCGGTAGCGGAACTGGAAAGGAATCTCGCCGCTGCGGGCGGGCATCGCGGGAGCCGGGCCGACAGGCTGGCGCAGCACGAGCGTGCCGCCCTGGCCACCGAGCATCTCGGTGCCCTTCCACAAGCCCCCGATCAGGGAAGGCACGGCCAATTCGCCCTGCACCCCTCTCACCGTCAGGCTCTGGATCAGCGAGGTCTCCGGCCAGCGGAGCTCCACGGCGGAGGCTCCCGCAGTCAGCGGAGTCACGCGGAGCTGGGAAATCTTCGGCTCGGCACCGGTCCACACCTTCACCCGCTCGGAGATCTTGTCATGATATCCGGGGGTATTCAGGTAGATGAGTGACCCGACCAGCGCGAGCCCGGATCCTGCGACGAGGGCTACAGCGGTGACCACCTGGGCCACGCGCATGCGCTTGTCGCTCTTTTCCTTCTCCTTCTTCGGCTGGTGGCTGCGGCGCTTGCGCTTCCGCATCTTGTAGACCTGGGTGCCGTCGTCCCGGGTCACCAGCTTGGCCTCGCCTTCACGTGAACCTTCACCCCCGCGCGTGCGGAGGCGGTCCATCATGTCGTCGATCGAGTAGTTCTCCGGCTCGGAATCGTTGGCAGGCATCGCAGATGAGATATCTCGGGGTGAAGGCAAATCCTTCACACGACCGGCCTGTCGTCAACGACTGCTGAAGGAACGGCCCGTGGCATCGACCACTTTCACCGTCACGAAGAACACGACAGCGGTCCGGACAGGCGCAGATGCCTCGGTGCGGAAGAAGCGTCCGGCGATCGGGATGTCCCCGAGCAGCGGCACCTTGTCCTCCACCTTCTGGACGCGCTCCTGGAGCATGCCGCCGATGACCAGCGTGGCACCATCGGCCACGGTGAGATTCGTCTCCGTTTTCATCACGGAGAAGACCGGCATGAGGATCTCATTCGGCGTCACCACCGTGGTGCTCGGATTGCCCAGGGCATCGACACCAGCCGAGGTGATCGGCGTGCCGTAGTTCACGAAGCCATTGAAATCCGTGACACTCGGCTTCAGCGCAACGTCCACGTAGTGGCGGTCCTCGCTGACCGTGGGCAGCACGTCGAGGATCACGCCCACCTTCTTCATGTCGAAGCTGGTCGGAGTGGCCGGAGTGACCGGGAAGCTCTGGGCGCTGGTACCGAGAAGGTCGCCCGTCTCGAAGTCGAGCGGCGGATTGTTGCCGCCGATGCTGTTCGGCAGTTCCGGGGGCTCGTACTCCGTCGGGTAGATGAATTCGCGGATGACCTCGATGGTCGATTGCTGTCCGCTGCGGGAGGTGGTGGACGGCGCGACGACCAGATCGACGTTTTTCTTCTGGTCGAGCCCACGCATCAGCATCGTGAGATTCGTGTCGTTCAGCGTGCCATTCGCCCACAGGAGGCCCGGCGCGCGGGCCTTGCCACGGGCGAAGCCCTGCTGCTGCTGCAGGATGAGCGAGTCGATGCCATCGATTCCGATCGCCTCGTCACCGCTGCGATTTCCCGCGGTAAGGCCGAGGCGCTCGGTCACACCGGCAGCCATAGCGATGTCCGAGAAATTCGCGGGATTGTAAGCACCGCCGGAGATGTGGCCCGCCGCGACACCTGGAGTCAGGCCGGTGCCGCCGAGCGAGAACTCGCCAAGCAACCAGTCGAAGCCGAGTTCCTTGAGGACCCGCTCCTCGGTCTTCAGCATGCGGACTTCCACGACCACCATCGCAGGCTCCTCGCCTGCCAGCGCGTGGGCGATCTGCTCGACCAGCGCGATATTCGCGGAGGTATTGCGGACCGTGAGCATGCTCTCGCCCGCATTGAAATTGGCGGAGGCTCCCTGCGGGAATTCCACACCCTGCTGCTTCAGGATTTCCTCCGCGCTCATGCGGCGGACCAGCAGGCCCTCGCCGGCATTGTTCTCGCCGAAGGGGTCGTTTTCCGGCGAAGCATTGCCCCCCACGGAGGCGGCACCGCTGGTGAGGAAGTCCGGCTGCACCCGGAAGCTCCGGGTGATCATGTCCGTCGTGTCCGCGCCGATCGGGCGGATGGCGATGGCATAGTCCTGTGGCACGGAGACCGTCTGCGTGATGCTGCAGACGTGCTTCACCACCTCGGACATCGGCACGTTCCTGAGCTGCAGGTTGAGCTTCGTGGCATTGATCTTGGCGGCGGCTTCGCCTGTGCCGAAATCGAGCACGAAATTGATGCCGCGCTTCGCCGGATCGAGCTCCAGGTTATCGAGCTCCACGGACCGGGCCCGCAGGAAATCGAAGGCTTCCAGTATGCTCACATCCACGAAGTCCACGGACGGGAGAATGATGCGCTCCAGCTTGTTCGAAAGCAGGATGGGGGCGTCCGCGGAGCCGCCACCGGGGATCAGGTCCTCGGGAGCCACGTCGCCGGGAGTCACGCGGAGCTGCCATGCCTCATCCACCTGGCCGAGCATGTCGGCGCGGGCGTGGTCATAGGCGGCGCGGGAGTAGTCGGCCTTGTTCTGGGCGACCTGCTCCATGCCGCGGCGGGCGGCCTTGTTGTAGGGATCCACGCGCAGGATCTCCTCATAGACACGGTGTGCCTGATCGTAGTCGCCGAGATTGTAAAAGCCCTCCGCCTTGTAAAGCAGCAGGCGGACTTCCTCGACGTCCTGAGTGAATTCCTTCGTCGCAGCCGGATTCGTGCGGATCGGATCCTCGAGTTGGGCACGCATTTCCAGCGCCATCGCGCTGTCCGGGGCCACGGACTCGGCGAGCACCTTGTCCACCGTCGCCTTCGCGCCGCTCACGTCGCCCTTGCGGCGCTGGAGTCGGGCCTGCTCCACGGACGCCTGGACCAGTCGCTCGGTCGTGGCTTTCCGCAGGGCTGCGGTGGCCGGGGCGTCGGGCAGGAGATCGCGGGCTCCCGCATAGGCAGCCACGGCGTCGGCCCACTTGCCGGCTTTGTAGGATTCGTCGCCCTTGCTGAGCAGTTCCTGTGCTTCGGTCGCGTTGTTCGCGCGGCGCTGCAGTTCCGCCTGGGCCATCGAGGACGATGACTGCGCGAGAACCGGCTGGGCCAGAAGAAGACAGGTCGCCGGTGCCATGGCCAGGAGGCCGGCACGGGAAACGAGTTTGGTGGTCAAACGATCGGAGATCGGCATCGGGGTTTCCGCGCTGTATAGAGGGCTGGTTCCCACAGCGTAAGCGGAAAATCCGGAAAATTCAGCGCTCCTCCTCGTCCAGCCCACGTAGTAAATACATTGCCTCCGCAGCGTCCCGCCCGATCTGCTCTTTCAGCGCCTCCAGCGACTCGAATTTCCGCTCTCCGCGCAGGTGCTTCACAAATTCCACCTCCAGCGTGCGCCCGTATAGGTCGCCGTTGTGGTCGAAGAGATGCACCTCCAGCGTCCGCGCCTCGCCGTCCACGGTCGGCCGCAGCCCGAGATTTGCCACGCCATCGAAGCGCCGCTCCCCCTCCCTCGCCCGCACTGCCCAGACTCCATCCGGGGGGAATTGCTCCTCGCCACGCTCCACGTTTGCCGTGGGAAAGCCGATCGTGCGGCCGAGCTTCCGGCCCTCCACCACCCTGCCCTCCACGGTGTACGGTCGCCCGAGCATGCGCGCTGCGGCTTCCAGATTCCCGTCCTGCACCGCCTGGCGGATGCGGGTGCTGCTGATGCGGTCGCCATCCATCATCACGGGCGGCAAGGCCTCCAGCCGGAAGCCCAGCTCGCCGGAGAGCCCGGAAAGCATGGCCACGTCGCCCTTCCGCCCTTTTCCAAACCGCCAGTCCTCGCCCACCGCGACCGTCTTCACGCCTGCCGAGACCAACTCGCGGATGAAGTCCTCGGCCTCCTCCTCCGCCCGGGCGAGGTCGAATGGAAGCGCGAGCAGGAAATCCACGTCCATCCGGGAAAGGATCTCCGCCTTGTGGTCGAGCGATGCCAGCAGCCTGCGCGGTGCCTTCTCCGGGAAGAGCACGCGGATCGGATAGGGATCGAAGGTCAGCACGCCACAGGTGCCGCCGTCCCGCCCGCGGGCCGCGAGCGCCTGGCCGATGACCTCCTGGTGGCCGAGGTGCACGCCATCGAAGACGCCCAGCGCGAGATGCACCGGGCCGGCCAGCTCTTTCATTTCCGCGATACTCGAGAAGCGACGCACGGCGGGACCTTGCACGGCAGTCCCGGCGGGTGCCAGCCCCGTGTGGCATCTTCCCGCTTCCAGTCTTGCGTCTGCCGCCCGCCCCGCCAACCTCGTGTCCACCTACCCATGGCTGAGATTTCTCCATCCGCACCGCAGGCCCTCGGCGTCCCCGAGTCGCTCGCCACCGTCTTGAAATGGCGCGACACCCCCACCCCGCTCAGCGAGGAGGAGTTCAATCTGGCCATCCAGGAGCTTGGCACCGTCGTCCAGGCACTGGACAACCACCCCGATCAACTCGGCCGCTTCGCCCGCGCGCTGGGCCTCGTGGTGCTGGGCAATCTCCATCGCGACCACGGCCTGCTGGATCACGCGCTGCCTTTCTACCACCTCGCGCTGCAAAATCCGGCCGACCTCGACGACGGCACGCCACGCGGTAAGAACGAGCTGGCAAACGCCCACACGAACCGCGGCATCTGCACGCTCTCCGCTGGTGACAAGGACGAACTGCCCGACGCGCTCGCCGACTTCGAGCAGGCGATCGCACTGCGGAAGGAAATCCCCGCCGAAGGCGAGGAGAACATCCGCTGGGGCCTGGCCGCCAGCCTGATGAACCGCGGCGACGTGCTGCACCGCATGGGCGAGCGCAATGAAGACGCCCGCGCCACCTACGACGAAGCCATCGCCCTGCTGGAGGAGATGGACTGGCAAGGCAATGCCGGCGTGCTCCAGCGCCTCGCCCTCGCATGGGCAAATCGCGGCCTCGTGGGCGACTCGCACGAGGACGCCCGCCGCTGCTTTGAAAAGTGCATCGAGCTTCTCCCGGATCCACAAAATCCGGCCCAGCTCCTGACCCTCTGCAATGCGCTGCTGAACCGCGGCCGTCACTCGCTGGGCGTGGGCAGCGATACCGAAGCCGCCGCAGCCGATGCGCGGAAGGTGCTGGAACTCACCACGCCCCACGAGCGCGATCATCCGGCACCCGCCGAGCTCTCGCTGCAGGGCCGTCACCTGCTCGCCCACGCGCTGGTGACGTGGCTCGACTCGTCCAAGCAAGGCCCCGGCCTCGCGGAGGACTGGATTGGCGACACGACCGACACGGTGGAAGACGCGCTCTCCGTGCAACGCCACTGGGAGCAGCAGGGCTTCACCGGCCTGCGCCCGCTGGCCGGCGAGCTTTTCGCGCTAGGCCTGCATGTCTATCGCGTGTGCCAGCCGCACTTCTTCGCTGAATTCCTCATCGAGTCGATGGACCCGGAGACCTCTCCCGGCGCTCCCTTCGCCGACCCGATGTTCCAGGCCACCGCCGCCCGCGCCCTCCACACCGTGGTGAACGAAGTCGCCCAGCGCGCGGCCTCCTCCACCCTCGAGCCCGCCGACGTGGAGAAGCAGAAGAAGATCCTCAATAGCCTGCGTGCCGCCGACCAGCGCCTCGCCGCGCTGCAGCAGAAGTACGCACCACCGCAGCAGGAAGAACCGCCCGCGGAGATGGTGTGAGCCATGCAGCCGCCCTCCGGCACCCCTCACCCGCCATCTGGGGAAACGACGTCGCCGCCTGAACTCCCATCGCGGAAATCAGGCGGCCGCATTTCCCTGGCGATCGCGATGGTGCTGCTGGCGGCTTCCCCCACGGTCATGTCCTCACCAGAGGACATGCGCCCTTGGTATTTCGCCTGCCTGCTCTTCTCCAGCGCCGGGTATCTGATGGCGAAAAGCCGCCGGCAAAAGCTCGCCGGCATCACCGTGATCACGCTTTCAGCCTTGGGTTTCATCAACGGTTGTTGGGCGCTGTTTTGAGGCAGGGTGGAGATTCATCTCCCGGAGAGTGAACCGACCCGCCTCACAAGCTCCTCTTCTAGCGCACCCATCGAACGATGGAGAAACGCTCGACGACTACGTCACATGATCCGACCGCGTAGCGGTCAAGGACGGTAGCTGCGGGCTTCAGCCCGCAGAACTCCCGCAGGCCGGGATGGTGTCGCGTAGTGACACAGGAGTCGCTGGTTTGCGGCCGGTTGATCTTCGGGGCGTCCGGGTCGGTCGGGTTCCAGTGTCGCTCTGCGACACCACGCGCGCACGACCCGCATCCGCGGACTGAAGTCCGCGGCTACCATCCTTGACCGCTACGCGGTCGTCTGAAGCCCGATCTCGATTGGGAATGCGGATCGGATCTCTTGCACTTGCAGATCTCTAATCTCAGCCGCCCTTCACCGGCACTTTCCCTTCGAGGAGGGCCAGCAACCTTGCGCGATCCGGGATGACGGAGAGCGGGAAATAGTAATACGACCCAGCATGGGTCTTCAGGATGAAATGCTTCTTCGTCACCGTGGCGTGGGCGAATTGAGGCCACTCGGTGAAGTTCCGTCTGCGGTCGGAGCGGGTGGCGAGGCCTTGCTCGTCGAAGTCGTATTCGAGCGTGGCCCGCAGAGCATCGATCTTGTCCCAGCGCTTCCTGATTGAGACGCGGATCGCGATCGCGAAAAGCAGCGCGAGGAGCGGGATGCCGATGTGGATCAGCCCGAACTCAAGCTGCGCGTCCGGATTCCCCGCGCTGGCCAGATGACGGACGACAAAGGGATAAACCAGCGCGACGAGCGTGAGGACGCCCATCACGAGCATGGCGATCTTGAGCTGCGCCCACAGCACGTGGCGGTTCAGCGCGAGATAGT
The DNA here is from genome assembly GCF_025950085.1 of Luteolibacter flavescens. NCBI lineage: Bacteria > Pseudomonadati > Verrucomicrobiota > Verrucomicrobiia > Verrucomicrobiales > Verrucomicrobiaceae > Neoluteolibacter > Neoluteolibacter flavescens. The sequence continues at coordinate 58,701 of NZ_JAPDDS010000017.1, forward strand.
CGCTGAAATTCGGTTGATAGGTGAAGCGCATCGTCGTCGCCTTCGCCGGGTCGCGGTCGCTCACTTCTCCTCGTCCTCCGCGAGGATCTTGTCGATCTGCTCGACCCACTCCCACGGGCAGCGCTTGCGCTGGTACTTCCGCCACAGCACGTCGCGCAGCTCGGCCCACACTTCCTTTGGCACGGGATCGACCGGATACCAGTCCGGATCCGTCTTCAGCGTCGTCTGGAAGGACCAGCGGTTGGCATAGCGGGACGCGCGCCAAAAGCGCAGGCCTTCGTCGGTGCGTTCACGCCATTCATGGGACTCCATGCGCGGAGCGTGCGAGCGGGGACGGGTGCTGCCAAGCGCCAAACGACAGCAATCGCAGCCAATCGAAGGCGGCCGCCGATGCCGCGTTTCCCGCTGGCCAGCGCGATGGGTAAAACGGTTAATTCATCCCATGTTCCTCGGTCTCGATTCCTCGACCCAATCGCTTTCCGCCCTCGTCATCGATCCCGCCCGTGGCGAAATCGTCCGCGAGGTCTCGGTCAATTTCGGGGCCGAACTGCCCGCCTACCATTCCCCCAGCGGCTTCATTCCCGGGGGCAAGGGCGGCGAGGTCCATGCGGACCCGCGGATGTGGATGGAAGCGCTCGACCTGGTCTTCGCGAAGCTGACCGATGGCTTCGATCTCTCGCGGATCACCGCCGTTGCCTGCTCCGGACAGCAGCACGGATCGGTCTATTTCGACGCCACCTTGGAGCAACGTCTGGCCACGCTGGATGCGGGCGTGCCCGTGGTGGACCAGCTTTCCCCGGCGCTGACCCGCGCCACCGCACCGATCTGGATGGACACGTCCACGGGTGCCGAGTGCGCGGAGATCGCCGCAGCGGCGGGCGGGAATGCCGAGGTCTGCCGTCTTTCCGGCTCCATCGCCATCGAGCGTTTCACCGGTCCGCAGATCCGCCGCTTCCACAAGCTCGATCCGGCGTCTTATGAAAAGACCGCCGTCATCCATCTCGTCAGCTCCTTCGTCGGCTCGGTGCTGGCGGGGAAGTCCATCGCCATCGACCACGGCGACGGCGCGGGCATGAACCTGCTGAACCTCCAGACACTGGACTGGGACGATGCCTTGCTCGACGCCACCGCGCCCGACCTGCGGGCGAAGCTCCCGCCCGCCGCAGCGTCCGCCACCATCGCAGGGCCGGTCTCCGCATACTTCGTGGAGAAGTACGGCTTGTCTGGTAATTGCCAGGTCGTCCTCTCCACCGGGGACAATCCGTCGTCGCTCGTCGGTATGGGGGCCACTGCGCCGGGCACCATCGTCATCTCGCTCGGCACCTCGGACACCTTCTTCGCCGCGATGGAAAACGCGGTGACGGATCCTCAGGGCTTCGGCCATGTCTTCGGCAATCCCGCCGGTGGCTTCATGTCGCTGATCTGTTTCCGGAATGGCTCGCTAGCCCGCGAAGCGCTCCGTGACGAACTCGGGCTGGATTGGTCGGCCTTCGACAGCGCAGGCCTCGCCGGAACGCCCGCAGGCAACGACGGCAAGCGCATGCTGCCCTTCTACGGTCCGGAGATCACGCCGCGCCGTGACTTCGATGGCCCGGTCCGCAATTTCCCCGCCGATGCATCGGCTCCCGTGCAGGTCCGCGCGCTGCTCGAAGGCCAGTTCCTCAACATGCGCCTCCATAGCCTGTGGATCGGCGAGAAGGCCGAGCTGATCCGCCTGACCGGCGGGGCGTCGCAGAGCAATGGCATCGCCCAGCTCATCGCCGATGTCTTCCAGGCACCCGTCGAGCGCTTCGCCATCGCGAATGGCGCGGGCCTCGGTGCCGCCCTGCGCGCCGCGCATGCCTGCGGCCACGATCTCGCGAAGCTGCAGGCCGACTTTTGCAAGCCCGCCGCCGGATCGCGACTGGAGCCGGATGCCTCGCTGGCCGCGGTGTATGACGAGGCGCTGGCGGATTACCGCGCGATGCTGTGACGCGGGCGGAGCGGCGGCTTTACTTGCAAGGCCGCCGCTTGATAGGAAGGGAGGTCTCGCGCTTCCCCCTATGACTCTCCCCGATTTGCGGATCCTCCCGGCTTCCGGCCTCCTGGCGCTCTCCTCCCTCGCACCGGCGGAGACGCCGCACGAGATGGACGACCTGGTCGTCTCCTCGCGCGCCGATCATCCGACGCTCGGGCGAAAGGAAGGCGACTTCGCGCTGCCGCTACCGGGCGGACGCGGCTTCCAGGACGTGCTGCCGCTCTTGCCAAATGTCCAGCAAGGCTCGCCGAGTTCCACCGCCTTCACCATGCGCGGGCTGGGGCAGGACAACGTGATCTTCCTGCTCGGCACGCAGTCGAACACGCTGCTGAATTTCTCGGATGGCGGAGCGCCGCAGACCGCATCCTCGCTGACCTCGGTGACGCCGCTGATGTGGGACATCGGGGAAGTGCGGGTGACGCGCGGTCCGGTGCTCTTCGGCCGTGGCGTGAATGCCGCGGGCGGCGAGATCCGGCTGGAGCCGAATGCCCCGCAGTTCTTCCACGAGGGCAAGGCGACGGTCGAGCTGGCAGACTACGGCTCGTGGCGCGTCGGGCTGACGGAGAACATGGAGCTGATTCCGGAGAAGCTGGCACTGCGGGTGAGCGCAGCCTCCGAGGGCACGCACAACGCGGTGACGAATCTCTACGACGGCAACGAGCGTTTCGCGGAAACCCGCCGCGAGAATTTCCGCGGACAATTGCGCTGGCGGCCCGCCGGGAACGAGCAGTCGGTCTTTGACCTGCGGGTGGATCTGGACCGCGGGCGCGGGAATTTCTTCGGCCAGGCCTACCAGCTTCCCGGACGCGACATCTTCGACCGGGTGGTGAATGTGAATGACACCGCGACACTCCCGGCGGATCGCCATGCCTTCGTGCTGCGCGGCCGCGTGGAGCTGGACGACGGATGGTGGGTGGAGTCCGAGTCGTCCTACTCAAAGCTCGACGGCACCCACTTCAATGACTTCGACGGTTCGCCGCTGCTCGATTGGTTCTACGTCTATACCGCGGACGAGACGCGCCTGACCGAAAGCCTGCGCGTCGGTCGCGAGGGCGAGGGCTTCCGCTGGCTGGCTGGCATCTATGCGGAGGCGGCGGAGTATGAATTTTCGTTCAAGGGCCGTGGGCTCGGGCCGGTGCCGGCGGGGCGTCGCTTTGAAAGCGTGACGACCGAGGAAATCGGCATCGCGGCTGCCTACGGACACGGGGAGCTCGAGCTGGGCCGGGATATCTGGCTGACGGGCGGGCTGAGGCTTGACCACCAGTCGCGGGATCAGGTGTCTGCCGCGCAGATCAGCGGAGCCCTGCGGGGTCGCGATGAGGTCGATGTCAGCTCCACCGAGTGGCTGCCGGAGCTGGGGCTGGAGTGGCGCGGCGATGCGCTGACCACCGGGGCGAAGATTTCACGCGCCTATCGTCCAGGCGGGGCAGCGGTCGCCCCATCGCTCGGCACGTCCCAGGCCTACGGCCCGGAGCGCGGCTGGGAGCTGAATCTCTTCGCCGAGCACCAGGGCGAGCACCTGCGCAGCACCGTGCGGGCATTCCACGCGTGGATGGACGGACAGCAGGTGCCCTACGTCGCGCCGGGTGGATTCCCGGTGGTGGACAGCTTCATCACGAACAGCGGGAAATCCCAACGCGCTGGCGTGGAAGTGGAGATGGAGTGGCGGAAGGGCAACTTCGCCGCCGGAGCGTCGGCAGGCTATCTCCATACCGAATTCGACGAGCTCGTGGTCAATGGCGTGAACCGCAGCGGCCAGGCCTTCCCGCTGGCTCCCGAGTGGAATGCCGCCCTTGGCATCGGATGGCGTCCGGCCACCGGCTGGTTCGGCGAGATGACGGTCCAGTGGGCGGACACGTCCTACGCGCAGATCGACTCCACGGCGGCAACCAAGCTGGAAGCGCGCACCCTGCTCTCCGCCCGCACCGGCTACCGCTGGCAACAGGTGGACGCCTACGTCTTCGGCAGCAACCTGCTCGACGAGGAGTATGCGCTTTCGAAGAACGACTACACCGCCGTGGGCTTGCCGGTGTCCGGCAAGCTCGGGATGCCCTGCGTGATCGGCACGGGCGTGACGATCAAGTGGTGACGGAGGAAGGAAGGCTTACTTCTTCTCCTCGGTCGCCGGGGCGGTGGTGCCGTCGTTGAGGGTCTTGAGGAGCGCGTCGGTCACGTCGGTGGCGTCCTTCGTGTAGAGGAGCACCGGGACCTGCGAGGTGCTGGTGCCGGTCTTGTCGAGCACGTAGTCGAAGCCCTCGGCCTCGGCGTACTTCTGCACCTTGGCGCGGATCTGATCGAGGATGTTCTTCGTGCGGATCTGCATCTGCTCCTGCATCGCGCGCACCTTGCGGTTGCGGAAATCCTCGGCCTCGCGCTGGAGGGCTTCCGCCTCCTGCATCTTGACCTGCCGCTGGTTGAAGATCTCCTGCTTCTTGGTGTCGGCCACGGAGGGGTCGTTCAGTTGCTTCTGGAAGGCATCCAGATCGGCCTTGGCCGCGGTGATGTTGGCGGTGCGTTGCTCGAATTGCTTGGCGACGCCCTGGCCCTCTTCCTCGAACTTGACCTTGGTTTCCTTCGTCGGGTTGTACTCCATGAAAAGCGCCTGCATGTCCACCGTGGCGATCTTCAGGCGACCGCTGTCCTGCGCGGCGGAGATTCCACCGAAGGCGAGCGAAAGGGCGATGACGGAGCGGAGCGAGAGTTTCATGGTTTCCTTGCGAACGATGCAGATGGGTAGCAGCCCTTGGCGGTCAGGGGAAATTCTTTTCTCCGCCCCCGGGAATGGCCTCCGGCGGCGGTAAATTCGACGTAAAGCGTTCGCCACGAGCTTGTTTGCCTGAACTTCGCGGGATCATGGTGGATCGCTATGAAAACAATCACCATCCTGTTGCTGACCGCCACCGCGGCCTCCGCCTACACGCTACACGAGTGGGGCACCTTCACCACGGTCGCCGGGTCGGACGGCGTGCTGCTCACCGGACTGGAGCGCGAGGAAGCCCCGCTGCCGACCTTCACCTACTCCCACTATGGCCTGGAAAACGGCAACCTGCGTGTCGCTCCCGACGAGATCGTAAAGGAACACGGGAGAATGCCGATCTTGTCCATGATGAAGGGCATGGACCGCCCGCTTCGCGGCGTGACCGTGAAGATGGAGACGCCCGTGATCTACTTCCACTCGGACAAGGCCTTCGACGTCTCTGTGAAGGTCGGCTTCAATGGAGGGACCATCAGCCAGTGGTATCCGGATCGCTCCGGCGGCGAGACCCTGCCGGTGCCGAAGGCGAGGAAGACCGTGGATATCAAGGACGTGGAGGACTGGGCAATCGACTTCACAAAGCCGTGGAAAGGCTCCATCGAGTGGCAGGCACGGGTGCTTTCGCCGGAAGAGTCGCGCAACACCATCCTCTTCAAGCCCTGGGAGTCGCTGCACTGGATGCGCCCGCGCGTGCCGGAGGCAAATGCGGTCCGCACCGCGAATGGCGAGACGGAGGGCTTCCTCTTCTACCGCGGCATCGGGGCCTTCAATCCCGGGCTCACCACCACGGTGGGCGCCGACGAGACGCTCCGCCTGAAGAACCGCACCGGCGGCGACATTCCCTTCGCCTTCGTCTTCGAGAAAACCGCCGGAACCACCCGTTGGATGGTCATGAAAGAGGGCCTGAAGGCAGGGGCCGCCGCGGAAGTGCCGGTGTCCGGCTTCACGGAGTCCTCCGCCGCATTTGACGAGACGGTCTATCGGGAAATGGTGGCCGGGCTCACGGCGACCGGCCTCCTCGAGAGCGAGGCGCGCGCGATGGTCGAGACTTGGTGGAACAGCTATTTCGCCCAGAACGGGCTGCGCGTTTTCTGGGTGGTGCCGGAGGCCAAGACCGAGGCCATCCTGCCGCTGGAAGTCAGCCCGAAGCCGGAGAAATCCGTCCGCGTCATCGTCGGGCGCAGCGAGGTCCTGCGCCCCACCACGGAGCGCGAGTGGCTCGCCCTGTCCCAAGACCCCGACAAGAACCGGCGCGAGGCATGGGCGAACTTGTGCAGCCACGACCGCTTCGGCCTCGCCTACCTGAAGCGCCTGGAAGCCCTCGGTGCCACCGCGGCAAAATGAGGCTCAGCCCTTGCGTTTCAGCGCCGGGAGCAGTTCCTTGCGGATCACGGAGATCGATTTCCGCCGGACCTTCTCCTGGCGCTTGCGCAGGACCTTCCAGGCGCAGGGACAGATCGTCGGGGTGAAGCCGCGGGCCTCCAGCCAGGCGGCGAGCACTTCCAGGTCATTCTCCTCACCGAGACTGTTCGCGAGCCTTTCGGCTTCCTCCTTGCCTACAAGCGGGAGATCCGGGGCGGCGAGCGCCATCCCGCCCAGCCATGCCTTCACCGCCTTCCGGCAGTCGTGGAAATCCTCGTTGATCACCCGCTGGAGCGCACGCTTCAGGCGCTTGCGGAGCTGCTTCTCCAGCTTCCTCGCGCCGTCTTCGGCGGCTTCCGCGACTTCTTCGTCGGTCTGCGACTCCAGTCGACCCCGGACTTGGCAGAGGGCGGCGAGCGACCAGTCGATCACGGCCTGCGGCGGCTTGCGGGTGGACGCATCCGCCTCCAGCTCAAGCAGCGCCGCGGCAGCCGCTTCGGACGAGCCCACCGGCGAAGCGTCGATCCCCAGGGAATTCCACGTCTTCACCCGCACGGCGGCATCGCGCGAACCACCGAGCATGCGGCCGACCACCCCGATCCAGCGGACGCACGGCTTCGGCTCGCCCGCGATGACCAGCCCGCCGCGCAGCCGCTTGCCGGCCTTGCGCGTCTGGTGGATCTCGTCAGCCACGCGGCCCTTGCTGTCGGTCAGCCCCTTCAGCAGCCGCTCCATCTCCGAACACGCGGCGATGATAGACCCGCGGACACCGGAAAAGTGAGACGTATGGTCAGACATGGGACGTGCCATCTAGCAGATGCACCATCCCCTGTCAGGCAATCTTCCGTGAAGTTTCCTTCGTTTCAAAACGACACGCTACCAAACCAGCGAGCCACCGCCTCCGCGGCATCGTCGCCGTTTTCCGCGACCAGCCGGTAGTGGCCCTTGCGTCCGTCCGCCGCCTTGAGGGTGAAGCCTTCGGTGCTGAAATACGCGCCATCCGCGCCGCCGCTGGCGGACTCCTGGAACCAGCGAACCTTTTGCTCCGCGATGGTCACGGTGCGCCATGGCTGGTCGCGCTCGTAGCCTGCCAGCGTGTTGTTCCGCATTTCCTCGCCGGAGAGCTTCGGCGGGCTGGAAAGCCTCGGCAGCGGCTCGGTCATGCCGTGGACGACCAGACGGGTGAAGGGCTTCTTCGGGTCCGCGTAGGTCAGGGTGTAGCCGCCTTCGCCGTCGCGCTGGATCTTCGGCGAGCCCCAGACCTGCTCGAGCCCGCGGCTGCGCAGCACCGGCACGGTCACGCCCAGCAGGTCCGAGCCCGGCTTCAGCACGCGATAGCGGGCGCTGTTCGCGCTTTCCCACTTCTCGATCCCGGATCCGCAGCCGGTGACGGCGAGCACGAACGAGACTGCTCCGGCGAGCTTCAGCAATGCCTTTCCCATGCCCCACGGATAGCCTCCCGGAGCCCTTTGCCAAGCCGCCGCTGCGCATATCCGCAAAAATCCCGGCTCGCCAAACCGACGGCATCGTCCCAGAAAATGACCTGTCCCGCCCCGCATCTAACACATGAGAAAGCTTATCACCAACGCGCGCGTCGTCTCGCCCGACCTCGATCTCGCCCGCGCGGCCGTCCTCATCGAGGGCGACCGCATCGAGGCCGTGATCGAGGGGACGAATCTCCCCTCCGTGGAGCACAAGATCGACGCCGCCGGCAAGCTGCTCATCCCCGGCTTCATCGACATTCACAGCCACGGCGCGGATGGCTCCGACGTGTGCGATGACTCGCTGGACGCGCTGCGCCACATCGCCCGGCGGAAGCTGCAGGAAGGCGTGACCACTTGGCTGCCCACCACCCTCACCCAGCCGCGGGAGAAGCTGAAGTCCATCGTCGCGAAGATCGCCACCTTCCGCGAGGAAGGCGGGCTGACCCGCTGCCCCGGCATGCATGTCGAGGGCCCCTTCATCAACAAGGAGCGGGCCGGCGCGCAGAATCCGCAGTATATGCGCGCACCGGACTTCGCCGAGGTGGAGGAACTGCACGCGATCGTGCCCGCCCTGATCCTCTCGCTGGCCCCGGAGATGCCCGGAGCGTTGGAACTCATCGGCGGCTGCAAGGCGCTCGGCATCACCTGTTCCGCCGCGCACACCTCCGCCACCGCCGCGCAGATCTTCGCCGCCTGCGATGCCGGGCTCACGCACCTCACCCACTACGGGAATGCGATGACCCCGCTGCATCACCGCGAGATCGGCGTGATCGGCGCCGGCATGGTCGATGACCGCCTGATGATCGAGCTGATCAGCGATCTCATCCATCTCTCGCCGGACATGCTGCGGCTCGTCTTCTCCACCATCCCCATCGACCGCCTGATGATGATCACCGACTCGGTCGCCGCGTCGTGGATCGTGGAGGGCGAGGTGGACCTCGGCGGCCTGCCGGTGGTGGTGAAGGACAAGGTGGCGCGCCTGAAGGACGGCGGTGCCCTGGCGGGCTCGACCCTGCTGGCGAACGAAGGCTTCCGCAACCTGGTCGGCGCGACCGGCCTGCCGCTGCACGAGGTGATCAAGGTGACCTCATGGAACCAGGCCCGCTCGCTGGGGCTGGAAGGCCTCGGCAAGGTGGTCCCCGGCTTCTACGCGGACCTCGTCCTGCTGAATGACGACTACAGCGTCGCCAAGACCATCGTCGGCGGGGAGGAACGCTGAACTTGCCCGTGGCGGCATCGCCCGCTTACCTCTCCGGGCCTTGGAGGAGAAAAAGCAGAGCCGCTGGCGGCGCATCGGGGTCTTCGGCGACCTGCCGACGCGTCTTCTCATGCGTGGGCTGAGGGTGGCCCCGTGGTTCCTGGAGCCCGTGCTGATCCCGCCGTGGACGCTGCTTTTCTTCCTAGTCGCGAAGTCCCAGCGCCGCGCGGTCATGGGGAATCTCCGCGCGCTCTTTCCCGCCTGGTCCGCCCTGCGCGCGTGGACGGGGGCCTACCGGGTCTTCCTGAATTTCGCCTTCACCTACGTGGACGCGATGCGATGCGAAACGGGCACCGGCGGCGTGGACTGGATCATCGAGGGGCTGGAGCACTTCGAGGACCTCAAGTCGCGCCCGGCGGGCTGCATCGTGCTGACCGCCCACATGGGGAACTACGACATGGCCGCCCCGCTCTTCTCCGAGAAATTCGGCCGCACGATTTATGCGGTGCGCGCTCCCGAGCGCGAGCCCGAGATGCAGGCGCTGCGCGAGGCGGAGATCGCGGAGAAGGAGCGGCTGAACCCTTATTTCCGCACCTGCTTCAATCACGGCGGCGAGATGCTCGGCGTCGAACTCGCCCGCTACCTGAACCAGGGCGACATTGTCGCGGTACAGGGGGATCGCGTGATCTTCGAGGTCTCGCCGATGGAGACGGAGGTGGAGCCGGGGCTGATGATGCGCTTGCCACGCGGCCCGCTTTTCCTCGCCCGCATCACCGGGTCCGCGGTCTTCCCGCTCTTCATCGTGCGCGATGGCTGGCGGCGCTACCGCGTGCAGGTCCACGCGCCGCTCGACCTGCCCGCGCGGGTCCGCGGTCGCGGTGAAGACCCGGCCACGCCGGTGTGGGCCGGGGCCATCCTCAGCGGCGTGAAGGAGCACTGGAAGCAGTGGTTCGTCTTCGAGCCCGTGCTGCGCCGCGAGAAGGGAGGCGCGGCATGATCATGCTGGAGAAGGATCGCCCGAACCGTGCGGTGACGCCGTTTTTCCAGATCTTCGGGGGCCGTTGGCAGCGACTCTCCGGCGATGCCATCCACATGACCGAGGGCGCGGGACACCATCGCCTGGAGTGGCGCGTGCTCTCCGTGCTCGTCCCGCTGGTGGCGGGTGCCGCGGTCTTCGACGCGTTGTGGCGGATCGGCGGAGCGTGGCTCGCATGGGGCGGCGTGCTGCCGGTGCTGTTCCTGCTCTTTCACATCGTCGCCATCGTCATCGGCGGAAAGAACCCGCTCGCCCAGTGGCAGCGCTGGAACCTGCTGCTCGCCGCTTGGTCGGTGTGGCAAGGGTGGTTCGCGAATGAAAGCGGGGTGCGCTGGGCCGCGGGGATCTGGCTCGGGGTGCTCGCGCTGAATGCCGTCTCGGCGCTGTGTCTTGGCTGGCGTTTCCTCATGGTCCATCCAGCCACTTGCACGGCGGTCGCCCGCTGGTTCATCTTTGCCGCGATCCACGTGCCGGTATTCGTCGTCACCTGGCTCTACGGCTGGCACGCCGGGCTGGTCGTCCTGCCAGTGGCGGCGGCCGTCTGGCTCTGCGGCACCTTCCTGCCAAATTCGCGCGTCTTCGGCCCCATCGCCCGCCGCGTGGAAGGAAAGGACGTGCTGCTCACCATCGATGACGGCCCGGATCCCGTGGACACCCCGGCGCTGCTCGACCTGCTGGACCAGCACGGGCGCAGGGCCGTCTTCTTCATCATCGGCGAGAAAGTACGACGCCACCCGGAGTTGGCGCGGGAGATCGTCCGCCGCGGCCATGAGCTCGGGAATCACACCATGACCCACCCGGTCGGAGTTTTCTGGGGACTCGGTCCCGCGCGCACCCGCCGCGAGATCGAGGGCTGCCAGCAGGCGATCGAGGAAGCCACCGGCACGAAGGCCCGCTTTTTCCGCGCGCCCGCGGGCCACCGGAATTGGTTCACCCACCCCGCGCTGCAGGACCTCGGCCTGGAACTCGTCGGCTGGCGCAAGCGCGCCTACGACACCATCCGCAGCGACGTGGACGGCATCGTCCGCGACCTCGTCACCGGCGTGAAGGATGGCGACATCCTGCTACTCCACGAAGCGACCATGACCTCTCAGGGAGTGATGAAAGGCGTCTTGGAGGCGCTGGAATCCGGCACCCCTCGCGTGAAGAAGACTGAAGCCCCCGATCACCACGCCGCCTTGCCGGACTCGTAGCCGCGCTCGTAGCAGAGAGGCGCGCGGCCCTGGGTGAAGATGCCGGGCGTCGGCGTGATGGTGTCGATCTCGATGAGGCGCTTGCCCTTCATCCGCGCGAGTTCCGTGCGGTGGCGGTGAAGCTCGTTGCACACGGTGTGATGGGACGCGCCGATGGCGGTGGCGATGGTCTCCCACGAGACCGCCGGGCCGCTGTTTTCTTCATGGCGGATGCGGTGGACGACGATGGTGTCAATCTCCGGGTCATCCAGCCAGTGCTCGAAGGGCGCCTCGCAGGCCACGCCACCGTCGAGGTAGCGCTTCCCGCCGACCCGCTGTATGCCGATGAGGCACGGCACGGCGCAACTCGCGACGATCAGCTCCGCGAGCGGGCCGCTGCGGAGGATCTCCGTGCGATGCAGATCGGCATCGGTGACGGCGATGTCCATGACCGGCGAGACCAGCGAGGAGAGGTCCGCGCCATTCAGGATGGAGTGGAATTTCTTCACCGCGTGCTTTCCGGAAAAAAGCCCGGTGGACCAGAAGGCGGTGCAGACCCCCGGCAGACGGAGGAAAGCCGCCCAGTCGAAAAACGACCAGCGTAGCGCGGAATCGAGCACCGTACTTTTCAGCGCCTCCCCGCGGATGCCGGCGGCATGCAGCGATCCCGCGATGGCCCCGGCCGAGGCCCCGGAGATGCGCGCGGGATGCAGGCCGACCTCCGCCAAGCCATTCAGGAAGCCGGCATGGGCATAGTAGCCGAGGAAGGATGATCCGAGGGCGACGGCGAGTCCGGGCGTGACTGGGTGATCCATGGGAGGCGCGCGGAAAGTAGGCATCCCCGCCGCCGTGGCGAGTTTTCAGTTTTCACCGGGCGGCGGCGAGGCGATGGTCGCGGCGCGATGTCGGCCACGGCGGTGAATTACAAGATCGGGAACGAGAAGCTGGTCCGCGTCATGGATGCGGCCTCCGCCCACCTGCGCGGCCTGCTGGAAAAGCAGGGCCGCCCGGACGGCGGACTGAGAATCGCCGTCATCGGCGGCGGCTGCAGCGGGCTCCAGTACAAGATGGACCTGGTGGACGGCCCGCGCGACCGCGACATCATGGTGCCCAGCAATGGCGTGAACGTGGTGATCGACCCGAAGAGCGCGCTTTTCGTCAGCGGCAGCGAGCTGGATTGGTCGGACGATCTCCAGCAGGGCGGCTTCAAGGTGAGCAACCCGAACGCCATCGTCACCTGCTCCTGCGGGGAGAGCTTCGCCGCGTGATGAATCCCTTCGCGACGCTCGGGCTGGAGCCTCGGCTGGCGATTTCCGAGGAGGAATTGCGCGCCGCTTTCCGCGAGGCGGGCAAGCGCGAGCACCCGGATGCGGGCGGCAGCGGCGAGGACTTCGCCCGGGTGCAGGAGGCATTTGCCCTGCTCTCCCGTCCCTCGAAGCGGCTCCGCGCGTGGCTGGCCGCGAAAGAGATCTCCGGCGACGAGCGCGGCTCGATTTCGCCCGGGCTGGTGGATCTCTTCGGAAAAGTCGGCACCACACTCCAGCAGGCCGACGCAGTGACGAAGCGCCGCGAGGCCGCCCTGAGCACGCTGGCGAAGGCGATGCTGGAGCCAGCCGTGCAGCAGGCGCGCGAATCTCTGGAGGCCGCCCTGGACGAGGTGGCCGCCGCCTTGGCCGCGGAGGAAGCCCATTTCGCAGCCATCGAAGGAGGCCACGGCGACCCCTGGCGGACCGCGCGAGACCTAGCATTCCTGGAAAAATGGCAGGCCGAGCTCAAATCCCGCTTCGCGAGTCTCTGGTAATCATCATGCCTGATCCTGCGTCTTGCGTCTCCAAGTCTTGAATCTTCTCCAAAGAATTTGCCTTGACGCTTTGGTCCGCCCGGCCATTCTCCCTGCCCCGCGTAAGCAACCCCTTTCCTACCATGGCCCGAGTCTGCAGCATCCGAGGAAGCCGAGTCCGTTCCGGCGGCAAAATCAATCGTTCCGGTCTCGCCAAGAAAAAGGGCGGTATCGGTCGTCACGTGACCAAGGTCGTGAAGCGCAAGGTCGCTCCGAACCTCCAGTCCAAGCGTATCTGGATCCCCGAGCTGAACCGCTGGGTGCGCCTCACGCTGAGCTGCAAGGCCATCAAGACGATCAACAAGAACGGAGCCTACGCGACCCTCAAGGACGCAGGCCTGCTCTGATCCCGATCCTGGGAATCTGAATTTTCATCCAAGGCGGCCCGGAGGAAACTCCGGGCCGTTTTGCGTCTGCCCGGGAAGGTCCGGAAAATTCTTGTTGCTTGCCGCTTGACGCCCGGGGAGCGCGCCATTTTCTTCCCGCCCGCCATGCTCCATCAGGTGCTCAAATCAAAACTCCATCGGGCGATGATCACCGCCGCCGACGTCGATTACGAAGGCAGCATCGAGATCCCCACCGACCTCATGGAGGCCGTCGGCCTGTGGGCAGGTGAAAAGGTCCTCGTGGCCTCCATCACCTCCGGCAACCGCCTGGAGACCTACGTCCAGCCCGGAGCCCCCGGCACCGGAAACATCCTGATCAACGGTGGCGCCGCCCATCGCATCAAGAAGGGCGAACGCGTCGCGATCATGGCATTCGGCCTGTCCGATACGCCCGTGCTCGCCAAAAAGGTGGTCCTCGACGAGGAAAACCGGATTCTCCGCGACGGACGCTGAGGGAAAACCCTCAGAGAACCGCTTTAAACGCGGTTTCGACGCCATAGCGGGCTCAAGGAAACGATTTGCTTAAAATTATTTACTTGAGAAACATTAAGGACTTTTTTGAATAGCAGGCCCTTTTTGGAGTCGCGCGCGCAGCATTTCGCTGCTATGATCGCGCCGCTATGGCAACCACCACGAAACGCACCCGGTTTTCACGCCGGCTTCCTGATCACGTCACGGATGAACTCTGCAACGTCCTCGCGGAAGACAAGGTGTTTGGCTTCAATGACCTGTTCGAACGGGTGTTCGACAACCTCAAGGTCCGTAACGCCGTGAGCGGCGGTGAAGAAATGCTTCGCCTGCGCGCTTACGAAAAACTGCAGAACCTGGTCACCCGTGGCCTCGTCGAGAAGATCGGCAAGGAGTACAAGGGAACCAAGCGCGTTCACGAGGCTTCGAGCGAGTATCTCGCCCAGCAGCAGGAAGATTGAGCCAAGAGGTGCCCGGAGCACCCGTTGTTTGCCCTCCCTTTTGAGAAGAACCCGCGCCGTGATCCGGCGCGGGTTTTTTTTCTGTCCATGGCCCGCGCCGACTTTTAAACCGGAGGCCGGATGTCGTCCCAGTATCTTCCCGTATTCGTCCAGATCCTCGTGGCCATCGGCTTCGCGGCGGTGAGCCTCACGCTGAGCGTGCTGCTCGGGAAGTCCGCCCGGCGGAATGCGACGAAGGATAGCGCCTACGAGTGCGGCATGCTCCCCGTGGGCGATGGCGCGCCGCGCTTCTCGGTGAAGTTCTACCTGGTGGCGATGCTCTTCGTGATCTTCGACATCGAGGTCGTCTTCATGTATCCATGGGCCGTGCAATTCCGCGACCTCGTGGCCGGCGGGAATGCGATCCCGCTGGTGTCCATGGCAGGCTTCGCCGGCGTGCTGGCCGTGGCCTACGTCTATGCGCTCAAGAAGGGCGCGCTGACCTGGAAGAACTGATCGCTCCGCGTGACCGGCGCTGAACCGGACACGCTTGCGAATCCTCACGCATCCGGCTTGCCCAGCGCCATCGAGGCGACCGCGGGAATCGGGATCGGCTGGCCGACCACGAAGTCCTCGAGGACGAGCTGCAGCCACTCCCGGGAGGCGGTGACGGTCTCCACCACCAGCAAAAGCTTTCCGCCCTCGCCCGCGACGATGCGGTAGCTGCCGACTTCCACGCGGATCTCCGAGCTTTCGCCCGTGAGCATGATCTCCAGCGCGAGAGTCTTTTCCTTGCTGCGGATCCTCAGGTCCAGCACCTGACCGTAGCGCTCCATCTTCCCGGAGAGCAGGTTCTTCGCGGCGGCCGAGGCGAGGTTGTCTTTCAGGGAAGCAAGCATGCGGGGAGCCTACGGCGTCCCGGGCCCGGGTGAAAGGAACAGCGTGCTATTTTTTCGTCGGCGCGGAGTCCCCTCCCCTCCTTTCCCTTACGCAAGAACGCCGCAGGGAGCGATGACTCCGTGCGGCGTTCGGAAATGATTTCTCAGCTTTTCAGACCTCGAAGAGCGAGGTGACGGACTGGCCGCCATTGATGCGGCGGATCGCCTCGCCCAGCAGCGGCGCGATGCCCACTGCCTGCACCTTCTCGCCCGATGCCTGCGGCACGGAGTCGGTGGTGATGATCTCCTCGATCACGGAGTCCTTGATGCGTTCGCGACCGAGATCGCCGAGCACGGCGTGGGAGACGCAGGCGAAAATCCGGCGCGCGCCGTTCTTGCCGAGGATCTCGGCAGCGGCGGTCAGGGTGCCGGCGGTCTCCGTCATATCGTCGATGAGGATCACGTCGCGGCCTTCCACGTCACCGATCACATTCATCGCCTCCACGCGGGTGGCGCTGATGCGGTGCTTCGCCACGATGGCGAGGTCGGCGCCCAGCGCGTCGGCGTAGGCACGTGCCATCTTCACGCCGCCTACATCGGGCGAGACCACCGTGAGATTCGAGGTATCGGGATGGCGGTCGCGCAGGTAGTGGATCAGCGCGGGCTTCGCGTAGAGATGATCGACGGGGATGTCGAAGAAGCCTTGGATCTGCGGGGCGTGCAGGTCCATGGTCAGCACGCGGCCGACACCGGCGGAGGTGAGCAGGTTCGCGACGAGCTTCGCGGTGATGGGCACGCGCGGCTGGTCCTTCCGGTCCTGGCGGGCGTAGCCGAAGAAAGGCATCACGGCGGTGATACGGCCTGCGCTCGCGCGGCGGGCGGCGTCCACCATGATGAGCAGCTCCATGATATTGTGATTCGATGGAGGGCAGCTCGGCTGGATGATGAAGACATCGTCGCCGCGGATGTTCTCGTTGATCTTGACGAACGTCTCACCGTCCGGAAACGCCGTCACATGGACGTCGGCGAGCTGGGTGCCAAGATTGTCGGCGATGCGCTCGGCGAGCGCGCGGTGGGCGGTTCCACTGATGAGTTTCATGCAGGAGCGGCGGGGCGGGGCGCATCGTCCGCCGGTAGCGCCTCATTCCTCAAGGCGGAATTCCCTGCTGGCAGGAATTACTTCGCGCCCTTGCCGAAAAGGACGGCCGGAATGGTCTTGAGCAGGATCTTGAAATCGAGCCACAGCGACCAGTTGTCGATGTAGCGGAGGTCCATTTCCACCCACTGCTCGAAGCTTGTGATCTTGTTCCGGCCGCCTGCCTGCCACTCGCAGGTGATGCCGGGTTTCACGCTCAGGCGGCGACGGTGCGCCAGCTCCGAGAAGGCGGCCACCTCGTAGAGCGGCAGAGGGCGCGGGCCGACCAGGCTCATGTCGCCGGTCAGGACATTGAGGAGCTGCGGCAGCTCATCGATGCTCAGCTTCCGCAGCCAGCCGCCGAAGGCAAAGACGCGCGGGTCGCGGTCCAGCTTGAAGACGGGACCTTCCATGTGATTGCCGTGCTCGGCCTTGATCTTGTCGAGCAGGGCCTCGGCATTCGGCACCATGGTGCGGAATTTCCACATGCGGAAGGGCTTGCCGTAGTGCCCGGCACGCTTTTGGCAGAAGAAAACCGGAGCCCCCGGACTGGTGAGGCGGATGCCCAAGGCGGCGATGAGCCACAGCGGCGAGCTGAGGATGATGAGGGTGAGCGCCCCCAGTCGGTCGAAGGCCTCCTTCGTCAAAAGCTCCCAGCTCAGCTCCGGCGTGGAGCGCAGGACGAGCATCGGTTTGTTCCCGATGGAGTCGAAAACGGGCCGCGCGATCTGGGTGCGGATGAAGGAGGCGGCGATCCACGCTTCCACGCCCTGCAGCTCGCAGGCCTCCACCGCCTGGGCCACCTTGTCGAAGGCGGTGCGGCGGGTGGCGAAGATCACGCGCTCCACGGTCTCCACCTTCAGGAGTTCGTAGAGATCCTCCACGGGGCGGGAGGAAAGGTCGAAGCGCTCGACGATATTCCAGCCTTCGATCGACTCGGGATCGAGCTCCTGGATCAGCTCTTCGAGGTCCTCCGGCGATCCGGCCAGCACGACGCGCTCGCGGCGACCCTCGTCGCGATCAAGGATGACCATGCGCTTCTTGGTGATGCGGTCGCGCAGCAGCAGCAGGAAGGCGACGACCGGCGCACCAAGGCCGAGGATGAGGCGGCTCGCCTCCGGCAGACGGGAGAAAACGGAGATGAGGCCGAGCACCAGGCCCATCACGGCCAGCGCCTTGATGATCTGCTGCAGCGCCTTGTGGCGGGATTTCCGGCGGATGTGCTCGTAGAAGCCGAAATGCTCCAGCACCAGCGGGGTAAAGGGCACGGCGATGTAGAGCACCCAGCTCATGTCCGCCAGCATCGAGCGGTCCATCTTCCCCAGCCCGAAGGCCTCGCGGATGGGATCGCGCAGGATGGACGCCAGCCAAAAGCCCAGCCAGACCAATGCGGCATCCAGAAGCTGGAGCGCCTGGATCGAAAAGGCCTGTTTGCGTCCGGTGGACATTGGCATAATGGGGGAGACGAGGGCGACTGGGGCAGCCGGGCGAAGCTTGGAGGGGCCGCCGCTGCAAGGCAATCCCGTAAACACGGGACGATTGGCGACGGGTTTGTCACCTCCCCCGGTTTGGAAAATCCCGGCAAACGCGCTCCAGGACTGGGTCAAAGCCGCACGATACGGTTGCCATGCCGACTTTCGCCCCTACAGTCCCGCCCTCCAAATCAATCATGAGCGAACCCAAGCACGTCGCCATCGTAGGCGCCACCGGAGCGGTCGGCGAGGAAATGCTACTCTGTCTCGAACAGCGGAATTTCCCCGTCGGCAAACTGACCTTGCTGGCCTCAGCCCGCTCGGCAGGGAAACGCATCCCGTTCCGCGGCGAGGAAATCGTCGTGCAGGAGCTCACCCACGACAGCTTCGCGGGTGTGGACATCGCGCTGTTTTCCGCAGGCGGCGGCATCTCGAAGGAATTCGGCCCGTCCGCCGCAGCGGCGGGTGCCGTGGTGATCGACAATTCGTCCGCCTTCCGCATGGACGAGGGCGTGCCGCTGGTGGTGCCGGAGATCAATCCGGCCGCCGCGAAGGATCACCCCAAGGGCATCATCGCGAACCCGAACTGCACGACCATCATCTCGCTGATGGCACTCGCGCCGCTGCACGAGAAGTTCGGCCTTAAGGCCATCATCGCGTCGTCTTACCAAGCCGTCTCCGGCTCCGGGGCGCAGGGCATCGTGGAGCTAGAGGAGCAGGTGAAGGCGATTGCCACCGGCCAGCCCTTCGAGCCGCGCGTTTACCCGCGCCAGATCGCTTTCAATGTGATCCCGCAGGTCGATTCCTTCACCGAGAACGGCTACACGAAGGAAGAGCTGAAGATGCTGAACGAGGGCCGCAAGATCCTCGGTCACGACGACCTGAAGGTCTCCTGCACCTGCGTGCGCGTGCCGGTCTATCGCTCGCACTCGGTCTCGATCACGGCGGTCTTTGAAAAGCCCATCGACGTCGAAGCTGCCCGCGCCGCCTACGCCGGCAAGCCGGGCATCCAGGTGGTGGACGATCCGGAAAACAAGGTCTTCCCCGTGCCTCTCGACACCACCGGCAAGGACGACTGCCTCGTCGGCCGCATCCGCAAGAACCTCGTCCTGGACAATGCCCTCGACCTCTGGGTGGTGGGCGACCAGGTCCGCAAGGGCGCTGCGCTCAATGCGGTGCAGATCGCCGAAATCCTCTGAAATCGAGGAACCGCCAAGACGCCAAGTTCGCCAAGGAAGGACTTCTTTCTTGAGTAACTTGGCGTCCTTTGCGTCTTGGCGGTGAGTCACTGCCTTTTTCAACCGTCGCCATGGATCTCAAGGAATACCTCGCCACCCGCGCTGCCGAAGTCGATGCCGCCCTCGATGCCTTTTTGCCGAAGGCAAAGGAGAAGCCGGGCACCATCCATGCGGCGATGCGCTACTCGGTTTTCGCCGGTGGCAAGCGGCTGCGGCCCATCCTGTGCCTCGCCGCGGCGGAAGCCTGTGGCGGGGATCCGGAGGCGGCCATCCCGCCCGCTTGTGCGGTGGAGGTGCTGCACACCTACTCGCTGGTCCATGACGACCTGCCGTGCATGGACGATGACGACCTGCGCCGCGGTCGCCCGACCTGCCACAAGGTCTATGGCGAAGGCATGGCCGTGCTGACGGGCGATGCCCTGCTGACCGAAGCCTTCCTCATCCTCGCCCAGACCCAGCCGGCCAAGCGCTACCCGGTCGGCAGCTATGTCGCGGAACTCGCGCTGACCGGCGGCTCGACCCGCCTCATCGGCGGCCAGGTGATGGACCTTGAGGGCGAGGGCAAGAAGCTGACGAAGGCGCAGCTCGTGAAGATCCACGAGGCGAAGACGGCAGCGCTGCTGACCAGCTCCATCCGCCTCGGCGCGATGACGGCGAATGCCACCGAGAAACAGCTCGAGGCGTTGAGCGTCTTCGGTCGCGCACTCGGCCTGGCCTTCCAGGTCATCGACGACATCCTCGACGTCACCGCCTCCACCGAAGTCCTCGGCAAGACCGCGGGCAAGGACGCCGCCGTCGAGAAAGCCACCTACCCCGCCATCCTCGGCCTGGAGAAATCCCGCAAGGAAGCTGCCAAGCTGACCAAGGAAGCCATGGATGCCCTCCTCCCGCTCGGCAAGAAGGCGCAGCGCCTCAGGGAAATCGCGGACTACCTGTTGAAGCGGGAGTATTGAAAATGACCAGCCGTTGGGATTTCGGCCGTCGGCTTGCCTTTTCGAATGCTCTCTGCTAGAGGTATTCCACCCCATGAGCCGAACGGTTGAACTCACGGTGCCCATGCCGGCTCGCCTTGCGAGCCTGCGTTTTCCGAAGGCACTCGATGATCGCTTGCATCACCTTCTGGATGAGCAAGGGCGTCTTGGTCGTTTGAGCCCGGCAGAGAAAAAGGAAGCGGAAGCTTTGGCCAATATCGCCACCACGCTGTCGATCCTGAAGCTCGGGGCCCAAGTCAAAACCATCAAGGCCTGACGTCGTGGCCATTTCCGCAAGTTTGCGGCGGCAAGTCACCAAGCGAGCATCGGGACGATGTGAGTATTGCGGTCTCGCCTCGGTGGGGCAGGCCGCCACGTTTCATCTCGATCACGTCATTCCCCAGATAGCTGGAGGAGCGACCGAATTGGAGAACCTCGCCCTCGCCTGCATCCACTGCTCCCTGCGAAAAGGAGCCCGGACTTCAGCCATCGATCAAAAGACGGGAAAGGTAGTTCCGTTATTCCATCCGCGTCGCGATTGGTGGTCGCGAAACTTCCGTTGGTCGGGAAAGCAAATCATCGGAAGAACATCAACGGGGCGCGCAACGGTCGACGCCCTTGATCTGAACAATCCCGATCATCTGGTAATCCGGGGTTTTGAGGAGCGATTGGGACGACATCCCCCGCCGGACCCCACCTGAGACCCTTCCAAGCCAGAGCAACTCTGCTGAGTGCAAGACACTCGCCATCACCTCCCGTCGAGCTGCCGGGGTGTGATCTTGCCCTCAATGGCTGCGTTCACCGAGTCTTCCGCATAGAGGAGCTTCCTTGATTCTTCGGGCATCGTTTCGAAGTTCGCATCGAGGTAGGCCTTCGCGTCCTCCGGCTTGGTCTGGAGCCAGGCGACCATCGCGGCGGCATGGGATTTCCCGGTGATGTTGTCGCCCTCGAGGTAGGGGACGACGAAACCGGGATCGACCACTATCAATCTCTTCACCACGTCAGTCACGGCGGTGGGGCTCACACGGTCGGGATGCTCTTGCAGGTATTCGGCTGCGGACGCTGGACTGGAATTGAAGAGGCCTTGCAAGAAGGGCGTGGAAACATGCGCCGCGATGGCGGAATTCTGACTCTCCAGATAGGCGATGGCTGCAGCGGGATCCTTCTCACCCCAGCGGGCGAAGAGCTTGTCCATGTGAACCACCGGCAGGTACTGGTTGGTGATGCGTCCGGTCATCCAGTCGATGGTTTCATCGGACATGTTTTCCCCCGAGAGCTGGAAAGAGATGGCGGTGAAGGTCTGGTCGCGCATCTCGCCGGCGGGCTGGGCATCGTAGTAGGCGAGAGCTTCCTCGCGGTCCTTCGACATCCACTTCGTGAAGATGACGCTCATGTCGCTGAAATCGACCACGCCACCGGTGCGCTCGATGAGCCATTCCGTGGCGGCGCGGGGATCATCGCTGGCGATTTCATTGGCGATGAGGTTGGTGGCTTCCTTGCGGAAACCATCGTCCTGAAGCCCGTCGAGCCACGCTTGCATCCCCTCCTTCCCCTCGGCGATGAGGTGAGGAATCAAGTTCGGCAGGGCAGACCGGCTCGGCACGCCCACGGGCATCTCCGCGAAAAGGGCCTTTGCCCGTGCAATGTCCTGGCTGGCCAGGCTGGAAATCAACCCGGACATGAAGGGATCCACCCGATCGGCACGCACCGACCCCGCAGGCCGGGCCCTTGCCCAGGCGATCGCAGCCTCGGGATCGCGGGCACCCCAGATGCTGCCGATCAACTGGACGAGGGAGAGATTCGGGCTCTTCTCAAAGAACGCCAGCGCGGCGATGGGATCCTTCTGCGCCCACGCCGAGATCACCAGATGGGTAGCCGAGGTGATGGCCTCCCGCTCCAGGTCCGTGGCCGGTGGATAGGACGTGAGGAAAGATGCGATGTCTCCGAAGTCTTCCGGAGCCAGCCTTGAGATGAAGCGATCGAGCGATTGACTCCTGGAGACGGCATCCGGATCGGCGAGGATCTTGCGGAGCATCTCCAGCTTGCCTTCCTTCGAGGCGGGCAGGGAAACGGAGGTCGCGGCCTGGCGGGAGGATGCGCGGGAGTCGTTCGCGACGGCCGCCGTGTGGGCAGCATCGTTCCGGGCATCCGTGCCTTCACGCGGAGTGGCGGAACCATTGCCGAGGCCGGCGAAGTAGGCACCGGCGCCGATGGCGACGACAGCACCGGCGGTGCAGAGTTGTGACTTGGTCATAAGGGTGAGAACGGTAAGGGAAATGGTGGGTGCGGCGGCTGTGGCGGCGAGGCTGCCGGAGCAGATGGCCGTGACTTGTGAGGCGGTGGCGGCCTTCGCCGTGGGCACGCTGAGGTAGGCAGCCAGCGCGGTAACGGTGAGGGCACCGGCACCTGCCCCTGGAAGAGGAACGACCAGGCGCTCGCGAAGCTTCGCCAGCGCGCGCTCCACGCGCTTGCGCACGGCGGCGCTGCTCAGGCCGAGGCGGCGGGCAATCTCCTCCGAGGTGAGACGTTCCATGAATCGCAGGATCAGCACCTGACGATCCTGCTCGGGCAGCCGCAGCATTTCGCGATCAAGCTGCGGGGCGATGGCGCTCCATTGATCCACGCCCGGGGATTCATCGGGGACGAGGTCGGCGATCTCCTCGCGCTTGCGACGGCGGGTCTCGGAGCGCACGACATCCAGCGCCCGGCGGACGGACTGACGATGAAGCCACGCGGAGAGCACGATCTCCGGCGGAAGCTGGCGGGCCTTGCGGGCCAGCATCAGGAAGACGTCCTGCGAGACGTCATCGATCCACCCGGCCCGGCCACCGAGCACCCGGGCTGCCGTTTCCTGCACGAGCGGCAGGTGGCGCTCCACGAGCCTGCGGAAGGCGTCGGCATTGCCATCCGACACATACCGACGGAAGTCCGCATCGCAGCGGGCGGAGTCGATCGATCGGGAAAAGGCGCGGAATACGGACACGGCGGCGAAAGGCAGTTCTGCCCTAATATCGCCGCTGCCGCCGGAATGTGACATCGGCCCGATCCAAGGGCGGCCGATGATATGAAAAGTGCCTCGAAAGGACAGACGGAAGGGCGGGATGAGCGCTGAGTACCCCTCCCCGCTCCGCCTTTCCGACCCGGGCCAGCCATCGAATGGCGGCCCCGGAAATCACTCCCTCACAGGGTCAAGAACCACACGCCCAATGCGAAACCACCGATCCAGACGGCACCGATGTGGGCGAGGCCGAAGCTGCGGGCACCCGGAGTTTCCGCGCGGTGATCGTGGTGAGGGCCGAAGAGCGCGCTGTATTTCACGACGAGCCAGCCTCCGAGAATGGTCCAGCCGATGAGAAAGAGGACGATGAAAATCTTGATGATGAGTGGCATGGCCGACGGACCAACCCTAGGGCAACGCGCCGGCTTTCACAGGTACAGATTCGGGAAAATCGCATCAGTACAGAATCTGTACTGCATTCCAATCCGCCGGGCTGTATCTGGCAGGGAGCCACAAATCCCTCATCCTACACGCCATGCCCACGCTACTGCCGCTGCATCAGGAGCTCTCCGGAAAGCTCGCGGGATTGATCCGTGCCGGCACTTTCCCGGCTGGCTCGCGCTTTCCCTCGATCCGCCACACCAGCCGCGAGCACCGCGTGAGCATCTCCACGGTGATGGAGGCGTATCGCCATCTGGAAGACGAGGGCCACATCGAGGCGCGCCCGCGGTCCGGCTACTTCGTCGCGCCGCCGAAGATCTCCACGGATCGCTTTCCCACCACGGCTAGGAAGGCATCCCGGCCGCTGAAGGTCGGCTCGATCGTCGAGACCATCATGGACACCGCGGGGAATCCGGACTTCGTCCCCTTTGGCACGGCGGCACCGGGCGACGGAATCGTGCCGGAGTCAAAGCTGGCGGTGATCACCCGCGAGGTGATGCGCAAGCACGGCGCAGGGGCACTGCGCTATACCCCGCCGCAGGGTCGACGCGAACTCCGCACCGCGCTCTCTCGCAGGCTCTACGACATCGGCCTGAAGGTCGCGCCGGATGAAATCGTCACCACCCAGGGAGCGACCGAGGGCATCCTGCTCGCGCTGCGGGCGACGACGAAGACCGGCGACGTGGTGGCCGTCGAATCGCCCTCCTATTTCGGCACGCTGAATCTGATCCGCGACCTCGGCCTGCGGGTCATCGAGATCCCGGTCGATCCGCGCACCGGCATGGTCATCGACGCCCTCGCGGCTGCATTGAAAAAGCACACCATCGCCGCCTGCATCGTGCAGCCGCATTTCCAGAATCCCATCGGCAGCGTGATGCCGGAGTCTCACAAGAAGGCTCTGGCAGACCTCGCGGAGGCGCACGACTTCACGATCATCGAGGACGATGTGTATGGCGATCTCTCACACGACGGGATACGCCCGCCATCGATCGCGATCCACAGCGACCGCGTGATCCACTGCGGCTCCGTATCGAAGACCATCGCGCCCGGCCTGCGTGTGGGCTGGCTGGTGCCCGGCTCCCATCTCGCGGAGATCCGTCGGCTGAAAGGCATCCAGTGCCCGTGGAATGGCACGCTTTCGGAGCTCGTCATCGCGGGCTTCCTCGATGCCGGTGGCTATGACCGCCACCTGCGGCGCATCCGCGGGCTCTATGCCGAGCAGTGCGCCCGCTCGCGGGAGGCGGTGCTGCAGCACTTTCCCGACTACGCCCGCGTGAATCACCCGGCAGGGGGCTTCGTCCTGTGGGTGGAGATGCCTGCCGGATTTGACTCGCAGGCATTCACCCAGGCCGCGCTGAAGAAGGGCATCAGCCTCTCGCCCGGCACGATCTTCTCCGCATCCGGCGGGCTGAATCACTGCTTCCGCCTGAGCTGCGGCTTCGCCTTCGGAGAGCGCACGCTGGAAGCCATCGCCACTCTCGGCCAACTCGCACCACATCACCGCTCATGAATGCTTCCCGTAGAATGGTGCTTGCGGACGCCACCGGTACATCCACCGCGACAGCGTGGGGAAACGGGCTGGCGGGCATCGTGATCTTCAGCGGCTCCCTGCCCGCCACGCGATTGGCAGTGGCGGATTTCTCACCGATCTTCCTGACGTCGGCGCGCGCGGTGATCGCGGCATTGCTCGGCTCGGCTTGTCTGTTTGCCCTCCGCCAGAATCGTCCGACACGGGCGGACCTGCTGCCACTGGCCATCGTGGCGCTGGGCGTGGTCGTCGGCTTCCCCCTGTTGACGGCGCTGGCCCTGCAGCACATCACGGCGGCGCACTCGGTCGTCTTCATCGGACTGATGCCGCTTTCCACGGCCATCTTCGGCGTGCTGCGCGGCGGCGAGCGGCCGAAGCCCGCCTTCTGGCTCTTCTCGATCACGGGCGCGGTGACCGTGGCTGGATTCGCCTTTTCACGCGGCGGTGCGGGGGTGCTCACGGGCGATCTGCTGATGATCGCCTCCATCCTCCTGTGCGGGCTCGGCTATGCGGAAGGAGCCACGCTTTCACGGAGGCTCGGTGGCTGGCAGGTCATCTCTTGGGCGCTGGTGCTGGCGCTGCCGGTGATGGCGGGGATCGCGTGGTTCACCTTGCCCAGCGCGTGGGGCGGCATCGGGCTCCCGGCATGGCTTGGCCTCGGCTACGTCTCGGTCTTCAGCATGCTCATCGGATTTGTCTTCTGGTACCGCGCATTGGCGCTGGGCGGCATCGCCGGGGTCGGCCAGTTGCAATTGCTCCAGCCTTTCCTGGGCCTGCTGCTTGCAGCGCTGCTGCTGCACGAGGCGGTGGCATGGACGATGGTCGCCTCCACGCTGGTGGTCGTTTTGTGCGTTGCGGGAGCGAAGCGCTTCGCCTGAAATCCGGGTGCGTTTGTCGTGGCTTATGTACATCCCGCCCCATTTCGAAGAGTCGCGTCCGGAGGAGATTGAAAGGATCATCCGGGAGCACCCGCTCGGCACGGTCACCTATCACACGCCTTCCGGTCCGGATGCCGTCCACATTCCCTTCGTGCTGCGGAGGAGCGGCGACGGGAACGGAACGCTGCACTCCCACGTGGCGAGGAAGAACCCCATCTGGCAGCAGGTCGCGGAGGGCGGCGAAGTGCTGGTGATCTTCCACGGCACGCAGGCCTACATCTCGCCGAACTGGTATCCCAGCAAGCACGAGACGCACCGCATGGTGCCGACATGGAATTACCAGGTGGTCCACGTCCGCGGAACCATCCGCTTCATCACAGATCCGAAGTCGCTGCGCGCCTCCGTGGCCCTCCTGACGCACGCGAATGAGACCCGCGTCCAAGAGGAAAAGCCCTGGTCGTTGGGCGACGCCGAACCCGGCTACGTCGCCGGATTGCTGGAAGAGATCGTGGGGGTGGAAATCACCATCTCCGGGATGACCGGGATTTCGAAACTCAGCCAGAACCGCGACCGGCGGGACAAGGACGGCGTCGTGAACTCGCTCTGCCAGCGCGGCGAGTCCGCCATGGCAGACGCGATTGAAAAAGCATGGCCCGGGGACAAGGATTGAGCCCCGCGGCAGGACATTCAGCCGCCCTGCTTCGCCCGGCGCAGGTCCCACAAGTACCAGCCTTCCACCTTCTCGCGTGCCCACGGTGTCTTCCGCAGGAAGGTGAGGCTGGATTTGATGCTGGGGTTTTCCAGAAAGCACCGGACGCGGATGCGGCGACCCATTTCCTCCCAGCCGTAGCGCTCCTGCAGCGTGCGGACGATGGTCTCCAGCGTCACGCCGTGGAGAGGATCGCGCGGGTGCTCGCGCGGTGCGGTCTCGGGTTTTTGCTCCTCCTCGCTCATGGCTTTCGGCCCTCGTCGTATTCGTAGAAGTCGAACATCGTCATGAGATCGTCGTGCGCGCCGAATCCCCCGTCAGCCTTGGCTTTCCCGAAGAATTCCGAGCCACCATCCTCATCCCGCCAGCCGCGCTTCCGAGCGAAGCCATTCCACACGAGGTAGTCGATGGCTTCCAGTCCCCGGCCGTTTTCCAGGCACCAAGCCAGCGTCTCCTCGTCGCTCGCGCCACCGAGCACCCGGGCCTTCACCGCCTCGTAGTCCACGCGGAGGAATCCGCAGAGCCGGCCATCGAAGCCCTTGCCCAGATAGCCGTGGTAATCCTTTCCGAGCTCCCCGGCGCCATGCAGGCGGATCTTGTCGCACATGCGGGGGAAATAGACCAATCCGCCGGTCTCATCGTAGGCGCTGCGGGGAAATCTGGGCACACCCGGATACTCGCAGGATCGCGCCGCCGCGCAATCGTCATGACACGGGCGGGACGACCGCAGGAAATCCGCTTGCCGGACCGCCCCGAGTCTGGTTCATTCCCGCCCGTTCCGCGAGGTAACGCCGATGTAGCTCAGGGGTAGAGCAGGTCATTCGTAATGATCAGGTCGGGGGTTCAATTCCCTTCATCGGCTCCACTCGCGACCTTTTTCCCCGAACCACCCAAGTGGGAAGCGCTCACCGGGCGAATGAAGCCCTCAGGGTTTCTTGCAGACGCTGCAGGTGCCGCCTGCCTTGCAGTGGCCGCAGTTCTTACAATTCTTGCAGGCCGTGCAGGTGCCGGTGGGAGAGCACTTCGCATTCGAGTAGTCGCAGCAGGAGGACACGGGCGCGGATACGCGGGCGAGCGGTGCGGAGCAACTGGCCAGCGCCAGAACGAGCAAGGGGAGGAATTTCATCGGTTGCCCGTTATCATGCCGGATGGGATATGGCAATTCATCTCCGCGGAGCGAGAGAAGACATGAATCCGTCAATCCGCGGCCCCCCCGTCCGCGCGGGCATGGATCGTGACGCCCCGGAGGAGATCGCATTGTCAGGAGACCCGGGAACCATCCTTGAGCGGCACCGGCTCTGCCGGCGAAGTCACCGGATTGCCTCGCTGATCTCCATCCAAATCCGGCGGGAGAAGGCACCACCGAGGATGACCTCGACCGCGGCGACCTGATGGAGCGCGATGGTGAGGATGAAGATGAACTGGAACCAAGGCTTCCGCGTCTTGTGGCGCAGTCTCCGCTGCGCGAGGAAGGCACCGGGCCAGCCGCCAAGCAGCGAGATCAGATGGAGCTCGGCTTCCGGGATGCGCCATTGATTCTGCCCGGCCCTGTCCTTGTCACTGCGGTAGAGATGCCATGCGATTGCTGAGGCCACGATGAGCCATGCGGGCACCACCCATTTCGGAACCGGCAGATACTCGCTGGAGAAAAGCGGCAGCACCAGCAGCACGCCGAGCAGGATCCACGCGCCAACGCCAATCCGCCCGCCCGTCACCTTCAGCGAGATGCCTTTCGCGCAAGCCCGGCCCTGCGCGTCCATGCCGAGGCGGTAGATCACCTCATCGCCCTTCCTTGGGCGACGCTGGCGGGTGGTGAATTCCTTGATGTGTGCAAAGGCCTGCTTCCCCTCATGCTCCACCCAACCGAAGCCCTTCGCATCATCCCACTGGACAAGCTTGCCGGTCAGCTCGCCACCACCGGAGGTGGAGGCCTGATTTGAGGGTGATCCGTTCATAAGATGTCAACGTTGCGGCACTGATGCTCGATGCGATCACCTATCCTCTGCACTTCTTCGGCGCTCAGCCTTGGGTGCAGGTTGAACTCTGACAGGCGTTTCACCAAACGCTGCGGATTCAGGACGAGCATGTCGGCAATCGTGGTTTCGTCGGTGAACCAGCCGGGCATCGCCAAGACTGGGAATACGGGCACCTTCCGTACAGCCGATCCAGTGATCCACTTCGAAAGATCTTCGGCGGCACTCCTTACCTGGTTCAGAGGCTTCCTCATTTTTCGGCCATTCGGAAGAACGAGGGCATCAGCCTCGGATCTGACCCTGTGGCTGACGTTTCCGTCCCTCAGCTCTCCATTGGGCTGCCGGTAGGTCTTCGTCTCGATGGCGAACACGCCGGTAGGCCCCACCACGATGTGATCGATGTTGAAGTCGGTTTGTTTCCCTCCCGCTTTCATATCGAAGAGGAAATCGTGATAGACCCGAAACCCATGCGGAGAGAGCCCTGCAAGCTTTTCCGCAACGTAGCGTTCTCCCTCGAATCCAAGCCGATACTGCCGTAATAGTTTCCGATTCTTGCAGATTTTCTTCCAGAGAAGCATTCCCGCCAACGCACCGATCGAGATAACGACGGCCCACACAATCAGATTTTCGATCCAATTGCTGCCAGTCGCGATGAAGACCATCAGCCCTGGAAACATCATGGCGAAACTCAGCAAAATCACTTGCTCGTGCAGTCTCTCACGAAGGTCGTCGATCTTCAGCCGCAGGCTTTCCCCCGGAGGCCTGAGCATCTTCTCTTTGAAGGGGGATCTACTGCGTCTCTTTTCCTCGGCCACCATCCTTCGCAAGCCATACCAGAAGAGGGCGAACGCTCCGACGATGAGAAAACCTCCTACCAAAATCCTCACATAGATCATTGCCCGAACCCTTCCCGAATCTCGTTTTCGCCCGTCGATTTCATTAACTTTTCACCCTATCTATCAGACGCCCCTGTAACGACGCAACCCTCGCATCTTGACTGCAACCATTGGTTTCAGCCATACGTGGCGCTGTGGTGTATCAGCGTCGCCGCCATGTGAAGGCCGACTCCCCCGCCACCCCAATCCCCACCCCGACCGTGTAGCAGATCAGATCCGTGGCGACCCAGCCGCGGCCGAGGACGAGGGCCCCCAGGCGGGTGGCGCGGATGCGATTGAGCCAGTCCACGTCGATGAGCTGGCTGAATTCCACCGCGAAGGAAATGCCGAGAGCCGAGAAACCGAGCGCCACCGTGCTTGCCCGCGGGAAGAGAAAGCCGAGGCCGAGGAAGACCATGGTGGCCCACAGGACATCGCCCGCGTAGGTGCGGATGAAGTGCGGGAGGATGAACGGGGCGAACGACGAGCGCGTGAATAGCCCGACGGCTATGACCACCGCGATCGCCCCTGCATATGCCAGCCGGCTCCTCTGCACGGCGGAATCTTCCCAGATGCATGAATAACGCGGAATCGAAATCGTTTCATCATGGAGACCATTGCTCACGATGACGCCTGACCATTTCACTTTCGCCCCCGGATTTCCGGGCTCTATTGCTGGCCGGTGATGACGATACATTCCCTCGAGCAAACCCGGCAGCGGCTCGCCCGGCTAGCCATGGGCGTCGTGCTGGTGGCGTCGATGACCTGGCCGGTTGTCGCGCGGGAACCGGGCCCGCCCGGGAAGCCCGGCACCACGTGGAATGCACCACATCACGGGACACGCCAGACCACGCCGCCCCGCGCTGCCCAGCCAAAGAGGGCCGAACCGATCCGCCGCGGCATGCAGGCACGGCCCGACCCGCGATATCGTCCGGCCGCAAATTTCGCCGAGCTCCAGGCAATCGCGGGCGAGGTGGCGAGGGCCTCCGGCCGCAAGATCAACTGGAAGCTGCGCCACGGGGAGAATCCCGGGCCGCTGGTCCGCATCCGTGGTACGCTGGCGGACTGCACCATCACCATCCATCCGCTGGCGGCGCAGAAGCTCCCCGCGAATACCTGGGCCTTCCTCTTCGGCCATGAATTCGCCCACCTCACCGAGCAACTCGGCGTTCACTCCGAGACGAATCCGGAGGTCGAGCTGAAGGCGGACATCGCCGGGGCTCGCTATGCGATGGCCGCGGGCTTCCGGCTGGATGCCTTCCTCGGCTGGGTGCTGACGGAGCCGAACAAGGAGACATCATCTCACGGATCGCTTCACCGGCGCGTGGACTCGATCGCCAAGCGCTTCGGCATCCGCCAGGAGGCTATCCGCGCACAAGCGCAGCTCTACTCGAGATATCGGGCGAGGCACTGAGCCACCGGATCCGATGGACGATGCCAGGGAAAACGAACTCGCCCGGGCGCTCGATTCGCCCGATCCGGGAGTGGTGCTGGAGGCGGCGCATGCCATCCGGCACGAATGGGATCGCGCAGTTCTCCGGGCACTGGCGGAGGTGGGAGGGCGGCTTCAGAAGCGGCTGCCGGAGATGGAGTTCGACGGTGCCCTGCGAGCCAACCGCACGCACGTCGAGACCGCTTTGAAGCGCATCCGCCTGGCCATGACGGATCGGTGCCTGTGCGCGGCCTACCTGACAGAGGATCTCTACAATCCGGAGCGGGAGGCTGAAGCCGGCCGGGTGAGGTTGCTGGAATTCATCGTGGTCCCGGAGGAATACACCACGCGGTCCAGGTGCGAATGCATGGCATGCGGGGACATTTTCACCGTGGAGGAGCGCGAGTATCACTATTCGTGGTGGATCTGGCAGCGAGTGGCGACCAGGAAGAAAGGCTGACGCGTCACGCGATCAATCAGCGCCGGAGATGCGCTTGGAGAGCCTGCCAGCGGTCGTCTATCCGGCGCTTTTCAGCCTCATCCATGGTGAGTTGATGGAGATGACTGCGGACGTGGACAGCGAGGCTGCCAATGCTTTCGCGCAAATGACGCCGCGGGCCAAACCCTGGCAACTGAACCTGTGTCGAAATGCCTGCGGCGATGATGGCAGCATAGGATTCGTCCAGATACCCTGGGCCGCAGCCGATTCGATATTCCCGGAGATAGCGGTCCAGCACGGGGAAGTAGAACTCGAATGCCTCCGGGCCCATGGACGCGAAGTCCTCCTGCCGGTTCAGCGGATTGGCGATGAACTTGGCGAAGGCCTGCTCGATGGAAAGCCCGCCGAATTCCCGCCACGCATGCTTGGCGTCGAGGCAGCCCCACGGATCGAAATCGGCTTCGCTGGGTAGCTCGGAATTTCCGCGCGGATCGGACATGTTGCGGGATAGATCCATCACGTCGGCTCCCCTGGCTTCTCATCCGACAGCCCGAGATGATCTTCGAAGGCCGGGGAAAAGAGCATCCAATGCAGCAGGGCGAGCACGGAGCCCATGATCATCACGATGAGGATCATGAACGAATCCGGATTGGAGACCGGAAGCTCGGCAGGTGAGAACACGCGCCAGGTGCGGGAGAAAAACGCCACAGCCAAGAGGAACAAATAACCGATTGTGAAAACCGCCGTCGCCAACGCTCGCGACCAGCGGATGCCAAGGAACAGGAGGATCGAGACGGGTAGAAAGAGCGCACCGACATTGAAATACAACTTCCCCAGCAAAAAGGCATTCAAGGTCTCGTAGGAACCTTGGAGCCCGAATATGAACAGGACGACGCAGGTGAAGATGACTCGCTTTGACATGAATTCAGGGCGCTTTCCTCAGGTTGGGACGAAGATACCAGAGAGCAGGCCAGCCTAGAAGAGAACAAATCGTCTGCTCCCGTCATCTCCCGCCCTGTCTTCCCCGGGACGGGAATGCTCCTTGCGGATGGGCGATCGCGTGCTCTTCTCATGTGCGATTGGCCGGTCACGCGGGCAGTCGATTTTCCCAACCCCACTA
Organism: Luteolibacter flavescens; assembly: GCF_025950085.1. NCBI lineage: Bacteria > Pseudomonadati > Verrucomicrobiota > Verrucomicrobiia > Verrucomicrobiales > Verrucomicrobiaceae > Neoluteolibacter > Neoluteolibacter flavescens. Next base: position 90,946 of record NZ_JAPDDS010000017.1, read on the forward strand.
CGACCATGAAACAGAAAGCATCCGCGCAATGGCAGGGCTCCCTCAAGGAAGGATCCGGCAATCTCAGCACCGGCTCCGGCGCGCTCGTCGCCAAGCCATACTCCTTCAAGACCCGCTTCGAGGGCGAGCAGGGCACGAATCCGGAGGAACTCATCGGCGCGGCTCATGCGGGCTGTTTCTCGATGGCGTTTTCCATGATCCTCGGCATGGCGGGATTCACGCCGGAGAAAATTTCCACCACCGCCACGATTTCGCTGGAGCAGCAGGACGGCGGCTTCGCCATCACGACCAGCCACCTCGACGTGGTCGCCAGCATCCCGGGCATCGATGACGCCACTTTCCAGGATCTGGCGGCGAAGGCGAAGGCTGGCTGCCCCGTCTCCAAGGTGCTCAATGCCGAGATCACCATGGATGCGAAGCTGGGCTGAGCGCCCGTCCCACGCCGTAAGAACTCGACAGAAAGGACCCGGGCGGATCGTCTCCATGGGATGATCCGCGCGCTGGTCCTTTCCTTTTTCATCCTGCCGCTCGCCGCCGCCGAGAAGCGCATCGCGGTCTTCGTCGGCCTCTGTGACAATGCCACGCAGGGCATCGTGAAGGTGGGCGCGAAGATCGGCGACGGGGACAAGCCCGCGGACAATCTCTACTGGGGATGCAGCGATGGCCTGAAGTCCCACTTCAAGGCGAGCAAGCGCTGGAAGCTGGAGAAGACCGACACCGCCACGGGCGATGACCGCATCCTCGAGCGACTGACCTTCCGCCATGTCTCCGGAGACGCCGTGCTGGTGGCGGAGGCGTGGCGCGGCTCGAAGCTGAAGGAGTGCTACGAGGCCTGCGAGAAGGCCATGCTCTCCGGCCAGAACGACCTCGTCACCTTCATCGGCCACAACGTACTGATGGATGTGGCGATCCCAGCCCCGGAGCAGAAGGCGAAGGGCAAGACGGACGCGATCGTCCTCTGCTGCATCAGCGACCGCTATTTCCGCCAGCGACTGGAGGATGCGGGCGTGCGGCCCGTGGTGCTGACCACCCAGCTCATGTATCCCGGTTCCTTCATCCTCCACGATGCCCTGGAGCCGTGGTTGCAAGGAAAAGCCCGCGGCAGCTTGCGCGATGCCGCGGGCCTGGCCTATGCGAGGAATCAGAAGATCAAGCCAGCCGCGGCGAAGGGTGTCTTCGCGCGGCTGGACCCGTGATTGTCCTTATCAGATCGCGGACGGTTCCTTCACAGCCACGACTTTGGTCTTCGCCCACTCGTCGCCGAGGCGGCGCAGTGGTGGAGCCTGACCCTTCCGGGTGAAGAGAATGTAGAGCTCTACCAATCCGAAGAATGGGATGATCATCGGGAGATTTCGCACGATGCTGCTCTGCCAGTCTCCGGACAGCCCCTTGCCGTCCAGCGTCACGGCGCGGATTTTCATGATCCGCTTGCCCAGGCTGTGGCCATCCAGGAAGGGCAGAGCATCTTTTGTCAGCATATAAGCCAACATGAGCAGCCAACCGACAGCGCCACTGATCATCCCGATGATGGCATAAACAAGGCCCGCGATGAAGCAGTCGATGATCGCGGCGATGACCCGGGTCTCAAAGGGTGCGCTCGCTCCTGGCTCTGCTCCAGCGATGTCCACTTCCTCCTCTTCCTCGTCCGATTTGACCGGCGGCACGTAGGTATCCACCGGAGGCGCGGCACTGACCGGCGGGGCGGATGCTGGCGGAGGTGGCGGCGGGATGTCCGGCGGGGGCGGCATCGATGGCGGCGGAGGCGTCAGGTCGGGGGGCGGAGGAGTACCGGACGACGGCGACTTGTCGGGTGTGTTTTCCATGGATCTAACCAATCTAGCAGAAAACCGCGCCCGGTCGAGGGACAAGCTCTCACAAATCTTCACGCAGCCCGGAAAAAACCCGGTGCGAGAAATAGCGCTCCATCCGGTCCGGGAAAACCGTGATCACCCGGGCACCGGGACCCAGCCGCCGCTTCGCCTCCAGCGCCGCCGCGTAATTCAGCCCGGAGCTCGGCCCTGCCGGGAAGCCGAGCGCCCACAGCCGCTGCGTCAGCTCCAGGCAAAGCTCCTCCTGGATCACCAGCTCCTCAATAACTCCCCCGCGCGGCCCGCCCTGCCAATCGCTGTAGAGTGCAGAGAGCCCCTGCGCCACGCCCGGCACCTCCTTGCTGAAGGCCAGACTGCAACACTCGGCATTGTCTCCAAAGGCCCGGCCCTCGGTCGGGATCGCCGCATACGCCCGTGCCTGGCAGCCCGCGTCATCGAAGGCCTCCCACAGCCCCCGCAGCGTCCCGCCGGTACCGACGCCGCTCACCACGGCATCCACGCAGCCGCATTCCATCTGGGAGAGAATTTCGGGCCCTGTGAAGATCCGGTGCGCCTCGGCATTGTCGGGATTCTCGAATTGCCGGGCGGCGAACCACCCGTGCTCCAGCGCCGCCGCTTCCGCCGCCTCCAGCACCGCCATCATGCCGCCCTCCACCCGGCGGACCTCGCCGCCGTAGGCCCGGATCATCAGCCCGCGCTCCTGCGTCGCCGTATTCGGGATGAAGGCCACGAATCTCAGACCCATCTGCGCGCACGCCAGTGCCAGCGCGATGCTCGTGGACCCGCTCGACGCCTCCACCACCGTGTCCCCCTCGCGCAGCGCGCCGCGGCGCCACGCTTTTTCCAGGATGTGGCGGGCGATGCGGTCTTTCGTCGAGCCGCTGGGATTCATGAATTCCAGCTTGCACCACACCGGCCCCAGCTCCGCCTCCAGCGTCACCGGGACCAGCGGCGTCGGCGGGATCTGCCGGATGAAGCGACCGCCGGACGGTACCGAGCGCGAAACGGATGCAAGTGCCATGTGCGACAGCTATCCTGACCGCCCCCACCGACTCAAGCACGGCCACGCGGGCGACAATCTAACGACGATCCAATCTTGCCCTGACGCAGGTTCGCGGCATCATTGCAGCATGCAAGTGGTGACAGACCAGATCCGGAACTTCCTCCAGTACGTCGCCGTGCAATTCATCGAGTTCCCCGCCGAAGCCCAGCTCAAGGTCACCGAGCTCGGGCCGAAGCGCCTGCGCTTCAAGCTCGTGCTCCGGCAATCCGACGTCGCCCTCCTCATCGGGCGGAACGGATTCAGCGCCTCCGCCATCCGCGGCGTCATCAAGTCCATCTCCGAGCGCGAGGACGTGAATGTCAGCCTGCAGATCCACTCCCACGAGGAGGAGGCGGAAATGCAGGCCCGCGACCCGCGCCACTGAAGTCCCCGCCCCGGCGAGGAACGTCTCCGATGCCCGGGTAGCCGGAGGTTCTCCTTGCCAAGCCCCGCCGCGGCCCGCTACCTTCCCGCCCGCCGCGCGAGACGCCTCACCGCGTTTCCCAAGAACGGTCCCGTAGTCCAATGGATAGGACGATGGCCTCCGAAGCCGTAGGTACAGGTTCGATTCCTGTCGGGACTACTTCTCTTCCTCTATCTTTATTAGCCGAGGCTGCGCTTCACTTGAGCGCGTAGGAGACGCGGGCGAAGAATTTGGTCTTCACCATGGGTTCGGGCAAGGACCAGCGGGTCATGCGGTAGTCGAGGCCGAGGTCTTCGCTGGAGAGCATCACTTCGCCGGTGGCGTCGTCCCAGACGAAGAGGTCGTCGCTGACCTCGATGTCGAAGCCGACGTCGGTGGTGCTGCGGCGGGTGATGAGTTCGAGCTCGATGCCCTCTGCATTTCGACCGAGGAAGCGGGTGCCGCCGGATTCTCCGAGGAAGTAGGCGGCGAGCGCTGGTGCGCCATCGATCTCGTCCTCCGGCAGCAGCGATTGCAGGCCGCGGTCGCGCTTCCAGGCGTCGAAGCCCGCGGGGATCACTGAGATTTCCGCCGCTCGGACCACATTCGTACCGGTGGTGGTGGTGAGGGCGGTGAAACGGAACCAGCGGGTCTTCAGCTCAGGGAAGCGGACTTCCTGCTGCACGGGGTTGTTCGTAATGTTGCCGAAGTCGCCCTCGGACCGCACCGTCCACTCGACGCCATCGTCGCTGGTCTCGAAACGATAGCCGAGCACCGTGCCCGCCCCGCCGCCGGAGGGAGGCAGGTAGGTGAAGCCACTGATCCAGCGGGCGTCGCCCATGTCCACGCGGTGCCAGTGCGGCAGCGCCGTGGCGGTGGAGGTCCATGACGTGGTCGCATTTCCGTCGATCGCCGACGATGCTGCGCCAGAGGTCTCCTGGCTGTCCGCCGTGGCCGTCCAGCCGACCGAGGCGAGCCCGGGGAAATTCGCGGACGCTTCCAAGCTGGGGAGCCCGTCGGTGCCGACGGCGATGGCCTTGATCACACCGCCCAGCGGCAGCGGCACAGGGCCGGAGTAGAGCGGGGAATCCAGCAGCGGCGTGCTGCCATCCAGCGTGTAGCGGATCGGCCGACCCGACGCGTGGGTGAGGGTCACGGAACCGGATGCATTCCGCGCGGAAATGAGCGGCGCGGCGGTGGCCACGGCCTGCTTGTGCAGGGACACTTCCGCCAGCGAGGGATTCAGTCGACACGTGGTGATGCGGATGCGCACCCGCGTGGTATTCACCGCGGAGGTGAAGCGCACCAGACGCTTGTGACCCACGGTGGTGCCGGTCGCCCGCTGGATCCAGGCGGTGCCGGTCCACGTGTCGACCGCGAAGCCTTCGATGCGCTGGCCGCGCACGGCGATTGGCTCCTGCAGGCTGACCACGTCGATGCTCTTCGCGGCAGGCAGGTCGATGATGATTTCCTGCGCGCCGGTGCCTGCCGGGGATTCCCAATAGGAATCGAGGTCACTGTCGAGAATGCTGGCCGCATTCGTGCCGGTCGCCGTCACCGTGCCGCCGCTGGCAAGATCGGTAGAAAAGGTATTGCGGATCACCTGCGCCATCGAGCGCAGCGGCGTGAGCTGGTTATCCGGCACCAGGCCGCGATTGTCCGGGGAGAGATTCAGCAGCAGGTTCGCATTCCGCCCCACGCTGCGGTAGTGGATGTCGATGAGTTCGGTGGCGGATTTCGGCGTCTTCGAGGCATTCCAGAACCAGCCGTTGAGGATCGGCACGTCGGCCTCGGCGGGATACCACCAGAGGTAGGAGCCCGACGAGAGCTTGCTGCGGCTGCCCAGGTCGGTGGCGGTCATGTCCGGCCAATTGAAGCTGTCCGGATGGGCGGAGATGGGCAGCGTGCTCCACTCCGTCTCGCGCGCGGTGCCGTCTTCATTCCCCACCCAGCGGACGTCGGGCCCCTTTCCAAAGATCACCGCCTCGGGCTGCAGCTTCCGGATCAGGTCATACCACGCGGCATGCTGGTAGCCCTGGCTGGTGCCGGGCTTGGGATTGGCCCCGTCGAACCACACCTCGGAGATCGGTCCGTATTCCGTGAGAAGTTCGTAGAGCTGGTTCAGGAAGTAGCGGTTGTAGGAGTCCACCGTGTAGGTCCACGGGCCGTGGCCGTCCACGGGAGTGCGGCCGGTCGTGGGTGAGGATGTGAAGGAAGCCGGCGCGGTGGGGATCACCGATGGCACGGAACTACTATTGTCACCGTAGTATCCGGCGGCCGACTCGATCTGGAAAAGGTCCGCGGGCGAGAGATACACGCCCAGCTTCACGCCGCGCGCCTCGCAGGCATCCGCCACCTCGCGCAGCACGTCCCCCTGCCCGCCGCGCCATGGCGACGAGGCCACGTCGTGAGCGGTGTAGCGGCTCGGCCACATGCAAAAGCCGTCGTGGTGCTTCACCACCAGGATCGCGAGCTTCCCGCCCGCATCCGCGATTTCATTCACCCATTGCGCCGCATTCAGCGCCGTGGGATTGAAGATCGCCGGACTCTCCTTGCCGGTGCCCCATTCCACGCCGCTGAAGGTATTCGGGCCGAAGTGGATGAAGAAGGTCGTCTCCAGCCGTTGCCACGCCACCTGGTTGGCGCGCGGCAGCAGCTTCGCAGCCTTTTCCGCCACGCGCGCCGCATTGTCCGAGGGCATGATCTGCTGCACATTTGCGTACTCGATGGGTTCCACCACCGGCGGCCAGCCGTCCGGCTCGCCATCGCCATTCGCGTCGGCGAAGTCCCCGATGAGCACGTAGCCGGAGATTGCGGGATCGGGGTCGTCGGAGAGATTGCCGTCCTGCTGATTGCTGCGGATCGAGATCGACTGCGTGTCCGCATCCGCCACGAAAGTGCCCACCACCGTGCCGAAGCCGCCCACAGCGGCGGCACCACGCGTCAGCACGGGCAGCGTGCCGCCGCTGAAGAGCGTCCCGCGCGCCAGCTCATACTCGCGGCGGTTGATCGAGGAACTGGTGCGATTGTCGTGCGCGCCGATGATCTGGATCTGGTACGGTCGTCCGGGGATGAGGCCGGTGAGGGTGAAGGTTTTCGTCTGGACGCCCCATGGCTCGCCGAATGCCGTGTGCCCGGAAAGCAGTGCATCGATCTGTGCATTCAGGCCGCTGCCACTCCAGTAGTCCGTGTCCCCCGCGGCGGAGGAGAAGCTCACGCCATTCACGCTCACTCCGGGGTAGCCGTAGTTCACCGCCGAGACGATGGCCGTCACGCCGGTCGAGGATCGCCCGCCATTCCTTGAGGAATCAAAGTCCGCGAGCACGGTCGCCGGATCATTGCCGATATTGAAGGCCGTCCCCCAGTTGATGGTGGATGCACTTGAGAGGAGGGGAAGCATGACGCCCAGCGGAGTCAGGTGGCGGAGAAATCCGTTCATTTCGGGCAGGTGGTACTGAATTCGCTTTACGGGTGGCATGGAAGCCGCTTTCCATAAAAGCACAAAAGTGTGCATTCGTTTGCGAGGGTAAACAGGGATTGTGCCAGATAGCCAGCGATTCATCACAATGCAGCAAGTGTCACCAATCCTCCTCCACGGGACCCCTGCCTTGAACTACCCCTCCTGAACGATCTCTCACATTTTTGTTCATAAAATCGGCCGACGCCTCCTCCGCGCCAGAACGAATCCCGAGCCAAATCCGACTCATGACCGTAGCCACCCCGACCCATTCCAGCCGCCGCCTGATCGTGACGAGAGCCGCCCTGCTCGCGGCAGCCCTGACCTTCCAAAGCAACGGCGAGTCGATCTCCTACAATTTCTCGGAGACCAGCACCAACACCACCCAGACGCTGGATACCACCACGCCGAAGGGACCACTCGGCAGTCTCGTGTGGAACGACTCCTACGTCGTGACCACCGGCAACGTGGCCACTGGCACGGAGGACGGACTGGTGGACGGCAGCGGCGGCGCGACCGGAGCCTCGATCTCGTGGACCTCGAAAAACACCTGGTACGGCGACGGCGTCTATAACACCCAGGACCAGCGCATCGTGCTCGGCTACCTGGACGACGGGGATGACGGCGTGACCGTGACGGTGACGAATATCCCCTACGAGAACTACAATGTTTACGGGATCCTCGCGTCCGATGCCGGGTCGAATACGACCTACACCACCAAGGACTTCCTGATCAATGGCACCACCTGGGCGCTGGGCGGCAGCGCACCGGCCACGGCGACCGCCTTTGCCAGCATGGAGGCCAGTTCCGCGAACGGTGCTTGGGTGAAGATCATCCCGGGCACCCAGACCGGGAACTACTGGAAGATCAGCAACCTGACTTCCGGCACGCTGACCATCGACGGCGAGCCGGGTGTCAACAACGGCAACCGTGCGAGCCTCGCCGCGATCATCATCGAGGACAATACCGACACCGACAATGACGGGATGATCGACAGTTGGGAGATCAACAACAACCTCATCGTCGGCTATGACGACAGCCAGGAAGACGCGGACGGCGACGGCGTCACGAACATCCGGGAATTCCAGCTCGGGCTGAACCCGCAAAATCCGGACACCGACTTCGACGGCCTGGATGACGGAGTGGAGCTCAGCGAGGCCTACGGCACGAACCCGCTGGTGGCGGACACCGATGGCGACGGCTCGCCCGATGGCGAGGACACCGCCCCGCTGGACCCGCACATCCGCCCGGGCACGAGCACCATCACCTGGACCACCGAGGGCGAACTCACCTCGGACGCAGCGATTTCCATGACCGGCACGCTCGCGCAGGCATGGGTCTTCGGCTCGGCAGGCGTGGACGTCACGATCGGCAGCACCACGATCAACTTCGCGAGTGTCAGCGGGAATACCGGGACCTTCTTCACTGCCAACGGCGACACCACGGGCAACGCCTCGCTGGACAATCTGCTGAACAACCACGCGGCGAGCGAAGGCATCGCCTGGCAGTACATGCTCACCGGCCTGACTCCCGGCGCTACCTACCAGGTGCAGGTCATTGCCGGAGCCGACCGCCGCGCGGGCATCTCCACCCGCACGCAAAAGATCGGCGACGGCGTCGGTCACTTCACCGGAAACCTTGCGCGCTCCGGCCCGGGCTACGCCATCGGCACCTTCACCGCCAGCGCCGAGGCCACGCAGATCATCAGTGTCGTGCCCGGTGACATCAACCCGGTCGATCCGGCGATCACCGCCATCATCCTGCGCGAGGTGGACCTCAGCACGCTGGCGCTCACGTCGTCCACCTTCAGCCCCACCCAGATCACCCTCACCTGGATCTCCGAGGCGGGCATGACCTACGACGTCGAATACTCGGACACCCTCACGGCGGGCTCCTGGCAAAACGTGAATGCCTCGCCCATCCCCGCGACCGGCCTGTCCACGAGCTACACCTTCCCCCGCCCCGCAGGCACGAAGCGCTTCTTCCGCGTCAGTGAAAACTGATCCCACCCCTCTGTCCCATCGCCTCCCCGAACCAATAAAACCGCAAACCTGAAATGACCCCCGTATTCCGCTCCCTCCGGACCGACAGACTCTGCCTCGCCGCGCTTGCCGCGGGCGCATGGCTCGCCGGCACTCCCGCTGCCGACGCCGCGTCGGTGGCCTACAACTTCAGCGAGACCAACTCGAATCCCTCGCAGTCGCTCGACACCACCACTCCGAAGGGCCCGCTCGGCTCCTCCATCTGGAATGACTCCTACGTCACCACCACCGGCGGTGTGGCGACGGGCACCGAGACGAACCTCGTGGACAACACCGGCGCGAACACCGGCATGTCCATCTCATGGACCTCGAAGGAAACGTGGTTCGGCGATGGCGGCGGCACCACGCAGGACCAGCGCATCGTGCTCGGCTACCTCGATGACGGCGACCAGGGCGGGGCGAATCCAGGAGTCTTCGTCACCCTCTCGAACATTTCCTACAGCCTGTATAACGTGTATCTGATCCTCGCCTCGGATGCGGGAACGAACACGACCTACACCTCGCAGGACTTCCTGCTGAATGGCAGCACGTGGATCTTCGGCGGGGCCTCGGCGACGACCGCGACGGCCTTTGCCAGCATGGAGTCCACCTCGGCCAATGGCACGTGGACCCGCGCGATCGCCGGGGTGCAGACCGGGAACTACGCGCTGGCCACGAACCTGAGCGGCAGCACGCTGACCATCGACGGCCTCATCGGTGCGGGCGGTGCCCGCGGCAGCCTCGCGGGCATCATCATCGAGCAAGTGCCGGAGCCCTCCGCAGCGCTGCTCGCCGCGGCAGGTGGCATGCTGCTTTTCCGTCGCCGGAGAAACGACTGACCCGCCCTCACCCCTCATGTCCACGTCCATGATCCGGTCCGTGCTCGTGCTTGGCGGTGGCAGCGCCGGGCTGCTAGCCGCCCTCACCCTGAAGCGCAAGCTACCCGCGCTGCAGGTGGAGGTCGTCGCGAGCTCGCGGATCGGCGTCATCGGCGTGGGCGAGGGTACTACGCCCAACGTACCTGCGCACCTGAATGGCTATCTGGGCATCCCCGAGCGGGAAACACAGGCGGCGCTCGATCCGGTATTCAAGCTGGGCGTGCGCTTCGCCTGGGGCCGCCGGGATCACTTCGACTACACTTTCACCGGCCGCCAGTTCGCCTGGCGCTGGCCGGAGCTGCCAAAGACGAATGGCTTCTACGCCACGGAGGAGCCCGTTGGCACCGACCTCGCCTCCGCGCTGATGGAGGCTGGCAAGGCCGCACCGCGCCGCGCCGACCGCTACCCGGAGCTGCCGCCGATGGGCACGCAGATCGCCTGGCATCTGGAGAACCGCTCCTTCGTCGCGTGGCTCGAGTCCGCTTGCCAGCGCGAGGGTGTCACCTTCCGCGATGCCGAGTTGGCCGAGGCCGTGCGTGATGCCGAAGGAGGAATCGCCGAGCTGGTCTTCAAGGATGGCACGCGCACCTCCGCGGATCTCTATGTGGATTCGTCGGGCTTCGGCTCGCTGCTGTTAGGCGGCGCGCTCGGTGAATCCTTCACGTCATTCTCCGGCCAGCTCTTCTGCGATCGCGCGGTGGCCGGCGGCTGGGATCGCGGCGACGAGACCATCCTTCCCTACACGCTTTCTGAGACCATGCCCGCCGGGTGGGCATGGCGCATCGATCACCCGGAGCGCATCCATCGCGGCTATGTCTTCTGCTCGGATCATCTCTCCGATGACGAGGCCGTGGCGCAATACTCGCAGGTGGCGCCGCTGGCGAAGAATCCGAAGATCGTGAAATTCCGCTCCGGCCATTACCGGAATCCGTGGGCTCACAACGTGGTCGCCATCGGCAATGCAGCGGGGTTCGTCGAGCCGCTTGAGGCCACCGCCCTCATGGTGATCTGCCTGCAGGCGCGCTGGCTCACCGACGGGCTCATCGACTCCGGCTGCAAGCCGCCGCCGACGATGCGTGCCCACTACTGCCGCATGAACCGCACGCTGTGGGAAACGATCCGCGATTTCCTCGCCATCCACTACCGCTTCAATGACCGGCTTGAGACGGATTTCTGGCTGCGCTGCCGCCGCGAGACGGATCTCGGCAGCGCGGCGGAGCTGGTGGATTTCTATCGCGAGAATGGCGCGTCCGGCATCGGTGCCTCGCTGCTCGGCGCGCAGGACCCCTTCGGTCTCGATAGCTATCTGGCGCTTCTAACAGGCCTGCGTGCGCCCTGCGAGGTCACCCACACATCTAGCCCAGCGGAGCTTGCCGCATGGTCCGAGCGAAAGGCGGCCTTCCGCAAGATCGCCGCGGGCGGCCTCGGCATGCGCGAGGTGCGGCAGCGGCTGGCCGAGCCATCCGGCTGGGCACGCGTCCGCGGCACCCAGCCCGCATCCCCTTCGCCCAAGGCAGCAAAGGTCTTCTGAAAAGCCCGGGCTGCGGCCCATCCCACTTCCCCATCGTCACGAACCAGCGAAATGAAGAAACGAACACTATCACGCGCCGGACTTCGCGAGCGCGGCTTCGCCTTGGTCATCTCGATCATGCTGATGGTCCTGCTCACGGTCCTCGCCGTCGGCCTGCTCGGCCTGTCATCGATCTCGATGCGATCTTCCACCCAGGAGGAGGCGCTGCGACTCGCACGCAGCAATGCCCGCGTCGCGCTCTCGCTCGCCATCGCCCAGCTCCAGAAGCAGGCCGGCCCGGACCAGCGCATCACCGCGCCCGCGACGATCACCAACGTGAAGAATCCCCGCGGCGTGACCGGCGTCTGGAAGTCCTGGCGCCCGCCCCAGGAGAATCCCGACTACGCGAAGGAGAAGGCCGAGCGCTTCACCGAATACCTGATCTCCACTCCCACGCCGGGGAAGACCGATGACATCGCCAGCGTGCCGACCTCCGACGAGGAGCAGGTGATGGTCGGCGCGGGCAGCCTCGGCGGCGGCTCGGTTTCATCCACCGCCCTCACCACGGATGAGACGACGAACGAGATCATGGCCCCCGTGGTTCCGGTCGCCGCGGAGAATGGCAAGTCCACCACCGGCGCGCTCGCCTGGGCCACGCTCGACGAGGGAGTGAAGGGCCGCATCGACCTCGCTCCCGCGGAAGACCCGAAGGACTCCGTCGCCGATGCCGTCTCCCGCATGGGCTCGCCCGCGCGGAACAAGGCCGGCAGCCTGGATGGACTCGCCTTCCTCGACGATGCGCGCGAGAACCTGCTGGAAAAGCTCCCGAAGCTGGTGAGCACCGCCGAGGTGAATCTCGCGGGCGGCGACAAGGAAGTCTTCGGCCGCTACTTCCATGACTTCAGCGTCGCATCGAATTCCGTGCAAGCGGACGTGGCGAATGGCGGGCTGAAGACCGACCTGAGCGTTATCTTCGACGGTGCCACCCTGCCGACCGAGTATGCGACCCGGCGCCTCTACTCGAACTCGGCGGTCCCGGCCACTGGCACGAACAACTCCGACCCGATGTGGGCGGCCTACCAGCACTACTACCGCCTCTATCAGAAGGCGGTGGCGAAGGACAATCCGAAGGACGGGATGAAGGCCTTCGTCCCCACGACCTACCGCCTCGCCCAATCGAGCGACACCACCATCAAGGACGTCCGCATCGAGCCGAATCTCTCCACCGTCCGCCAGTCCATCCTGATGCCCACGGTGGCCAAGGTGGACATCGTCTTCAGCATCGTGGCGCGGGACGTGCACTCCAGCCGCACCACCGCGCTGCTCCAGGCCGGCTACCCCTACATGATCCATCTCATGTACCTGCCGGTGATCACGCTGCACAATCCCTACAACGTGCCTCTGCGCTTCACGGAGATGGAGGTGGAATTCGCGGACCTGCCGATGGGCTTCCAGTTCTTCGTGAATGGCCAGGCCGCGACGAACGAGATGAAGCCCTTCAACTCGCTCTACACCGGCAACGAGTCGGGCGGTGCGAAAAAGGTCTTCAAGGTCACGCTGACCGGCGACCTGAAGGCCGCGAAGGAAGTGGTGATGGGTGCGGGCGAGACGCGCATCTTCGGCAAGCCCTTCCCTCCCGAGTGGACCTGGGCGCAGGAAAATGCCGGCGGTGCGCAGGACGGCGTGGACATGTTCGACTGGCGGAACGACCGCACCCAGCTCGGCAACCGCATCATGCCCGGCATGATCACCGGGCCGAATGACGGCATCGGCTACGACCTCGACTGGCTCGCGCCGCTGGTGACGACGCGCGCCGAGTGGCACAAGGCCCGCACCGCCGAGGGCGTGCTGCCCGTGAAGCCCGGCGAGTCGATCATGGTGAAGTATGGTCCGAAGACCCAGCCGAGTTCGCCGAACAACAAGTTCGCCATGACGCTGCGGCTGAAGAATGGCACGGCGCCCGTGGACTACGGCACCACGCAGGTCTATTTCCAGAACGAGGGCAAGCTGAAGACCGTGCTGGAGGAAGGGACCTCGCCGCGCTTCACCGAGGCACGCAGTTTCCCCGAGAGCTATCCGAAGCCCGGGGTGGAAGCCCCGATCACCGCGTCCTCGATCTACGAGTCCAATAGTACCAAGATCCGCGACTACAGCAAGGCGCGGCCCTTCGCGGTCTTCAGCCTTAGCGGAAAGACCACGCAGGAGGCCTTCACCCGCTCGCGACCCGCGGCGGATACCGGTGCCGCCCCGCAGATGGCGACCTGCGAATTCATCAGCACGGCCAGCCAGGGGACGAATCCCTATGAGTTCATCCTCACACCCGTGCGCGGTGGCAATGCCGTGATCGAGTCCGAGGGTGAGAAGGGCTACTTCTTCGGCGGCCACGGAGCGACCCGCGGCACCACCGCCGCGACCTTCTTCGAGATCCCGATGGCCCCGCTGCAATCGCTGGCCCAGCTCCGCCACGCGAACGTGGGCACGATGGCTGCGGCACCTTACTTCACCTACGCCACCGGTGAATCCCGCGCGCATCCGGCACTGCCCGCGAAGTCCCCGCGCTTCGCCGTCGCGACGAACCGCACCATCCTCGACCACTCGTGGCTGTCGAATGACCAACTCTGGGACCGCTACTGGTTCTCGACCATCGCCACGCTGCAGGGCCCCGCCTACGCCGGCAGCTCCGCGAAGACCCAGACGGAGCTGGCGAAAAGCTTCTTCAATGGCGAGGGCACGCTGCCCAATGTCCGGAACATGGCGATCGTCCCCACCGGCTCGCTGCCGGACGATGTCGCGACCACGGCCATCGAGGCGGGCGGCCAGAAGTCCGCGATGTATCTGCTCACCCGCGGCGGCTTCAATGTGAACAGCACCTCGGAGGCCGCCTGGGTCTCCGTGCTCTCCGCGATGGCGGACTCCCCGGTCCCGCTTGCCACCGGTATGCTGGAAAGCACCGGCGACTCCGTCCCGCTGCTGCGCACCCGCCGCCCGAGCACGGGCCTCGACGGAGGCGTGGTGGGCCGCGACCAACTGTGGAACAGCTACCGCAAGCTGACTCCTGAGGAAGTCCGCTCGCTGGCGAAGGAGATGGTGAAGCAGGTCCGCCAGCGCGGCCCCTTCCTCTCCATGTCCGACTTCGTGAACCGCCGCCTGGCGGAGGATGACACCGGAAAGGCCGGTGCCATGCAGGCGGCCATCGACGCCAGCGGCATCAATGAGGTGATGGTGCCGAATGCGATGCCCATCGATCCCGCCGAGGTCACGAAATACGGATGGAGGAATCCGAAGGCGCTCGAGGGCAGCAACACCGCGGCGGGTTCTCCCGGCGCGATCAGCCAAGGCGACGTGCTCTCCGCCATCGGGTCCTTCGCCACCGTGCGGTCGGATACCTTCCGCATCCGCGCCTATGGCGAGGCTCGCGATCCGCAGGGCAAGGTGCTCGCCCGCGCGTGGTGCGAGGCCACCCTGCAGCGTCTGCCCGACTACGTGGACCCCTCGGAGTCGCCTGAAATCATCGCGACCAAGGAAGCCAACGTCACCTTTGGCAGACGCTTCGAGACCTTGGCATTCCGCTGGCTTCACCCCGAGGAAGTTTGATCATGAAAATCCACACGATTCCCCTGCTCGCGCTCGCCGCATGCGTCCTCCCCTCGTCCGCGCTGCATGCCCAGGAGGCACGCACCGTGCGCTTCCGCACCCTGTGCCTGGAGCAGACCGCAGGCGTCACGAGCGTGCATCTGCCCGCGGCGAAGTCGGGTGCCGATGCCGTGGAGGTGCCGCTCTACACGGGCTCCCTCTCCCCGGAAATCGTGGGAAACTTCACGGGCAAGGAAGCGGTTTTCACCGGGGCACCGGGAGCGGATGGCAAGCCGGCCGTCATGGCCAAGGTCGCGCTCGCCAGCTCATCCCGGCAGTTCTTCCTCTTCCTGCCCGCGAAGTCCGGCGGCGCGAAGCCCTACGAGGTGATGGCCTTTGACGACGACACGGACAGCTTCAAGCCGGGGCACATCCGGTCCATCAATCTCGCGCCCGTGCCCGTGCGCTTCACCATCGCGGGCAAGGCATCCCCGCCCGTGCCGCCTTCGAAGCAGATGATCTTCCCGCAGGCGGCGAAGAAGGACGACTACAACATGTATCCCGTGGTGGTGGACTTCGCCAGCGCGGGCGACAAGTGGTTCAAGGGCTACTCGGCGAGCTGGAAGGCCAGCGATACGCGACGGGAAATCGTGATCACGCTGATCGATCCGAAATTCAAGCAACCGGTAGTGAAGTGCTATCCGGACCTCCCGCCGTGGCTCGCCGCCACCCCGTGAAGGGCCCTGCCCTTACTGGCCCGCGGGCGGCAGGCTGAAGTCGCCGCCCATCACGCGGCGGACCTGATCTTCTGTTAGAACGAGATTGAAGACGGCAAGATCCGACAGCAGTCCCTCGAAGTGATTGCCATGGGCGGGCGGGGCCTCGCCCCGTCCGAAGTACCAGCTTTCCGACGGCCAGTCGAAATTGAAGGCGGGCGCGGTATTGAGATCCTGATCCTGCACACCGGTCGGCTCGCCATTCACGTAGAAGCGGATCTGTCTCATGGAGGTCCCGTCGAAGAACACGGAAAACGCCACGTGGACCCACTTGTCCACCGGCAACCCGACGGACGACTGCTCCTCACTGATGCCGAAGGAGTCGAAGGTGGGATACAGGCCCGGAGACGATCTCGATGGCCCGCCATCCGGACCATGCTGCGCGGTCAGGCTCAGCTCACGCTCTCCGAAGACCCGGAAGACTCCATTCCCCATGTGGGCACTGGCCGCGCTCCAAGTCTGGTTGTAGTCCCCGCGCAGCAGCAGGCCGCCGCCGTCCGCGGTCGCAGGTAGCTTCAGCCACATGGCCACGGTCAAAGGTCCCGTGGTCCAGTCGCTCAGCGCCGCGGGCAGGATGAGGATGTCATTCACGCCGTCAAAGGACAGGCACGGCCCGCGCTCGGGATCGGTAACCCACGAGGCCCCGTTGATGCGACCGTGATGACCGTGGCCGCTCCAGTCGTCCACGATATCCCCGCTTCCCACACGCATGCGCCACAGCGCGCCGAGTCGTGGATCCGGTGTCAGCGGGCGGAAGGCGGGCTGCTTCGGATACGGTGTGATGCCGGTGACGGCAAGTGGAGCGAGCGCTAGCAGGAAGACAAGCACGAGCGAGACCACGGTCAGAGGATTCGGCAACGAGCGCCGCTTGTCCGACCGGAGCACGGCCAGCAGGCGGCTGCGGACCTCGCGGAGATGGCGGCGGCTCAGGCGGCCTCCTTTCGCCTCGTTCACGAGCACCTCCCCGTATTTCGAGGCAGGTACACCGCCGGCGATGACCGCGTCATCGCACGCCATCTCCACTGCACGGTCGTATTGCCGCAGCAGCAGGTGGACGAGCGGGTGGAACCAAAAGACGATCGCCGCGAGCTCCAGCGCGGCACGCAGCGGCACATCGTGCCCGTGCAGGTGCTCCATCTCATGGCGCAGGATCATCTCCTGCGAGGCCTCGTCGCGCGCGAGGAATTCCGAGGAAACCAACAGCCGCGGGTGCAGCAACCCGTGCACCACCGGCCCGGGCAGGGTCTCCACTTCAAACATCCACGGACGCCGTCGCATTCCCTCCGTCAGCTTTTCTAACAGCCGCGCCGCAGGATGATCCGGATGAACGGGCTTCGCCTTCGCGAAACGCACCAGGCTGGAGCAGTACTGCGCGCCGCGGAAGAGCAGGAAAAGGAATGCCCCGGCCGCCCAGACCTGCACGATGAGGCCCGGCAGCGGATCCCGGTTTGCCCCCGGGATGGACCCGGCCACCGGCATCGAGGAAACCGCGGACACTCGCAACTCGCCCGGCACCTCGGGTGCGAAAGCACGCGTCGAGGCCAGCGCGGGGATCGTGATGCGGAAGACCATCGGCAACGCCGGAGCCGCGAGCCCCGCCAGCAGCCCCACGGCCAACAACACGCAGACGATGCGGGATGCGGAGCGCCGCGACACATACGCGAGCGCCAGCACGAGCGGGAGCACCAGGCAAAACCGGAGGGAAGCGACAAGGAGCCAGCGGTAAAGCTCCCCGGTCATTTCCTCCATGATCCGAGACAAGCAGCTATCGCCGGGCCGCCCAGCACAATGTCAGGCGGGATGTAAAATTAGGCTCAGCCCTTCGCTGCGTCCTCTTCCTTCTTCGGCGAGTCGGCCCGTTGGAGGATCTCCTCCAGCATGCGCCGGTCCTCCGGAGCCAGGGTTCCTTTTTCCCGCTTCAGGAAGGATGCGAGGCCGAAGGACAGCGAGCCATTGAAGAAACTCCCCACCGTGCGCTTCAGCATCTCGAATCCCACCTCGGAGGAATTCATCACCGGCAGGTAGAGGTAGCGGTTGCCATCCTTCCGCATCGCGAGGAAGCCCTTGTCATGGAGAATGCCAAGGATCCGCCGTGCCCCCGAATTCGTCATCGTGGTCTCCAGATTCTCGCACAGCGAGTCTGCGGACACCTCACCCAGGCGATGCACCACGTACATCACTTCCCGCTCGCGGCGGCTGAGGTTTTCAAATTCCAGGGTCTTGCGCTTTGATGACATGTATTGGGGCCGGAGGAGACGGCGCACAATTTTGTGCAAACACGTTTCACTGTCCAGCACTGATTGCCCTCGTCTGCGTAAATCCCGAACCTGACACCGAGTTCTCCCCCAGACACTAGCGGGGGCTTTTCCTCCCGCAGATGTTCAAGGTAAAGGCTGATCGGGGTTGAAGCCTGCGCCCTTCGAGAGCCCGCTTTTTTCGAATTATCTCTCGATTTCAGCACGATCTGAATCTCTCATCCGCCCATCATTCCCACCATGTCAATCACCCTACCGCTCAAGCGCTTGATGGCCTGTCTGGCCACCATCTCCGGGATTTGTCTCGCCGATCCCATCGGAGTTGGCGAAGTGCGCGGCTTCACCCCCGGCATCCACGGTGCGGTGGAGCTCGTCTTCCAATCCGAGGTCGGGAAGCATTACCAGATCCAGATCAGCTCGGACCTGGCCACGTGGGACAACGAAGGATACTCCGTGAAAGGCACGGGCGGTGAAATCTCCGTGCTCGCCCGCACGCGGAATCTTCCCAATGCCTACTACCGTCTCCGCGACGACGGGAGCCCGGACAATGTGGCTCCGCTGGCCTCCGTGACCGCCGGGGCGATCGCAGCAGCAGGTGGCGCACTGGCCGACTTTTCGAATGTGGACGCCACAACGGGCCTCGCCGCGCTGGGAGCCCAGAGCAATCGCGTGACCGTCCTGGAGCGCTTCGGCCGCTTGCCGGAGGGAACCGTCATCGGTCCCGGCCATACTCCCGAGATCGGCGAAGGCTGGCGCTGGCACCACCTCGGAGGATCGGCCAAGCCCTATATCGAAAACGGGGCCCTGCGTGCGGTACCGGGCTCGGTCTATTATCTCGGGAGATCCGTTGACGAGGGGATCACATCGCTGTCCACCGTGATCGAGTGGCGTCCGTCGGCCTCGTATCCATCCGGCCTGTGGACCAATGGCTTCACCATCGGGCTCGCCCCGAGCAACATGATCAATGAAGACGGACGCCCGGTGACCCTCCCGGTTGACATGCTGCACCTTCGTTTCGATCGCAGTGGCATCGCCGCTTTCGAACTGGGAAATGGAGGCGTCAATTTCACCCCGGTCGTGGCCGAAGGAGCTACGAGGAACTATGTGAACTGGGGACCCACCAATCAGTTCTGGATGCAATTCCAGCGGCAATACCTGCTCAACATCGAACTCGACACGGTGAAGCACGAGTGCCGTATCACCGCGCTTGGCAAGACGTGGAAATTCTCCCACCCCCGCATCGGTGCCAGCGGGCCATATACCGACTTCTTCCTTGAGGGAGGTGGGGATACCCAGGGGGCCGCCACTTATGATGGCTACGTAGCCGTGCATTCGGCATGGGTGAATTCTCCGCAGTTGGACCAGACACCGGGCCTGGGGGTCATGCCTTACAACGACGCCCTCGCATCACTCTCGACTGGTGCCATCGGGCAACTCCTGATGACCCAGCTCAAGCTGCCGGGCGCGGTTTCAGGCGTGGTGGCCGGTGAGCAAAACTCTGACCGCCTGGTCGTCGGTGGCGATGCTTACATCCATGGCAAGCTGTCCGCCAACACCGGCAATGGTCGCGGGCGAGTACCTGTGATGATCCAGACGCTGTCGAATACGTGGGCACCTTCTTCCGGAGGGGCGGCGAGCGGCGGCACCGGTGCGCCACTGGTCTCCACGGCATCACAGATCGACGGTGCGATGCTTCAATTCTACGACACCTACCTCCCGAACAACGGCGACAGCATCACCTACGAGATCAGAGGAAAATTC
The DNA here is from genome assembly GCF_025950085.1 of Luteolibacter flavescens. Lineage (NCBI taxonomy): Bacteria > Pseudomonadati > Verrucomicrobiota > Verrucomicrobiia > Verrucomicrobiales > Verrucomicrobiaceae > Neoluteolibacter > Neoluteolibacter flavescens. The sequence continues at coordinate 110,451 of NZ_JAPDDS010000017.1, forward strand.
GGTGCGAACGGCAACACGAAGCGTCTCCGCATTGAGTCCGCCGGGATCGGTTACTGGTTTGATTCGGGCAGCTTGACGGAAAATGGAACGTCATTCGTCCTTCGGGTCACACGCACGAAGACTTCCAGTTCCAGTCACGTGCTTGACGGGGAATTCCTGACCTCGGATGCGAAGGTCATCATGGGATCAAGCCATAATCCCGGAGGCGCGACGAATGCCGTGCTGCGCATCTCGGGCACGGCAGCAGGTGATGTGACGGTGCACTCGATCGTGGGAATCTACCATCCATCCGGGATCTGAACTCATGGTGCGTGGCAGTCCGGGCGCAGTGGCCACGGGAGCGGTGCGACCCGCGCCCGTGACCGCCAGATATCTCACACATCCTCGTCCGGCATTTCCGCGATCAGCTTTTCCAAGGTGATCGGGTAGTCCCGCACCCGGACGCCGGTGGCATTGTAAATAGCATTCGCGACCGCGGCAGAGACTCCGCAAATTCCCAGTTCCCCGACGCCCTTTGCCTTCATCGGCGTGGACCGCGGGTCAGTCTCGTCCAGGAAGATCACCTCCTGGTGAGGGATGTCCGCATGGACGGGTACCTCGTAGCTGGCGAGGTCGTGATTCACGAAGAAGCCCTGCTTCTTGTCCACGGCGCATGCCTCCATCAGCGCGCCACCCACGCCCATGACCATGGCCCCGATCATCTGGCTGCGCGCGGCCTTCGGATTTAGAATCCGGCCCGCGGAGCAGACCGCGAGCATGCGGCGCACGCGCGTCTCACCCGTGGCGATGTCCACGGCTGCCTCGACGAAGTGCGAACCGAAGGTCGACTGCTGCTGATCGTTGGAAATCGCGTCGTTGTATTCGATGCTATCCTCTGCCACGAGCCCGGCATTCCCCGCGACGTCACCGATGAGGATGCGGTGCTCCCCGGAGATGATGCGTCCGTCGCTGAAGTCCGCCACCGCGGGATCGAAGCCCAGCTTCGTCGCCAGCATCCCGCGGAGCTTCATGCAGGCGGCATAGACACCCGCAGTGGAATTCGCCGCACCCCACTGGCCGCCCGATCCGGCTGAGGCGGGGAAGCTCGAGTCGCCCAGCTTCACGACCACCTTGTCCAGCGCCACGCCCATCGTCTCTGCCGCGGTCTGCGCGACGATCGTGTAAGTGCCGGTGCCGATGTCCGTCATGTCCGTCTCCACGGTCACGATGCCTTTCCCATCAAGCCTGACACGCGCGGCCGATGGCCTCAGCAGGTTGTTCCGGAATGCCGCCGCGACACCGAGGCCGATCCGCCAGCGTCCTTCGCGAACCGTGCCCGGCTTCGCCTGGCGCTTGTCCCATCCAAAGCTCTTCGCCCCCTGGCGAAGGCACTCGACCAGCGCTCGATGGGAAAACGGGCGACCCGGTTTTTCGGGGTCCTCCATCGTGTCGTTGATCACGCGGAATTCCACGGGGTCCATCCCGAGCTTCTCCGCCATCTCATCCATCGCGATCTCCAGCGCCATCAGCCCCGGAGCCTCGCCGGGTGCCCGCATCGAGTCGCCCTCCGGCAGATCCAGATCGAGCTTCCGCAAGGCGATGAAGCGATGCGGCGCCGCGTAGAGCAACCGCGTCTGCGCGACGGAATTCTCCGGCCTGCCACCCGGGAGATTGCCGGACCATCCTTCATGGGCGATCGAGGTCAGCTTCCCGTCACGGGTCGACCCCAGGCGGATGCGCTGCACAGTGGCGGCGCGATGCCCGGTATTGTTCATGATGTGGGCACGTTCCAGCGCGAGCTTCACCGGCCTGCGAGCCAGTCGGGCACCGAGCGCCGCGAAAAGGATGTCGCTGCGAATGCGCAGCTTCGCCCCGAAGCCACCGCCGATGTAAGGCGAGATCACACGGAGCTTCGCGGGAGGAATCCGCAGCGTCTCCGACAAATCCCGCACCGCCCAAGCAACCATCTGCGTGGACGTCCACACAGTGAGTTCATCGCCATCCCACGCCGCGATGGTCGCATGCGGCTCCATCATCGCGTGGCTGTGGTCCGGCGTGCTGTAGGTCGCATCCAGCGTGACCGGTGCCTCAGCGAATGCCGCGTCAAAGTCCCCCGTGCGATAGACCGGCGGCGGCCCGCCACCCGGTGGCGGCGCGGGCTCCTTCCCCGCGTCCTGCTTGATCTGCTCGGCGAGGTCAAAGCGGCCCTCCGCCTTCTCGTAGTCCACCTTGATCAAGCGCGATGCAGATCTCGCCTGCTCGTAGGTCTCGGCGACGACGAGCGCCACGGACTGGTGATAGTGCTCCACCTCCGGTCCGGCCAAAAGCTTGGCGACATTCTGGATCATCTTCGCCTTGGCCAGTTGGCCGGCATTTTCCGACGTGACGATGGTGATGACCCCGGGCGCCGCCTTGGCTGCGTCGATGTCGATGCGGAGGATCTTACCCTTCGCGATCGCGCTGCCGAGCAGGTAGCCGTAGGCTTGGTTCTTCGCCACATCATGCCGCTCGTAGGCGTATGGGGCCTTGCCAGTGACCTTGAGTGGGCCTTCGATCCGGTCGGTCGCCTTGCCCACCACCTTCAGCCGGTCGATGGGATTGATCCCTGCGGGTGCGTCGAATTTCATGACTGTGCTTGTTTTGCTTCGGCTAGGACGGACCGCAGCGTCCGCTCGACCAGTTTCACCTTGAACTCATTTTCCGGCGTCGGCCTGGCACCGGCCAGCAGCACCTCGACGACTGCCTTCGCCCCCTTCGGCAGCAGCGCCTCCGCAGCTTCCACACGCCACGGGCGATGCGCCACGCCGCCCAGCGCGACGCGACCGCTGCCGTCCTTCTGAATCACCGCGGCGACGGAAATGAGTGCGAACGCAAATGAAGCGCGGTCCCGCACCTTCCTATAAAGATGCACGCCCCCAAGCGGCGGAGGTAGCACCACCGCAGTGATGAGTTCCCCGGCAGCCAGTATCGTATCGGTCTGCGGCGCATCTCCGGGCAGACGGTGGAAGTCGGCGATGGGGATGGTCCGCGTGGAGCCGTCCGGCCGTATCGTCTCGACCTCCGCATCCAGCAGGCGCATGGCGACGGCCATGTCGCTCGGGTGCGTGGCGATGCAGCTTTCGCTCGCACCGATGATGGCGTGCTGGCGGTTGTAGCCGTCCCTGGCTCCGCAACCGCTGCCGGGCTCCCGCTTGTTACAGGCCTGATAGGAGTCGTAGAAATAAGGGCAACGGGTGCGCTGGAGCAGGTTCCCGGCGGTCGTCGCCATGTTCCGCAATTGCCCGGTGGCCCCTGCAACCAGCGCGCGCGTCAACACGCCATAGTCGCGGCGGATCGTCTCATGCGCGGCGAGGTCGGTATTCCTCACCAGCGCTCCGATGCGCAGGCCGCCCGAGGGGAGCTTCTCGATCTTGTCGAACTCCAGGCCATTCACATCGATGAGATGAGGCGGTGCCTCGATCTCTAGCTTCATCAGGTCGAGGAGATTCGTCCCACCCGCGACGAACTTCGCTCCGGGATGGCTCGCCGCGGAAGCCGCAGCCTCGGCCGCAGTGCGCGGCTTCTCGTAGGTGAAGGCTTTCATTTCACACCTCCCGCCACTTCCTGGATCGCATCCATGATATTCGAGTAGGCACCGCAGCGGCAGAGATTCCCGCTCATGCGTTCGCGGATTTCACCTTGGGTCAGCTCCGGCGGCTTCGTCAGATCGCTTGTCGCATGGCTGGGGATGCCGGCCTTGATCTCGCCGAGCACGGAGACCGCGGAGCAGATCTGTCCGGAAGTGCAATAGCCGCATTGGAAGCCATCGTGCTTGATGAAGGCCGCCTGCATCGGATGCAGATCCTCCGGAGTACCGAGGCCCTCGATGGTCGTGATCTCGCTGCCCTCGTGCATCACCGCGAGGGTGAGGCAGGAGGCGATGCGACGTCCGCCCACCATCACCGTGCAGGCACCGCATTGCCCCTGGTCGCAGCCCTTCTTGCTGCCGGTAAGTTCCAAGTGCTCGCGCAGCGCATCCAGCAGCGTCGTCCGTCGGTCCAGCTCCAGCTCGCGGGCCTCGCCATTCACCTTGAAGGAAACCTTTGCCATCAGCGAGGGATCACTGGCCGGAACCTTCACCGCGTCCTGCGCGCGGGCCTTTGGAGGCAGCAGCGTCGCCGCCGTCACGGCCGTGCCGGTGATCAGGAAATCCCGCCTGTTGAAGTCGTGGTCATCTCTCGCTTTCATGGTTCGTCGCAGTGGTTTTCCCCGCCTCCGGGAGTCCGGTTCGCAAGGGTCGACGCTACCACCGATGCCCGGCCTCGCAATCGGTCGCTTGCTCCGGATGTCCCAATATTGCTGCATTCCGGACGGGAATAAACCGCGCCCGGGAGCCTCCCCGGATCAGGCCTCAGCGCACCCTTTCAAACAGCGCGTCGATGCCCGGAATCGCGCCCTCCATTCGCGTCGCGAGGCCATTTGACGCTTCATTGTGAAAAATTGGCGCGGAAGGCGCTCGACCGGGGATTGCCAAGAGGCCGGAGGCCACGTATCCGGCCGCTCCGAATTTTCCCATGAAGCGCGTAGAAACCATGGCAGAAGCCGACGTCGTCCTGATCGGCGGCGGCATCATGAGCGCCACCCTCGGCGTCCTGCTCCACGAACTCGACCCCACGCTGAAGATCCAGATCGTGGAAGCCCTCGCGGAAGTGGCCAAGGAGAGCTCGAACCCGTGGAACAACGCTGGCACCGGCCACGCCGCGCTCTGCGAGCTGAACTACACGAAGGAAAAGGCGGACGGCTCCGTGGAAATCTCGAAGGCGCTCGAGATCAACGAGGCATTCGAGCTTTCCAAGCAATTCTGGGCCTACCTCGTCGAGCGCGGCGTGCTGCCGGCCCCGGAGGGCTTCATCACGCCCGTGCCGCACATGAGCTTCGTCATCGGGAAGGAAAACCAGACCTACCTGAAGCGCCGCCACGAGACGATGGCGAGCCACCATTTCTTCGATGAAATGGAGTATTCCGAGGACCACTCGGTCATCCGGAAGTGGGCTCCGCTCCTTCTCGAAGGCCGCCGCCCGTCCGAGCCTCTCGCCGCCACCCGCGCCGCCGGGGGCACGGACGTGAATTTCGGCGCACTGACCCAGTCGCTGGTCGATCACCTCGCATCAAAGGACGTGGTAAGGATCGCCACCCACCACCAGGTGCGCGACATCAAGCGCAAGCGCGACGGCCGCTGGCACCTCACCGTCCGGAACCTTTCCAAGAACATCAACCGCAGCATCGCCGCGCCCTTCGTCTTCGTCGGTGCCGGTGGTGCCTCGCTGCCGCTGCTCCAGAAGTCCGGCATCCCTGAGGGCAAGGGCTTCGGCGGCTTCCCGGTGAGCGGGCAATTCCTCATCTGCGACGACGCCGCGATCGTGGAGCGCCATCATGCCAAGGTCTATGGCAAGGCCGCCGTGGGCGCGCCGCCGATGTCCGTGCCGCACCTGGATACCCGGGTAATCGATGGCAAGAACACGCTGCTCTTCGGACCCTTCGCCGGCTTCTCGCCGAAATTCCTGAAGTCCGGCTCGATCTTCGACCTGCCAGGCTCCGTGCGCCTGTCAAACCTGGTGCCGATGCTCGCTGTGGGTAAGGACAACATCGACCTGACCCGCTACCTCATCGAGCAGGTCATGCAGAGCCCGCAGGATCGCCTGGACGCGCTGAAGGAATTCTTCCCCGCGGCGGAGCTGGGTGACTGGCGTCTCCTCACCGCCGGCCAGCGCGTGCAGATCATCAAGCAGGATGCGGACAAGGGTGGCGTGCTCCAGTTTGGCACCGAGATCGTCGCCTCCGCGGACGGCTCCATTGCCGCGCTGCTCGGTGCCTCGCCGGGTGCCTCCACCGCGGTGGACGTGATGCTGGACATCCTCGGCAAGTGCTTCTCGAAGCGCCTGCCCTCGTGGAAGGACCGCCTCGAAAAGATGATCCCCTCCTACGGCAAGAGCCTGCGCGACGATCCTGCGCTCTACCGCAAGGTCCGCGAAAAGGCGGACCGCCAGCTCGGCCTGGCGGGAAACTAGGAAGTTGTCGGAACGGGGATTGCGGGATATGCCGCAACCCGACCGATGAAGACACGTCATCTCTCCCTCCTCCGTCTCGGCCCTATCATTCTGGCCGCTGCCTGCGGTATCACGATCGCGGAGGAGAAGCCGAAGATCACCCTCAGTCCGGAACTGGCGATCCATGCGCCTGACGTGCCGGATGAGGAGAATGGCATCGTCCGGTTTGAGAAGCGCTTTACCCCGTTCGATCAAACCACCATCGCCGCGCTTGGAGAGATTGCGGAGCGATTGAGAGAAGGAGTTGCCGTGGAAGATCCGGCACTCTTCGAGAAACTTGAGACAAGCCATCGCCAGGCGCGTGAGTTGCTGAAAGCTCCCGCCCGGCACCTGAGTAGAAAGGACGTCTCCGAGTAACCACGTGGATACAGGTCTTCAAGGCAGCAGATATTCTTGCCCGCCGCTCCGCGCTCGGAGGTGACCGCGCCGCCGCACTTGCCTATCGTCGCGACCTGCTGGAGTGGAGCCGTCTCATCCGCCAGAGCCATCCGGACCTGATCCGCTACGTGATCGGCATCTTCGGATGGAGGATAGCGTTCAATGGAATGCTCTCCGACTGGGAAACCCACCCCGATCAAAAGGCCGGGCTCTCCGAGATCGAAGCTCTCCTCCGCGAATTCCCGTGCGACTGCTCGGAACTGATCCAAGTCTATCGCCGGGAAGCTCAGTTCTTCTCCGACTCAGGAGGCACGAAGGGCATATTGCAGGAGATCCCTGTGGACCAGACCTCCGGCTTTCTCCTGCGGGAGCCCTTTGACAAGCTCACCGTCGGTGAATTGCTGGAGCTTCCTTACGATGAGGAAAGCGAAGTCCGCAGGCGAGAATCGCAGCTACTCGGTAGCATCGAAGCGGTCAGGGAACGGGCACCTCTGGTGAATTGGCCGGGGTTTGTCGTCAAACCGTCCGCCACTGATCTCGATGCCTATCGCAAGCGACCGAACGGACTTGGAGACTTGTTGGAAGAGCATCCCACCGACATTTATCATGGCGCGCTGACCACAACCTTGTTTCAGCAGCCAAGCATGGAAACCTGCATCGCCTGGCTCAGGGCGGAGGGAGAGGGAAAGATTTTCACCCAGCATTCCGATGGAGTGGCCGATGACCCGGTGACGGGAAAGCCCCTGAAGATCGAGCCCGGCAGCAGGAGGATACGGAGCGTGGGAGCCGACTTGGAACTCGCTGATCTCGGCGATCTATCCCCGGATCCAGGTATCCAGGTCCTCAAGGATGACCGGATCATTAAAGTCCCCTCTTGGCGGAAGGACGGCGACTGACCGGCGTCACCCCAGGATTTCCGCGAGCTTCGCCTGCAGGGCTGCGAACTCATCATCGCCAAGCACCGGTCTGGCGACGGGGAGCGAACCCTCCGGAGGCGCGGGCAGGGTCACCCAACTACGACAACCGCCGTACTTTGCCTCGTAGGGGAATTCCCACGGCTGCGCGAGTTCGCCGACCCGGACGAGCGCGATGTGGATGCTCCCGCTCGCCATGCCCTTGCCTTCCCAATCGAAGCGCTGGCGGATCGTCTCCTCCGTCCAGATGTGCAGCGGCTCCAGCGCGGCGACCTGGTCCCAGCTTGTGAGTGTTTTTGCCCACAGGGCCTCGGCATGGTGGGTGATGGTGACGGTCTCACCGGCGACCCACTCCGGCTTCGCGACGACGGAGCCCTCCCGGACGAACTGGTCCTGATTGTGGAAGCGCGTTGGAAACAGGAAGAAATTCTCCTCCGCGAAGGAGAAACCGGCACGCCCCTCATGAATGCCGCCCTTCCGCAGAATGATCGCCTGCCGTCCGCTCGCGAGCGCGTCGCACACCACCTGCCATTCCTTGAAGCCGCTTGCCATGCCGCGGAGGTAGCGTGGAGCAAGGCCGCGCTCAATTGAAAATACCCGGGTGCGTCGCCTCAAGATCGTGGTCCGCACGCTCCGCGTGCGGTTCACCGGTCGGGGAGCCACTCCGCGATGCTTGCCATCTCTTCACCGAGCCATGGGGTAACTGGTGATGTCCGCCTTCACCTCGCTTCAACCGCGCGCGGAGCGATGCGAACCACGATTTCGCACCAACTCAATTTCAAGGCTCTCGACTCCCGCCAGTGCTCTTTCACTCCTCATCCCCCACGATTCCTCTCCCCTCTCCTTCCGACATCCGCCCCGCCACATGAAACTGCATCGGGCCGGTGATGATCTTGCCGAATTCATAGTAGGGATAAGCCACCCGCTCGACCTCCGGCCCGCCGGGGCTCCTTCGATCCTCCACCCAAGTGCGGACGATTCTGAATCGCATGAGTTCACCATTCTCCTTCTCGCTTCTTTGCAGGACCCACTGCCCCTCCACGTCGAGATTGAACTCAAGGTCAGACTCTCCCCGCTCCATCGTGTTCCGAATGATGTCGAGCTTGCCGCTCCAGACTTCCGCCATCTTCCGATTGATCTCCTCCACGGATTCATTCTCCTGAATACCCGGTATCAGATCGAGGATCGCCTGAATCCGAGGCGGCGGTGCCGTGTTCGGAAGCGGCGGGCGGGATGCCGCATGCGGGGTACCCTCGCGATAGAGCGTCAGCACGATCAAACTTCCACTCTTCCGATCACTCTTGAAGAAGACGAATTCATCCGGGCGATCATGATAGATCCGCGCGATGTAGCGCCCGCTCAAAGAATAAAAGACGTTCGAATCTCCCGGGACAAGGAAGGCGTGCTTAGCGAGATCCGGCCATCCGGGAGCATCGCCGAATTCCAAGAGCTCGCCATCCGCGGAAAGCATCGTCTGACCGTCTGCGGAGATCCATTTGCCCGAGCGCAGCTTCAGCCTCTCATTGGCCTCCTCCTCATTTCTTCGCTCCTTTTGCAGGAGTTCCCGCTCCCATTCTTCGCGCAGCAATGTCCGCAAGCGATCATCCGGAGCTGATCCACCACCTGCCTGCTTGCCAGCAAGATAGCCGATGAATCCTCCGGAAAAAATGCCGAGGACCAGCACGAAGATCGCCACGCCCTTTCGCATGGACGCAGAAGACGAAATCCAACGACCGTCCGTCAATCCAGCACGGACCTAGCAAAAAGACGTCACCTCCACCGCCCTCAAGCTTTCGCCAAATTAAGGCTGCCCTCAACCATTGGGCGCCCCCCTGGGAGCGCCGGTCATCAGACCGGCCCGAAGCCATCCTGACTGCCCGCCCTACCGACAACGCCCACATCGCAGCAAAGGGAAGGCCACCGGCCGCGGAAAACCACTGGGAACGCGGAATTCATTCCGCCCGGGACAGGCAAGCACCACCAGCCATGGTGCCATAGCGCGTTGGTGCCACACAGGCCATGGGCCCAACCGGCCACCCGTGCGCACAAAAAAAGAGCCCGGCACCTTCTCTCGAAGATGCCGGGCAAATACCTGGCGGCGACCTACTCTCACAGGACCTGTCGTCCCAATACCATCGGCGCTGTGGCGTTTCACTTCCGGGTTCGGAATGGGACCGGGTGGTTCCACCACGCTCTGGCCACCAGAGGACAACCCTGCTTTCTATCGCTCGCACTTTGTCGTGCCAACCCAGGGCTGGGTCTCTAATGGTCGGAGGCCTCGGCCAGTCGTCATCGGTCGGCAGCAGTGCTGCCGGCCATTGGCGAACGGCCAATGTTCACCGCTCTCTGACATCCGCATGGAGCTTTCAAATCATTCCAATCAACCTCAATTCGTCCACTTTCAGAGCCGAGCGC